>CAZWDB010000069.1:0-23767 GCA_964632885.1 uncultured Acidimicrobiales bacterium | reverse complement strand
TGGCGAGCCTCCAGACCCGTGCCGTCAAGGACGGCGACGAGTGGATCGTCAACGGTCAGAAGGTGTGGACCTCAGGCGGCCAGGGCGCCGACCTCGGCATGCTGATCGCACGCACCAACCCTGACGCCCCCAAGCACAAGGGCATCACCTACTTCGCGCTCGAGATGGACCAGCCCGGCGTGGAAGTCCGACCCCTCAAGCAGATCACCGGACAGGCCCACTTCTGTGAGGTCTTCTTCAGCGACGCCCGCGTCCACAACGACGCCATCATCGGCGGACTCAACGAAGGCTGGGGCGCCACCCTCACGACCCTCGCCAACGAGCGAGTCGGCCTCGGCGGCGGCGGTGCAGGAAGCTTCGCGGCCTCCGCGCCCGGTGGCCGCAAGCAGGCCAAGGCGCGCGAGCAGAGCCTGGGCGAGTTCGTCGAGAAGGCCAACAAGAACCCATCGTCGTTCGCCATGGGCGGACGGCGCGGCGGTCGCGGCCGAGGAGGCGGCGACATGATGATCGAGCTGGCCAAAGGTGTGGGCAAGCACAAGGACCCGGTGATCCGCCAACACCTCGTCCAGCTCTACACGCTCAACAAGCTGTCGGGATGGAACGCGCTGCGCGCCAAGGCGGCCGTTGCCTCCGGCTCGCGCCCCGGTCCCGAGGCGTCGATCGGCAAGCTGATGATCAGCCGCATCACCAGGGCGTCGCGAGATCTCGGCATGGAGATCATGGGCGCCAACGGCATGCTCACCGGCGAGGACGCACCGCTCAACGGCATGATCACGATGCAGTTCCTCGGCAGTCCCGCCCCGTCGATCTACGGCGGCACCGACGAGGTCCAGAAGAACATCGTTGGTGAACGGGTGCTCGGCCTCCCGAAGGAGCCCGACGTCTCCCGCGACGTGCCGTTCAAGGAACTCAAGGTCGGCACCCAGCGCTGAGTCGCTGAGCGCGGGCAGAAGGGACCGAGCTCGATGTCGCGCCTCCCGCTCGAGGAGGGCTACTTCCGAATGCCGTCGGCCGAGGGTCAACCCCCTCGGCTGATCGGCTCGTACAGCCCCCAGGCAGACGAGTACTTCTTCCCACGCCGCAGGCGGTGCCCGATCACCGAGGGCCCGGTTGAAGACCGGGAGCTGTCGAGCGAGGGCGTGCTCTACTCGTGGACCTTCCTCTACCAGAACCGCTTCGGCACCTCGGAGCGGGGCGAGGCCGGCTACGGCGTTGGCCAGGTCGACCTCCCCGAAGGGGTCCGCATCCAGGCCCGCCTGCTCGGTTCGTTCGGCGACTGGGAGGTCGGCATGCCGATGGTGCTCGATCTCCTCGAGGTGTGGAAGGACGACGAGGACAACGACCTGGTCACCTTCTGCTTCCGAGCCAAAGGGGGCCCTCATGATTGATGACGTCTATGTGATCGGTGTCGGCATGCACCGGTTCAACAACGAGGGCATCCCGGCCCGCGACATGGCCTTCGACGCGGGCGTCGCCGCGCTCGACGACGCCGGCATCGCGTTCCGCGACGTCGGCACGCTCTACAACGGCTACATGTCGGGAGGCGGGACCAGCGGCGTCGCCGTGGCCAAGGACTTCGGGCTCACGGGAGTCCCGGTCACCCACGTCGAGAACGCGTCGGCCACCGGCTCGTCCGCCTTCCGCGAGGCGGTGCTGTCGGTCGCGGGCGGCCACGCCCGGGTTGCGATGGCGTTGGGATTCGACGGAAGCCGGGGCGGTCCGGGTGTCATGGGCGGTGGGGGCGGCCGTCCGCCGGGTGGGTTCCGCCCCTCGGTCGAAGGCACCCTGCTGCCGGCGGCCTTCTTTGCCATGTGGGCGGTCCGCCGCATGCACGAGAACGGCACCACGGCCGAGACCTACGCCAAGATCGCCGCCAAGAACTGGAACCACGCCCGGCACAACCCGTACGCGCAACGCCAGTCCGACCATGAGGTCACCGTCGAGGAGGTGCTGGCGTCCTCGAAGATCGCGTACCCCCACACGTCGATGATGGCGTGCGCGGTGGGAGGGGGCGCGGCGTGCGCGATCGTCGCCACCCGGGAAGTCGCCGAGGAGGTGCGCGACCGCACCGGGCACCCACTGGTGCGGGTGCTGTCCAGCCAGCTCGAGAGCGAGCGCTACACCCCCGGCCACGTGTTCATGGGCGCGGTAGTCGGCCCGTCGGAGCTGACGAGGACGACTGCGGCCGCCGCCTACGAGGAAGCCGACCTCGGCCCCACCGAGATCGACCTCGTGCACGTGCACGACGCCTTTCCGGTCGAGGAGCTCATGTACTACGAGCTCCTCGGCATCTGCGGCGACGGCGAGGGCGACAAGCTCGTGGCCGAGGGCGCAACCGAGATCGGCGGACGCATCCCGTTCTCCACCGACGGCGGGCTCATCGCGCGCGGTCACCCGGTTGGTCCGACCGGCCTCGCCCAGATCTGGGACTGCGTCGTGCAGCTCCGCGGTCAGGCCGGTGTCCGGCAGGTCGAGGGGGCCCGCACCGCGCTGGCCCACATGATGGGCGCGGGTTCGGTGTGCGTTGTGCACGTCCTCCAGACCGCCTGAACCCACCCCCCACCGAACCCGCCGAACCCGCCGAACTTGAGGCAATAACGAACGGATTCCGTTCGTTATTGCCTCAAGTTCAGCTGCGATAGCGCTCGCGGACGAGGCGGCGGTAGATCTTGCCGGTGTCGTGACGGGGCAGGTCGTCGACGAAGTCGACCGACCGGGGCACCTTGTAGCGGGCGAGGCGGTCGGCGCAGAACTCGATGAGCTCCTGGGCGAGTGCGCCCGACACGTCTACTCCCGACTTCACCTCGACGACGGCCTTGACCTCCTCCCCCCACTCGTCGTTGGGGACGCCCACCGTCGCCACGTCGGCAACGTGCGGATGGGTGAGAAGGACGGCGTCGATCTCGGCCGGATAGATGTTCACACCGCCCGAGATGATCAGATCCGCGCTGCGGTCGGTGAGGAACAGGTAGCCCTCTTCGTCGACGTAGCCGACGTCGCCCAGCGTGAAGTAGTCGCCCCGGTAGGCCTCCGACGTCTTCTCGGGCGCCTTGTAGTACTCGAAACGCCCCGCTTCGGGCGCCCGGAGGTAGAGCACACCGATCTCGCCACGCGGCAGCGCCTCACCGTCGGGACCGCGCACCTCGATGTGGCCCTGGGGCACCTTCCCCACCGTGCCGGGGTGCTCGAGCCATTCGTCGGCCAGTACATGGGTGCCGAAGCCTTCGGTGGCGGCGTAGTACTCGTGGATGATCGGGCCCCACCACTCGATCATCGCCTTCTTCACCGGGACGGGGCAGGGCGCGGCGGCATGCAGGATGTGGCGCAGCGACGAGACGTCGTAGTTCTCCTGCACCTCATCCGGGAGTGCGAGGAGACGGTGGAACATGGTCGGAACCATGTGGCTGTGCGTCACCCGGTGCCGCTCGATGAGCTCGAGGGTCTGGCGCGCGTCCCACTTCTCCATCACGACGACGGTGACGCCCGCGTTGAGCGGTCCGGTGCACGAGAACGCGAGGGGCGCGGCGTGGTACAGCGGGCCGGTCGCGAGGTGCACCGACTCTCCGGGGCGGTAGTCGGTGCGGAACCGGTCGGCAGGCGCGGCCGGCGCGGCCGGCTGTTGCCGGCCCCCATCACCACTGGCGGCCGCGCCCGCGGCGGCCCGCTGGCGGTGCACACCCTTCGGCCGGCCGGTCGTGCCGGAGGTGTAGAGCATCGTGCCGCCGGGCGTGGGGTCGTCGATGTCGGCGGGGTCCTCAGCGGCAAGGGCCTTGTCATAGGAGTCGAAACCGTCGATCTCGCCGCCGACGGCGAGGCGCACCGTCGCGTTGGGCGCTAGCTCGACCGCCCCGGCGGCCGCGCCCGCGAACAGAGCGTCGGCCACGAACGCCTTGGCCTCGCAGTCGTCGACGATGTAGGCGATCTCCTCGCCCGTTAGGTGCCAGTTGATCGGCGTCACGCGCAGACCCGATCGCGTCGCCGCGAACACCGTCTCTGCGAACTCGGGCCGGTTGCTGCACACCAGCGCGACCGCGTCGCCCGCACCCAGCCCGCGGGCCCGGAGGGCGCGGACGAGTTGGTTCACCCGTCCGTTGAGCTCCCCGAAGCTGACCGTCTCGCCCGAGGAGGCCATCACGATGGCGGGACGGTCGGGCGCTTCCCCCCCAACTTCCATCAGCGGCATGTCCGCAGACGCTACCAATCCTCCCCAACGCGAAACTTGAGGCAATAACGAACGGATTCCGTTCGTTATTGCCTCAAGTTCGCAGGGGTTGCTAGCTGACGCGCTCGACGATGGTGGCCATCGCCATGCCGCCGGCCGCGCACATCGTCTCGAGACCGATGGTGCCGCCTTCGGTCTGGAGGTCGTTGATGAGCGTGGTCATGATGCGGGCGCCGGTCTGGCCGAAGGGGTGACCGAGGGCGATCGCACCACCGTGCGGGTTGAGCTGCTTCTCGATGTCGATGCCGGTGTTCTCACACACAGGCAGGACCTGGGCGGCGAAGGCCTCGTTGAGCTCGACGAAGTCGACGTCGGAGATCGACATGCCCTCGAGGGCCAGCACCTTCTTGATCGCCTCGATCGGCGCGACGCCCATGATCTCGGGGTTGTTCCCGGAGTAGGCGGTGCGGCGGATCTTCACGAGCGGCTTGAGGCCGAGCTCGTCGGCCTTCTTCCGGCTCATCACCATCACGGCGGCCGCGCCGTCGTTCAACGGGCAGGAGTTGCCGGCGGTGACGGTGCCGCCCTCCTTGAAGGCGCCGGGCAGCTCGGCGAGCTTCTCGAGGGTCGTGCCGGCGCGGGGGCAGTCGTCCTTCGAGACGACGGTGCCGTCGTCCTTGGTGATGGGGCTGATCTCCCAGTCGAAGATGCCCTTCTCCTGAGCGGCCACGGCGCGGTCCTGGCTGAGCTTGCCGAACCTGTCCATGTCCTCCCGCTTGACGCCGAACTTGTCGACGACGTTCTCGGCGGTGAGGCCCATGGGGATGTAGACGAACGGGAAGGCCGGGTCACGACCGGTGAGCTTGGGGTTGAGGCCGCCCGGCCCCATGCCCCGGCCACCGCCGCGGCCACCACCGCCACCACCGCCGCCGCCCTCGGGCGCCGGGGGCCGGCTCGACTTCTCGACACCGCAGGCGATGTAGATATCGCCTTCGCCGACCTTCACCGCGTTGGACGCCGCGGTGATCGCCTGAAGGCTCGAAGAACAGAAGCGGTTGATGGTATGGCCCGGCACTTCGAACGGGAAGCCACCGAGGATCCCGGCGGTGCGGGCGATGCTGAACCCGGTCTCGCCCTGCTGGGCCACGTTCCCGGCGATGATGTCTTGAACATCGCTCTTCTGCACCTGCGGAACCTTGTCCATCAGAGCGTTGAGGATGTCGGCGAGCATCTCGTCGGCTCGCTTGTCGACGAGCGAGCCCTTGTTCGCCCTCCCGATGGGGCTGCGGGTCGCAGCGACGATGACAGCTTCTTCCATGGGTCCTCCCCCACACATCAGCGGTTTGCGCGGAGCTTATGGCCTGGGCCGGGATCTCACGAATTCCGCCGAGTGCCATGGAATGTCATGGCCCGGACGGGTCCTTGCGCGAACAGTCCGAAAGTGGCCGATCCGCGCACCGATGAACAGTGGTGATGGATTCGCAAGCCTGGCACTCGACTACCGCGCGCCGCGCCGGCGCGCTCACGCCCCGGCAGGCGGGCCGGCTCGCGGCCGCGCTCTTCATCGCGTGCGGCGTCGTCACGTCGCTGAGTCCGTTCCTGCCGACACCTCCAGGCTTCGACCGCGGCGGCGTGCTCACCGTCGGCATCGTGGGGGTGGCGATCGGCGCCGGCGCCCTGTTGCTGCCCTGGCACCGCTGGCCGAGGTGGGCCAGCGTCCTCCTCATCCCGATCGGCCACGGCCTCATCTCGCTGCACAACTACTGGGGCGGAGTCGAGCCGTACCGCTACGGCCTGTTCTTCATGGTGTCGTTCATCTGGATCGGCCTGGCCCAGCGCCGCTGGACCTCGACGCTGTTCGTCCCGATCGCCACGGTGGCCTATCTCGCGCCTCTCGTCGCGACCGATCGTCCTGGCTGGGCGCTCGCATCTGCGGTCTACGCCATCCCGGTCTTCGTCCTCGCGGGCGAGGCGACGGCGTGGGTCGCGGGCTCGCTCGCTATGGCCCGCGCCGACCTCCACCTCAACGAGGAGCGCTTCCGGTCACTGGTCCAGAGCTCGAGCGACGGGATCGCGGTGGTCGACTTCGACGGCGTCATCCGCTATGCCAGCCCTGGGATCGAGCGCATGCTGGGCCACGGCACCGACGACATCATCGAGACGCTCAGCCTCGGCTATGTACACGACGACGACGTCCGACGGGCCGAAGACGCCTTCCTCGCAGCCTTCGAAGAGCCGGGCGCGAGCGACGTCATCGAGCTACGCCTGCGGCACAAGGACGGCTCGTGGCGCTGGCTGCAGACGACGGTCACCAATCTGATCGATAGCCCCAGCGTCGGCGGGCTCCTCGTGAACTTCCGCGACATAACCGACCGCCGGCGGCTCGAGGAGCGCCTCGCCTACCAGGCCTTCCACGACCATCTCACCGGGCTCCCGAACTTGCGCATGCTGCGAGACCGTGCGGACGGCGCCCTGGCACGGTTGGCGCGCGACGACGCGCCGGTAAGCCTGCTGTTCCTCGACCTCGACGGGTTCAAGCGGGTGAACGACAGCCTCGGCCACGACGCCGGCGACCGGCTGCTGTGCTCGGTCGCCGATCGCATCCGCGCCGTGATGCGGTCCACCGACACCCTCGCCCGCCTGGGCGGCGACGAGTTCGGCATCCTTCTGGAGGACGCCGGCCAAGGTGAGGCCGAGGTCGTCGCCGACCGCATCCTCGCGGTACTCGCCGACCCGTTCCTCCTCGTCGGCTCGGCGGTGGCGGTCGGAGCCAGCATCGGCATCGCGGTGGCCTCCCACATCCCCTTCGGAGTCGACGAGCTCCTGCGGCACGCCGACGGTGCGATGTACACCGCCAAGGCGGCCGGCGGATCCAACGCCGTCGTCAGCGAACCCCGCGTGCCGATCGCTACGGCGTAAGCACGACGACACCCTCGTCGCCGTCGACGGTGACGAGCTGACCGTCGGTGATCGCCGTCGTCGCCCGCTTGGTGCCGATCACCGCGGGAATGCGGTACTCGCGGGCGACGAGCGCGGCGTGCTGGTAGCCCGCGCCGCGGTCGAGCACCAATCCACCGATCACTGGGAAGACGGGTGTCCAGGCAGGGCCGGCATCGGAGGCCACGAGGATGTCGCCCGGATCGACGTCGGGCGGATACGGCGTGTCGGCCGCCACGCGGGCTCGTCCCGTGGCCCGGCCGCGAGACGTGCCCTCCCCCCGGAGCACGCCCTCCTCGACCGCCTCCGCGTCGGCTGGTGGCGCCTGCTCGGGTTCGGGCCCGATGAAGGCAGGCGGCTCGAGCTCGGCGTGCGCGGCGACCTCATTCCGACGCTCGGCGACCAGCGCGCCGAAGCGGTGGGGGTCGACGGTGCGCAGTTCCGCGGCGTGCAGGTGGAACACGTCGTCAGGAGCGTCGATGTGGCCCTCGGCGGCGAGGTGGCGGCCCACCCGGTCGATCGCCTCCCGCAGGCGGCCGCAGGTCTCCTGCTCCATGAGGTGGTTGTGATCCTCCATCGTGTTCACCTGAAAGATCGCCTTGCGGTAGGCGCGATCGAACGCGGCCCGGCGTTCGTCGTCACCGGCGAGGCGGCGCCGCATCCGGCGGGCAGCGTTGTTGCGTTCGGCCCGCGCCTGGTGTTCGAGGCGTTCCTGGTCGTCGAGGTCGAGCCGGGCATACCCGGCGACGATGTCGTAGACCGTCTGGGGGCGCATCGACCAGGTGGGCGTGGTGAACACGGCACTCGATCCGTAGCCGCGGCCGGTGCGGCGTCCGTGATGCACGAGGAGGTCGTCGAAGGCGGCCCGGAACTCGGGCGCGTCGAGCCCGACCAGTCGTTCCCAGTCGCGGTCGACGAACACCTGCGAGAGCTCGGGGTCGGCCTGCACCGTGCGGGCGACATTGCGGAGGCGGGCGATCATCCTGGTCGTGCGGTTGGGCACCGCTTGGAGGAACACGCTGCCGGTCACGGCCGGCTCGCCGGTGAAATCGGCGTAGAAGTCCTGCCAGCCGGGCGGCTTGTTGCCGGCGGCCATGCGCCAGTGCAGGTCGCCGCCGATGTAGCCGTAGGCCTCGATCGACGCCTCGAGGTAGCCGGCCAGCGCGGGCAGGAAGTCGCGCCTGGGCTTCTTGCGCGCCGCGGCGCGGAGCACCGCCTCGGCATCCGGACGGATCTCGGCCTCGTAGTAGCTCCTGCCCTTGTCGACCCACGCGTCGCCCCGTTCGGCTTGGCGCGTGCGGCGCTCCTGCAGCTCGTCGGGGTCAGCGTGGCGGTCGCTCGCGTACAGGTAGCCGTCGACGTAGGCGTAGCGGTGGTACTGGGCCATCGGGACCCCGGTGTCGTCCCAGCAACGGGCCGCGTTGATGCCGTAGGCGCGCTGGGCGTCGCGCTCGAGGCTGGTCACGGGCGCCCGACTCGACAGGCGCCACGTCCGCCCGTCGGCTTCGAGCGCGGCCCGCGTCGTCAACGGTTCATTTGCTTGAGCGCTCAAGGTCGCGGTCAAGGGCTCAGCTGCGACCGTCGTCGAGCCCGGGCTCCTTCGGCAGACCGAGGGCGCGCTCTCCGATGATCTTGCGCTGGATCTGGCTGGTACCGGAGAAGATCGTGCCCGCCCGGCTGGACAGGAACGTCTGCTGCCAGCGGTCGAGCGGATAGTCGCTGTCGGGCTCACCGTCGGGGCGGATCATGCCGTCGGCGCCCGTGATGCCGATGGCGATCTCGCCGAGGCGCTTGTGGTACTCCGACCAGAACAGCTTGCTCACGCTCGCCTCCGGGCCAGGCTCCTTCTTCTGGGCGAGGAGCGACAAGAGCCGCAGGCCCTGGAACCGCATGATCTGGGTGTGGGTGTAGGCCCACGCCAGGTCCTGGCGTAGGAGGGGCTCGGTGTGGCGGCCCCGCTTGGTGGCTTCCTCCGCCAGCGCCCAGAACTCCCGCTCGTAGGTGATGTGCTGGGTGGTCGCCCGTCCACCCCGCTCGTTGCCGAGAGTCGTCATGGCGACGCGCCAGCCGTTGTGGAGCCCGCCGATCACGTTGAACATCGGTGCGCGGGCGCCTTCGATGAACTCCTGGCAGAACCCCGACGCGCCCGTCATCTGGCGCAGCGGCTGGAGCTCGATGCCGTTCGAAGTGGAGTCGTCGAGCTGCATCGGGACGAGCACATAGGACAGGCCCTGGTGCTTCGGCACGTCGGGATCGGTGCGGCACAGGATGAAGATCATGTTCGCCCGGTGGGCGCCCGAGGTCCACACCTTCTGGCCGGTGATCACGATCTCTTCGCCGTCGACGACGCCCTTGGTCTGCACGCCGGCGAGGTCGGATCCGTGGTCGGGCTCGGAGAATCCCTGGCAGTACCGGTCGGTGCCGTCGATGATGCGCGGCAGGAAGTGGGCCTTCTGTTCCTCGGTGCCGTGCACGATGATCGACGGCCCCACGAGGGACTCCCCCATACCCCGGCTCACCCGGGGCACTCCCGCCCGGTTGAACTCCTCGTTGAGCACGGCCATCTCCACGCCGGTGAGACCCCGCCCGCCGACCTCTTCGGGCCAGTGCGGACAGATGAGGTGGGCTTCCGCGAGCTTCTGCTCCCACTCCACGTAGGCCTCACGCCGGCTGCCGGGGCCGATCTCGCCGGCGTAGAGCTGGCGCTCGTCGATGTAGCCCATCCCCTCCGGCGTGTTGTCCTGGATGAACGACCGGATCTCGTCGCGGAACGACTCGAGCTCAGGCCCCAGATCAAGCTTCATGGTTCCCCCCCTGACCCCAACCTCCGTTCTGGCACCGGAATCCCGCCGGAACTGGCGGGATTCCGGTGCCAGAACGGGAGGGGGTCGCTCAATGGTTCAACTGTCAATGGTTCAACTGGACTGCGTGCCTACCTTCAGCTCCCGGAACGGCACGTCTTTGTCGACGCGAGGCTCGGCCGGGAGACCGAGCACCCGCTCGCCGATGATGTTGCGCTGCACTTGGTCGGTGCCGCCCGCGATCGAGATGGCCGGACTGAAGAGCGCCATCTGGGTGATCATGCCGCCGAGCGGCGCGTCGCTACCGGACAGCATTCCCTGTGCGCCGACGAGGCGCATGCCGGTATCGCGGAAGGCACGCATGATCTCGCTCGCGGCCAGCTTCCCGGTCGATACCTCCGGCCCGGGCCGGCCGCCCTTCGCGATAGCTGCCTGGGCGCGCAGCCCCGTGAAGCGGGCGATCTCGATAAGGGTGTAGAGCCTGGCCAGCTCCTGGCGGATGACCTTGTCGGTATCACGACCCATGGCCTTGGCCATGAAGCCGAGCATCTGTCCGATGCCGCCGCCCGCGCTGGCCATGGCCCCCATGCCGCCGAACATGCCGCCACCCCCGGACGCGACGTCGCCGGCGCGCTTGGTGAGGTCGGGACGGCCTATCACGTCGCCCCCACCGCCGCCGAAGGCGCCTCCCATCCCGCTCGCGCCGAGCGAGTTCCGCTCGTGGGCGAGGGTGGTGACCGCGACCGACCAACCTTCGTCGACGTCGCCGATCACGTTCTCGTGCGGAACGCGCGCGTCGGTGAAGAAGACCTCGTTGAACGTGGCGCCGCCTGTCATCTCCTTGAGAGGCCGGACTTCGACGCCGGGCTGGTCGAGGTCGATCACGAAGTAGGTGACGCCCTTGTGCTTCGGTGCGTCGGGGTTGGTGCGCGCGATGAGGATTCCCCACTTGGAGAATTGGGCACCGGAGGTCCACACCTTCTGACCGTTGATGATCCATTCGTCGCCGTCACGGACCGCACGCGTCTGGAGGCTGGCGAGGTCTGACCCGCTCCCCGGCTCGCTGAAGAGCTGGCACCACACCTCTATGCCGTTCACCATGTTGGGAAGGAACCGGCGCCTCTGGTCGTCGGTCGCATGGGTGGCGATCGTGGGTCCGGCCATCATCACGCCGATGCCGCTCGGCGGGCCGGCCGCGCCGACGGCGCGCCGCTCGTCGCTCACGACGCTCGCGAGATGCGACGGCAGGTCATGGCCGAACCAGCCCGCCGGCCACGTGGGGAACGCCCAGCCCGATTCGGCGAAGCGCTCCCACCAGTCACCCAGGGTCAGATCCGGGTCCCAGCTCTTCTCGAACCAAGCCTTGGCTTCGGCGCGTACCCGTGCTGCTTCGGCGGACTCGCCTGCCTCGGAAGGAGCGACGGTCTCGGTGGGTGCCATGGCTCGGCTCCTTGTCGTGCTTCGGGTTCCGGGGGTTCCGGTGCTTCGGGGTCGGTGCTACTCGGTGATTTCGCGGAGCTTGGCCTGGAACGCCTGCTGCTCCTCGCTCGGCGCGCTGCCACCGCCGCCCTGCATCGCCATGAGCTTGCTCATGTCGCCCTCGACCTTGATCTGGCCGCTCATGAAGGCCTGCATGCCAGCCGCCTGGTTGCCCTCGATGAAGATCGACTTGGCGATGTCGTAGGGGACGGTGAGCTTCGTCGGGGCGTCGTCGGTGAGCCCGCGGTTGAACTCGCCTCCCGACATGTTCACCTCGCGGTCGCCGTCGGGACCGCCGGTGACGACGATGTTGAGCACGAGGTCGGTCGCCTCCGCGGGCGGGGAGGGAGCCTCAGCCCGGAGCTTCTCGACCTCGTCGAACCAGGAGTCTGACAGGAAAGGGTGCGGCACGATTTTCGCTCCTCAGGACTTGTTCGGGACGGCGGCATTCTTGACCAATCAGTCAAGTCCGCGCAATGGGCAGCCGGTCCAACCCATCCCCGGCCCATCCCCGGGCCGAACTTGAGGCAATAACGAACGGATTCCGTTCGTTATTGCCTCAAGTTCGGGTGGGGGCGTAGGTTCAGCGACCGTGGTGTCGCTCACTCCGATGGACGAACGCTTCGTCCACCAGTTGCCCGAGCCGCTGCCCAACGTCGTCACCCCGCATCCGCACTGGCGCGAGAGCTACTTCTTCGTCATGCACGGACGCGGGCCCGACGCGGGCGACGGCGATGTCCCCATCGTTGCCATGGCGCACTACCCGTCGCGCGGCATCCTCGACGCTCTCATCATGGGGCGGTGGGGCGGCGCCGGTGGTCTGCGGCGGTATGAGCGCCCCTATGGCGACGATCCGCACACGACGGTGGTCGACAAGGTGGCCGTCGAGGTGGTCGACCCGTTCCGCGTGCTGCGGCTCACGGGCGACGACCCCGAGAACGGTTTCGCGATGGACATCACCTTCACGGCGCGCACTCGAGCCTGCGGGTTGCGGCGGGGGCGGCTCATGGAAGGCAGCGAGCTGCTGTGGGACCAGAGCCACATGATCCAGTCGGGCGTCTACTCGGGCACCTACACCGCCAACGGGAACACCGTCGAGATCGACGACTGGTGGGGTCAACGTGACCACTCGTGGGGGATCCGCAACCACGGGCGCATCCCGCTGTGGATGTGGCTGGCGATCCAGTTCGACGACGGAATGCTCGGCCTCTGGAACTGGGAGCTCGCCAACGGCGCGCCGGTCTTCCTCGACGGATGCTGGGCGCCGGCGGGCGACGAGGAGCTGGTGCCGGTCGTCGGCTTCGAGCACGACCTGCAGTGGACCGACGACGACGGCAAGCCGGTCGAGTGGGGTGCCGACGGCGCCGCCGTCGCCGGAGTCGCCGGAGAGGTCGAGGTGCGGTTGGCGAGCGGCGACCGGCTACGGATCGAAGGCGCCGGAACGTGGTGCGCGCCCTACAAGCCGTTCTACGGCGGCGGCCAGCACCTCATGCAGGTGACCGCGAGCGACGGCCGCGCCGGCAACGGCGTCTACGAGATCACCGGCGGCCACCACCACCGGTTCTTCACCACCGACGTCCGCCGATGACCCACCCCCATCCCCATCCCCACCCGTGCTTTGCGGCCCGAACCACAAAATACGCGGGGTTCGGGCCGCAAAGCATCGGTCGGGGTGCGGGTGCGGGGCCAGGGGCGCGTGCGGGCGCGGGGGTGCGCTGAGGGAATGGTCGGGCTGCTGGAAGGGATGAGCACCACGCGGGCGATCCGGCGTTTCCGGCCCGACCCGATCCCCGACGACGACCTGGCGACGATGTTGTTCGCCGCGACACGAGCGCCGTCGGGCTCGAACCGACAACCGTTCCGCTTCCTGGTGCTGCGCGACGGGCCGAAGGCGGTCGAAGCGAAGGCACTTCTGGGTGAAGCCTTCCGCCGCGGGTGGAACAGCAAGCAGGAGGAACGCAGCTACTCCTCGCCTGCAGCCGAGCGCCCGGCGCGCGCTATGCAGCACTTCGTCGACAACTTCGAGCAGGTGCCCGTCGTCGTGCTGGCATGCCTCGTGCGCTACCGCCAGCCGGTGCCCACCGAGGGAGGGTCGGTGTACCCGGCGTGCCAGAACCTGCTGCTCGCCGCCCGCGCCCTCGGCTACGGCGGCGTTCTCACCCAGTGGCACGGCTTCGTCGAGCGTCCCCTGCGCGAACTGCTCGGCGTGCCTGACGACGTCGCCATCCACGCCACGATCCCGCTCGGCAAACCCATGGGCCGCCACGGCCCGGTGCGCCGGCGACCGCTCAGCGAGCTCGTCTACGACGACGGCTGGGAGGCACCCGCCTCCTGGGCCACCGAACCCACGAACTTGAGGCAATAACGCACGGATTCCGTGCGTTATTGCCTCAAGTTCGGCCGAACCGAAGGAGAGAACAGGACATGAAGGCGGCAGTGCTCAAGAAGATCCCGGGCGAACTGGAGATCGAGGACGTCGGCATCGACAAGCCCGGACCGCGCGAGGTGCTGATCCGCACCAGCGCGGCCGGCGTGTGCCACAGCGACCTCCACTTCCTCGACGGCAAGTACATCTATCCGACGCCGTGCGTGCTGGGCCACGAGTCGGCAGGCGTGGTCGAGGCGGTCGGGGAACAGGTCACCTACGTCTCCCCCGGTGACCACGTGATCACGTGCCTGTCGGTGTTCTGCGGGCACTGCGAGTACTGCCTCACCGGACGGCCCGCGCTGTGCCGGTCCCGGGAGATGGCCCGTCCCGGAGACGCGCCGCCCCGGCTGGCCCAGGACGGCAACTCCGTGCACCAGTTCCTCTCGCTGTCGTCGTTCGCCGAGCAGATGCTCGTGCACGAGCACGCCATCGTGAAGATCCGTCCCGAGATGCCCCTCGACCGCGCTGCCCTCATCGGCTGCGGCGTCACGACCGGCCTCGGTGCGGTGTTCAACACGGCACGGATCGAAGCGGGCAGCACGGTCGCGGTGATCGGCTGCGGCGGCATCGGCCTCTCCAGCGTGCAGGGCGCCGCCATCGCGGGCGCGGGACGCATCATCGCGGTCGACCAGATCCCGATGAAGCTCGACCTCGCCAAGAAGTTCGGCGCGACCGACCTCGTGAACGCGGCCGACGGCGACCCCGTCGCCCAAGTCCGCGAGCTCACCGGGGGAGGCGTCGACTACAGCTTCGAGGCGATCGGACTGAAGGTCACCACCGAGCAGTCCTTCAGCATGCTCAAGGCGGGCGGCACCGCCACCGTCATCGGCATGATCCCGATCGGCACCAAGATCGAGCTCAACGGGCCCGAGTTCCTCCAGGAGAAGAAGATCCAGGGCTGCGCGATGGGGTCGAACCGGTTCCGCGTCGACATGCCCACCTACGTCGACTTCTACCTCAACGGCAGGCTCAACCTCGACGACATGGTGTCGGCGCGCATCCCGCTCGAGGACGTGAACTCCGCAATGGAGAACCTCCGCAAGGGCGAGATCGCCCGCAGCGTCATCGTCTTCGACTGAAGATCCCACCCCCCACCCGTCCCAGCCCTTCCGCGGCACGAACTTGAGGCAATAACGATCGAAGTCCGATCGTTATTGCCTCAAGTTCGGCGGGGTGAAGGGGTGGCGGGGGGAAGGTGGGGTCAGTCGGCGGCGGCGTAGAGGGCGAGGCCCTCTTCGATCGAGGCCACCCGCACGCCGGGCTCGTCCGCGACGGCCTGCAACCACTCTGGCCGGGTGCGGGCGGCGACGGTGAGCGGCTCGACCAGGTCAGACACCTGCACCGCGAGCCGCACGAAGGCGGTGGCGTAGTCGGGCGGGCGGATGTCGCGGGCCAGCTCGACGAGCGCGAACGGATCGGGTGGACAGGGCGCGTCGGGGTCGATCGACGGGATCACGGGCGAGGTCGGGACCGGGCCGCCGCCCGTGAGGCCGGGACCGTCGCCGAGCACCGCGCCCCGCACAAGGTCGGGGCGGCCGCCGGCGACCTGCAGGGCTACGTAGGCGCCGAGGCCGCGTCCGATGATCGTGGCCGGACCGGTCTCAGCGAGCGCGGCGTCGACGTTGGCCATGAGCAACTCCGGCGTGTAGCCCCCACCCCTCGGGACCGACGACTCACCGTGACCCGCGAAGTCGAGGGCCATCACCGGACCGGGCCACGAGGCAAATATCGGCGGGAGGGCGTCGGGCGACCGCTCACCCAGCCCGTGCAGGAGCAGGAGGGGACGGCCGGGACCGCCCCGTAGCTCGTGCAACGCGAGCGCCAGGCGTTGGTGAGCGATGCGGCGCGTGCTGGTCGAGCTCACGCGAGGAAGTCGAGGACGAGGTCGGCCACCGCTCGCGGGTGTTCGATGTGGACGAAGTGGCCGGTCTCGTCGAAGACCTCGAGGCGGCCGCCGGGCGGTAGGTAAGGGCGGAGACCGTCGGGGTCGTTGCCCCACCCCATCGGCTCCGGCACCGTGCCGACGATGCCGAGCAACGGGGGCGTCAGGCCCGGCAGGCGATCCATCGACCACGAGTTGCGGTGCGGGCCGAAGCCACCGCGGCGAAGGGCAGGGTCGATCTTCCAGCGCCACCCGTCGGGGTCTCTGCGGGCGCCGATCGTGACGAGGTAGCGGAGCCATGCCATGGTGAGCCGGGGATTCTGCCGCCCGCGCCGCTCCGCCAGTTCGTCGATGGTGCCGGGCCGGCGCTCGCCGACCGGCTCCCGTTGCGAATCGAGCCAGTTCGACAGCTCGGTGAGCAGCATGCGCGTGCGTTCGTGGCCGGCCACATCCGGGTGACGGCGGGGCGACGGCAAGCCGTCGATGTTGACCATCGCGCTGAAGCGGTGCGGGAGGGCTTCGGCTACCTGCAGCATCATGGCGCCGCCCTTGGAGTGGCCGATGACGGGCATGGGGCCCCGACCCACCCGGTCCATCACGGCGACCGCGTCGCGTGCGTCGGCGTCCCATGAGTACATCTCGGCGTGCTCGGAGTCGCCGTGGCCCCGGTGGTCCCACGCGACGGCACGCCACCCGGCGTCGGCGAGCATGGGCGCGAACACGTCGAAGGTGCCCGCGAAGTCGAAGCCTCCGTGCACGAGCATCACGGGCGGCGCGCCCTCGTCGCCCCACTCGTAGGTGGCGATGCCGAGACCGTGCGCGTCGACGGCGTAGCTCCGATCGGGCCGGCGGGCTTCTGGATAGGCGACTGTTTCGGCTGTCCGGGTTGTCATCGCGGACGTCGAACCTAGTCGTGGCCGGCCCGGTCGGTCGTAAGCTCGGCCAGTGCCGTCGCTGACCGAGGGCGAAGCGCGCCGCCGGCTCACGGGGGCGCGCTCCGCGTGCCTGGCCACCGTGTCGGCGGCCGGCGTCCCCCACATCGTCCCGATCACCTTCGCGGTGGCGGGCGAAGTCGCCTACTCCGCCGTCGACGCCAAACCGAAGCGCTCTCCCCGCCTACAGCGGCTGGCGAACATCGCCGCCAACCCGGCGGTGAGCGTGCTCGCGGACGAGTGGGACGAGGACTGGACCCGGCTGTGGTGGGTGCGGGGCGACGGGCGTGGGCGCGTCATCGACGACGGCCCCGAACGCGTCGACGCGGTCGACGCACTGCGGGCGAAGTACCCGCAGTACGCGGACCATGCCCTGGACGAAGCCGTCATCGCGGTCGACATCGTCAGGGTCACCGGCTGGGCCGCCAACCCGTGACCCCCGCGAGACGGGTGCGGGCGACCGCGCCGGTGCGGATCTGCGACGCGGGCGGATGGACCGACACGTGGTTCGCGGGTCACGGCACCGTGTGTCATCTCGCCGTCGATCCAGGCGTCGAAGTAACCGTCGACGCCTGGCCGGCGGGCACCGGCCCGGCCCGGCTCACCATCGACGCCCCGGGAGAGGGCCCGCACGTCCTCCTCGAAGCCGCGGTGGACGAGGCCGCGGTGGACGAGGCCGCGGTGGACGAGCATGGCGTCGAACACGACCTCGCCCTGACGGTCACGGCCGGCGTGCCTGCCGGCTCGGCCATGGGGACGTCGGCCTCGACAACCGTCGCCACCCTCGCCGCGCTAGGCGCGCTCGCGGGCCGCTCAATCGACCCCACGGAGCTGGCGCGAGCCGCCCATCGCGTGGAGACCGAGCGCCTCGGTCTCCAGAGCGGCGTTCAGGACCAACTCGCCGCCGCCTTCGGCGGCGTTAACCGCGTCGAGGTCGACGCCTACCCGGCGGCACGCGTGGTTCCCCTCGCCCTGCAGGAGTCCACCTGGGACGCCCTCGACAGCAGGCTGCTAGTCGTCTACCTGGGCCGTCCGCACCGCAGCTCGGCGGTGCACGAGCGGGTGATCGCTGAGCTCGGGGCGGAGGGACCTACCTCCCCACGGCTCGAGGCGCTGCGCCGCACGGCGCGCGCGGCCGCGGACGCGCTCGAGGCGGACGACCTCGACGCCTACGGAGCCGCGTTGGTGGCGAACACCGCTGCCCAGCGCCAGCTGGCTGCCGGACTCGTGAGCACGGAAGCCGAGGCCGTCATCGACCTCGCCGCCCGGCGCGGGGCGACCGGATGGAAGGTGAACGGCGCAGGGGGCGACGGCGGCTCAGTGGCCGTACTCGCCCCTGACCTGGCCGCCCGGTCCGGGCTGGAAGGGGCGCTCGGAGCACACCGCCCTGGGTGGGAGGTGCTCCTGCCCCGTCTCAGCCGGACGGGCGTGCGGGTCTGGGACCCAGTCGGGTTTTAGGGTCGGCTCGAGTGAGCCGGGCCGGCGAGGACCGGCCTAGCTGACCTTGGCGTCCTTGCCGAGCATGCGGTTCATCTTCGTCCCGCACACCGGACAGGTTCCCTGGGCAGCCTTCCGCCCGTTGGCCATCTCAACTACCTGGCCGTCGAACTCACGCTTCTCACGACACTTGACGCAGTAGCCCTCGTAGGTTGCCACGTTAAATCCTTTCGTTCGGACGGACCGGACAGTTCCGGTCGCCGCCTCTACCCCTCCATCATGACTGGCGGGACCGCAAAACAGGTGCATTTCCCTAAACGCTGTTCACGAAAGGCCCCCAGCAGAGCGGTTCGGGAGGCTCAGCGGCCGGGGTTCTCAGGGGCAGGCCCGAGGAGCCGGGCAAGCGCGTCGAGGCGTGCATCCCAGCGTCCGCCGACCTCGGCCATCCAGGCGGCCGCCTCAGCCAGAGGCTCGGGCGTGACAGTCCACTGCACCTCGCGACCGGCTCGGGCGGATGCGACGAGGCCGGCGCCCGAGAGCACCTGGAGGTGCTTGGCGATCGCCTGGCGGCTCACCGGGAACCGCCCCGCGAGCTCGGTGGCGCTAGCAGCGCCGCCCTGGGCCAGCGCCTGCACGACCGCCCGGCGGGTGGGATCGGCGAGCGCGGCGAAGACCGGCTCGAGCCGGTCGTCACCCTGCGATTCCCGTCGGGGTCCGCTCACGCGTCCACGAGCACCCGCGCCCGGAGCTGGAATCCGAGCCGTCCCCTGCGCTCGGGCCGGTCGGCACCCGAATCGAAGTGAGTCGCGTCGAGAGGAGCGGTATCGAAGGGGGCGGGGGCGACGACGGTCTCGATCACCCTGAGGCACGTTCCGCCGTCGACCTCGGTGAGCCCGAGGTCGACCTCGGTTAGCGGTCCGCTCCCGTCCTCGGGCCACCAATGGAACCGCACCCGCCGCCGCGGGTCGACCGTTTCGACGCGGACGTGGCGGGCGGACTCGTCGGCCTCGACCACCGTGCCCGTGGCGCCCGGCTCGACGTCGAGGTCGACGTCGAGGTCGCTGCCGCCGCCAAGCCACGCCCCCAGCCGGTCACCGTCGACGATCGCCTCCCAGACCTCGGCGAGCGGGACCGGCAAGGTGATCTCTCGCTCCACCCGCACTCTCCCTTGCGCCATTGCTCCCCCTTTTGGTGCAACCGAATGGTTGCGCTACACTCGCAACTATCGAGTTGCACTCTAGCCGCGCTGGCCGGCGGGACAGGCGCGAGCAAAGGAGAAGGCCATGAGCTACCTGCCCACCGTCGTCGAGCACACCCCGCTGGGAGAGCGAGCCTTTGACCTCTACTCCCGGCTGCTCCAGGAACGCATCGTGCTGCTGTCGGGGGAGGTCACCGATACCGCCGCCAGCCTGATCATGGCCCAGCTGCTGCACCTCGAGTCGGTGAGCGAGCGCGACATCCAGATGTACATCAACAGCCCCGGGGGCTCGGGAACGGCCATGTTCGCTATCTACGACACGATGCAGCACATCGGCCCCGACGTCGCCACCTTCTGCGGCGGGCTCGCGGCCTCGGCCGGCGCGGTCCTCCTGGCGGCGGGCGCGCCGGGCAAGCGCCACGTGCTGCCGAACGCGCGGGTGATGATCCACCAGCCGCACGCCCAGGCTCAAGGACAGGTCACCGACATCGAGATCCAGGCCAAGGAGTTCGCGTTCGTACGCCAGCGGATGCAGGAGGTCCTCGCCACCCACACCGGCCAGCCCATCGACCGGGTCGCCCGTGACACCGACCGCGACTACTTCATGAGCGCGGCCGAGGCCAAGGAGTACGGCCTCGTCGACCACGTGATCTCGTCCCGCAAGCTGCACGCGCTGGCGCAGTAGACCGCGGCTGCTACTGGGCGTTGCCGTGGTACTGCGCGGTGGCGTCGTCGACGATGCGGAGCAGCGGGGTCGGGTTGATCGCCGGGCCACCGCCCGGATGCACCTGGAAGTGGAGGTGGGCAGGCGTACCCACCGCATTGCCACTGTTACCCACGTACCCGACGACGTCACCGACGTCGACGACCTTCCCCTCCTCGACGCCTTCGGCGTAGCCCGACAGGTGGGCGTAGTAGTAGCGAGTGCCGCTCGCGCCGACGAGCCACAGCTTGGTGCCCCCGAGCACGTCGGTTCCGACTTTGATCAGCACTCCCCGCTCGCAGGCAACGAGGGGCGTGCCGGAGGGCGCAAAGATGTCGGCGCCCTGATGGAGGTGGGCATAAGCAGTGCCGAACATGCGCGGCGCGCCAAAGGTGTCGCTGTAGCTGTGGGGCCCCGCCACCGGGAAACGGAAGCCGGCCGCTGCGAGCGACGCGCCCGCGCTCGTGACGCTCGCCTGCGTCTCCCGCGCGAGCAGCTCTTCCTGGGCGCCGTCGAGGAGCGCCTGGGCGACCTCGAGGCCGGCTCGGGTCTCCTCGAGCTCTGATACGACCCGCTTCAACTGGGCGCTCACCGCGCGGCGGGCTTTGTCGTACGCGTCGGTCCGGCGGCGGTCGGCGGACACGACGGCACCGAGGAGCTCGATGCGACGCGTGAGCTCACCGAAGTCCTCCGACTGGAGGACCTCGTTGATGGGCGACACCGGGCCGCCCACGTAGCTCGCAACCGCGCGTCGCTTCAGCAGGGCGCGGGCCTCCTGGTAGCGCCGGACCGCGGCCCGCTCCTTGACCTTGAGGTCGAGCAGCCTCGCCTCGAGATCGGCCGCGCGCGCCGTGAGCGTCTCCACCTGCACGGCAACCAGCGCCCGCGCCTCCTGGGCCTGCAGGAGCGCCTTCTGGACGAGCTCCTCCTGCAGGCGGGCGACCTCTTCGAGGTACGGGTCGAGGGGGTCCTCCTGGGGCGGTCCGTCGTCCTGCGGCACCTCGACGTCGTCCTGGGGCACCTCGGCCGGCTCGGCGTCCTCCTCCGGTTGTTCCTCGGGCGGCTCGGGCGGCGGCTCGGTGGTCGGCGGCGGCACGAGAGTCTCCGGCGGCGCCGTGGTCGACGTGGTCGATGTGGACGACGAGTCGGTGGGCGAGCCCGTCGACGAGGTGGTCGTCGACGTGGTGGAGGAGGTGGTCGAGGACGTCTGGGCTTCGGCCGGGGCGAACGAAACGAGCACCGCGGCGACGAGGGCGAGCGCCACCGCGCCGATGATGGTCATCGAGCGGGAAGGGGAAGTGGGGGGAGTCATCACAGATGGGCCGATGTAGTGCATCGGCAGTGACCACCTGCCAGCTGAACGCCAGCTGGACGAAATGATGTCCCTGCCGTACTCGTCAGGTTAGGGCTGGGGCGGGTTCGGAGTCCTTGCGATCGCGCAACCGGCGCCCGATGCGCCGGATGCGTTCGATGTGACGGAGCAGCCGCTCGCGCGCCTGTTCGGCCTCCGCGGTCAATCCCTCGACCTTGTCGGCCTGCCAGTGCTCGATGACCACCGGCTGGAGGATCTCGTCGTGGTGGATCATGAAGTCGTAGATCTCGGCCTTGGCGATCGCACTGGCGTGCGCGGCGAAATCGGGGATGCCCGTGCCCGGCATCTCGAAGTCGCGCACCTGGCGTTCGAGGGCGAGGATCACCGTCGACGGGTCGATCTCGAGCGCCGCGGTGGTCATGTCGCGGTAGAAGTTGTAGTGCAGCTGCTCGTCGGCCGCGACCCGCTTCATGATCTTCGTGCCGACCGGGTCGGTGAGGAGCTTGCCCGTGTTGAAGTGGCTGATCCGCGTGGCGAGCTCCTGGAGCGTGACATAGACGAGGCCGTCGATGACGGTCTGGGGCCGGGGCACGATGCCCTGGCTCACCTGCGACATGCGGCCCCGCTCGAGCGCGACCGGGTCGACAGCGCGGGTGACGGTGAGGTAGTCGCGAATGACGATGGCGTGGCGGCCTTCCTCGGCGCACCACCGCATCGACCACTCGCCCCAGCCGCTGTCGCGGCCGTAGAGGTTGTAGATCGTCTCGAAGTAGTGGGGGAGGTTGTCCTCGGTGAGCAGGTTCACGAAGAGGGCGCTCCGTGCCGCGGGATCGTCGATGCCGGACTCGGCCGGGTCCCACTCGTAGTCCGCTTCGAAGTCGCGGCCCCTGCCCCAGGGGACGAGGGAGTGCGGGAACCACTCCTGGGCTCGGGTGAGGTGGCGTTCGACGAGAGATTCCGCGACGGGCGCCAGTTCGGTGATCAACGCAACGTCGTCCATGCGCGGCAGCTTACCTACTGGTCGGTAGGGACACCACCGTTCCGGCCTGCCGCTCGGGATCTACCGTCGCGACCTATCGCCGCGAATTGACCGACCGAGCCTCGCGCAGGGCGCGATCGAGGTCGCGCAGGTGATGGCTGCCCTCGTGGACCGCTTCGCGTAGCAAGTCGAGAGCTGTGACCGATTCGTCGCCGCGCCGACCGGTTCGCAGCCATTCCTTGCCCGAGATCGACTCGGCCACCCTCGCGAGCTGTTCGGAGTTGTACTGCAGGGCGCTCAGGATCACCTCCGCGCCCTGGTCGTCGACGCCGGTCGGCGGGATCTCGCGCTCGGTGCCGATCATCGGCTCCTGCTCGCGGTAAACGCGCCGCAGCCGCTTCTCCTTGGCATGCAGGACGTCGCGAACGTGGCCGGCGAGCTCGAGCGCCGACCACCAGCCCCGTCGGGGCCGGCGGCTGAGGAGGTCCTCGGCGTGAGGATCGCGGGCTACCAGCCCGAACCCGGCTCGGTACCGCCGGGGAAACGAGCGAATCGCGATCACCGCGTCGATTGGCCCGAGGGTGGCGCCGCGGAAGCCGCAGGTTCTGCACTCCAACTCCAGCACGTCGCCCGGCTGGCGAAGGTCGACGTCGGTGTCGATCTCGTCTCGATTCCGTCCTGGATTTGCACTGCTCATGATCCACCCCGTTCCGTACCACCTTCTACCCGAATGGTGGAGAAGGCAAGGGGTACGGCGCAGTAGCGTCACCCGCATGTGCGGCCGGTTCGTTTCGGCGACTCCCGCGAGCGACCTGGCGCGGTACCTGGATGTCGACGAGATCGTGGCGGACGAACGCGAACCGAGCTGGAACGTCGCGCCCACCGACGAGGTGCTCGCGGTGGCTGAGCGGCGCGACAGCCGAGCGCTCGGCAGCTTCCGCTGGGGGCTCGTGCCGTCATGGGCGAAGGACCCATCGGTCGGCGCCCGGATGATCAACGCGAGAGCTGAGACCCTCGCGAAGAAGTTCCGCCCGGCCTTCGAACGGCGCCGTTGCCTCGTTCCCGCCGACGGGTTCTATGAGTGGGAGAAGCTCCCGGACGGCAAGCGCCAGCCCTACTACTTCCACCGCGCCGACGGCGCGCCGCTCACCTTCGCCGGTCTCTGGGAGTTCTGGCGTGACCCGCAGAACGAAGAGATCGAACTCCGCACCTGCACGATCATCACCACCGATGCAAACGACGTCGTGCGCCCCGTCCACGACCGCATGCCGGCGGTGCTCGCACCGAGCGACTGGGCCCGCTGGCTCGACCGCGACCAACACGACGTCGAATCGCTCGCGCCGTTGCTCCGCCCCGCTGACGGCCGCCAGTTCGAGATGTATCCGGTCGGGACCGCCGTCAACAGCGTGCGCAACAACGACGCGTCTCTGAACCGCCGAACTTGAGGCAATAACGAACGGACTCCGTTCGTTATTGCCTCAAGTTCGGCGGGTTCGGCGGGTTCGGTGGGGGGTGGG
>CAZWDB010000068.1:0-23825 GCA_964632885.1 uncultured Acidimicrobiales bacterium | reverse complement strand
GATCCGCCTGATCCACCTGATCCACCTCACGTCGTCCGAACTTGAGGCAATAACGCACGGATTCCGATCGTTATTGCCTCAAGTTCGGCTGGGGTTCAGCCGGGCTCGCGGTAGTGGAGCATCCGGCCCGCGGCCGCGCCGGTGTGGACGCCCTCTTCGAGGGCGACCCGGCCGTTGACGATGACGCAGGCGATGCCCTCTGGCTCCTGTTGGGGATCGTCGTAGGTGGCGGTGTCGCGCACCGCGGCCGCGTCGAAGAGGACGAGGTCGGCCCACGCGCCTTCGACGATCCGACCCCGGTCGACGAGGCCGAAGCGGTCGCAGGACAGGCTCGTCATGCGACGCACGGCTTCCTCGAGCGGGAGCGTCTTCCGGTCGCGGACGTACTCGCCGAGTATCCGCGGCATCGTGCCGTAGAGGCGCGGGTGCGGCTTCCCCTTGAGGTCGGGTATTCCGTCGGAGCCGATCATCATCAGTGGATGGCGGAGGTTGGTCTCGATGTCGGCCTCATCGATGATGAAGTGGATGCAGATCGTGCGGTCGCCCTTCTCGGCGGTGAGGATGCGGCGGACGAGTTCGTCGAGGCCGATCTGCTCCTCCTCGGCGATGTCTACGAGCATCCGGCCCTCGTACGCGGGGAAAGCAGGGCAGCTCGCCAGCCGGATGACCTCGGCCAGCTCGATGCTCACGTTCTCGAGGTTGAAGTACTCGATCATCCGGCCGCTGCCGGCGGTGTAGGGATACACATCGAGGGTGACGTCGGCGTCCTCGGCGTTGGCGGCGTCGATGTGGGCCAGCGACTCCGTGACCTTCCCCCAGTTCCGGCGACCGGACGCCTTGTGGTGGGAGATGTGCACGGGGATCCCGGCTTCTTTGCCGATCCGGATCGCCTCGTCGACCGCCTCGAGGAGCCGGTCGGCCTCGTTGCGCATGTGGGTGGCGTAGACGCCGCCGAACGGAGTTACCTGCTGGGCGAGGGCGATCACCTCTTCGGTCGCGCTGTAGCGGCCCGGCCGGTATATGAGACCCGTCGACAACCCGCACGCGCCCTGGGACATCGCCTCGGCGACCCAGGCGCCCATCCGGTCGAGTTCGGCGTCAGTAGGCGCGCGGCGTTCGTCACCGACGGCAGCAGCTCGCATCGTGTTGTGTCCGATGAGGCTCACGTAGTTGACCGCCGGCCCGCGCTGCTGCACCGCATCGCGGTAGCCGGCCAGGTCGGTGAAGCTGTCACCCGACTGACCCAGCAGTCCGCCCGCGGCGCCGCGCCCGCCCGCGCCCGGCTCGTTCGGGACGGCGCTGAAGCCGCAGTTCCCGATCACCAGGCTGGTGCACCCCTGCGCCAGCTTGAACTCCATTCCCGGGTAGGCGAGGAGGGCACCGTCGTCGTGGGTGTGGGTGTCGACGAAGCCGGGCGAGGCGACGAGACCCCGCCCGTCGAACTCGCGCGGCGCGTTGGCGGCGGTGCCGACGGCGGAGATCCGGCCGTCGGTCACCTCGATGTCGCCCGTGAACGCGGGTGCGCCGGTACCGTCGACGATGGTTGCTTCGCGGATGGTGATGTCGGGCATCGGGGCGGAGACTACCGTCGGTTCGGTGTTCGACATCGTGGTGGTGGGCGCGGGTTCGGCGGGTGCCGTCATCGCGTCACGTGCTTCTGAAGACCCGAACCGCACCGTGCTGCTCCTCGAAGCCGGTCCCGACTATCCGGTCCTGGCCGAGACACCCTTCGATCTGGTCAACAGCTACAACAACTCCTACGTCGACCACGACTGGGGATTCCGCTACCAGCCGGTCCCCGGTGGACGGGTGATGCCCTTCCCGCGCGGCCGCGTCACCGGCGGTTCGAGCGCGGTGAACACGACCATCGCCTTGCGGGGGATGCCGGAGGACTACGACCACTGGGCCGAGTGCGGTAACCCCGAGTGGGCGTGGGAGAAGGTGCTCCCGGCGTTCTGCCGCCTCGAACGCGACCTCGACTTCGGGCGCGAGCCGTATCACGGTGACGCCGGACCCATCTCGATCAGGCGGTACCCGGAGGCTGAGCTCAGCGATGTGCACCAAGCCTGGCTGGAGGCGGCCACCGCTCTGGGGTATCCGGACTGTGCCGACGCCAACGAGCCGTGGGGCTGGGGCGCGGGCCCCCACCCGATGAACAAGCTCGACCGCCTGCGAGTGTCGACCGCGGTGGGGTACCTCGCGCCGGCGCGGGTGCGTTCGAACCTGACGATCCGCGCCAATTCGCCGGTGAGACGGATCGTCGTCGAGAACGGGCGCGCAGTCGGCGTGGAGATGACGGGGGCCGCCGGCGACGCCGAGGTGGTGCGCGGCGATCTCATCGTCGTCGCGACGGGCGCGGTGCAGACGCCGCCGTTGCTGATGCGATCGGGCATCGGTCCACGCGACCAGCTCGAGGCCGCCGGCATCGATCTCGTCGCCGACGTCCCGGGCGTTGGCGCCAACCTCCGCGACCACCCGGCAGTGTCCGTCGTGTGTGCCGCCAAGGATGCGTCCCTCGTCGATCCCGAGCTGCCGCTCATCCAGACGATCCTGCGCTACTCCGCGCCCGGAAGCGACCTACGCAACGACCTGCAGATCGAACAGATCACTTTCGCCACCCGGCCGGGCGGGCCACCGTCGTTCGCGATCGCTGCCGTGCTCGAAGCGCCTTACGGCTCCGGTTCGATCCGGCTCGATCCCGACGACCCGGGGGGACCCCCTCTCGTGGAGCAGCGCTTCGGTGAGGACGAGCGCGACGTGGCGCGCCTCGCGGGTTGCCTGCAGGACGCCCTCGCGTTCGCGGAAGCGGCTCCGCTGGCCGAGTTGACCGAGGAGATCCTGTTTCCCCGGCTACCTCTCACCGATGAAGGAGCCCGGGAGATTGTTCGCAAGCGTTCCGCCAGCGGGTTCCACCCCTGTGGGACGGCGCGCATGGGCCCGGCTGGAGATCGCGATGCCGTCGTCGACCAGTACGGGCGCAGCCATGCCGTCGCCGGCCTCGTCGTCGCCGACGCGTCGATCATGCCGACCGTGCCCCGCGCCAACACCAACCTCACCTGCATCATGATCGGCGAGATGGTCGGCGAGTGGATCCGCACCTCGCCCGAGCGCTACCGCACCTGACCCCTCCCGCCCCTCGAACTTGAGGCAATAACGAACGGATTCCGTTCGTTATTGCCTCAAGTTCGGACGTCAGAGGCGGATTTCGCGGGTGGTGTCGACCGCTTCGAGCAGGCGACGGTCGTGGGTGACGAGTAGGAGCGTGCCCGTATAGCCGGCGAGCGCGCTCTCGAGCTGCTCGATGGCGGGTAGGTCGAGGTGGTTGGTCGGCTCGTCGAGGATCAGGCAGTTGACGCCCCGAGCCATCAGCAAGGCGAGCGCGGCGCGTGTCCTCTCCCCCGGTGACAGCGTCGCCGCCGTGCGATCGACGTGGCCCGCGCCGAGTGAGAACTTCGCGAGCAGCGAACGAGCATCCTGCGGGAGGAGGCCGGAGGAGCGGGTAAAGGCGTCGAGCATCACGTCGTCGCCGACGAAGCCCGCGCGCGCCTGGTCGAGCTCGCCGAACACCACGGAGGGACCGACCCAACGCTCCCCGTCGGTTAGCGGCAAGCTGCCGGTGATGGCGTGGAGGAGAGTTGTCTTCCCGCTGCCGTTCGGACCCAGGATCGCGACCCGGTCTCCCCACGAGATCTCGAGGTCAACGGGGCCGAGGCGGAAGCTCCCCCGCTGAACGACCGCCTGATCCATGCGAGCCACGACATCCCCGCTGCGGCGCGCCTCGGCTATCTCGAACTGCAACTTCCAGCCTTCCCAAGGCTTGTCGACCGGGTCGAGCCGAGCCAGCGCCTTCTCGGAAGTTCGCACGCGGGCCGCCTGCTTCTCGGTGCGGTTGACACGCCAGTCCCGCTGCGCCTTGTCGTTGTCGCGCGGGTTCTTCTGTTCGCGCCGCACGCCCTGCACTGCCCACTGCCGCTGGCGTCGTATCCGCGCCTGCAGGTCGTCATGGGTCGACCGGTACTGCTCGTAGGCCTCCTCCGCATGACGCCGAGCCACCTCGCGGGCGTGCAGGTAAGCGTCCCAGCCCCCGGCATGGTCGGTTGCTCGATGAGTGGCTTCGTCGATCTCGACTACCGACGTGATCGTCCGCTGCAGGAATGCCCGGTCATGCGACACGATTACCGCGCCGCCATCGAGTCCGGCCAGGAAGCGCTCCAAACGGGCGAGCCCGTCGAAGTCGAGATCGTTGGTGGGCTCGTCGAGCAGCAGGGTGTCGAAGCGGGAGAGCAGGATCGCCGCCAGCGAGACCCGAGCCGCCTGTCCACCTGAGAGCGCGGCGGCGGGCCGCTCGAGGAGCTCGGTCGGCACGCCCAGCTCGGCAAAGGACGATGCCGTCCTCGCTTCGAATTCGGGCGCGCCGAGCCGCAGCCATCGTTCGAGGGCAACCGCGTAGGCGTCGTCCGCGCCCTCCTCCCCCGCCGCGACCGCATCGGTGGTGCGGCGCAGCTCGTCATCCGCCGCGGCTACGCCGGTTCGCCGCGCGAGGAGCTCGGCCACTGTCTCCCCGGGCGGACGGGCGGGCTCTTGTGCCAGGTAGCCCACCGTCGCCGCGGGGGGCGCCACCGTGACGGAGCCGGCATCTGCAGGTTCGAGCCCCGCGAGGATGCGTAGCAACGTCGACTTCCCGATGCCATTCGGACCGACCACGCCCGCGCGCGTCCCCGCGCCGACGGTGAGGTCGACGCCATCGAGAACCACGTTGGCGCCAAACGCCTTGGTGATCCCGCGTGCGGTGAGGGTCGCAGACGGCAAGCCCACCACGCTACGACCGAACTTGAGGCAATAACGAACGGTTTCCGTTCGTTATTGCCTCAAGTTCGGAGCGCGGAGAGGGATTCGATGGCGTCGAGGAGGCAGTCGACGTAGGGCGCGTCGGGACGCGCCGAGATAGCGGCCGCGAGATGGGGTTGCACGAGCTCCCACCCGCCGCCCTTGGCCTGGGCGACCACGATCGCCATGGCGTAGGCGCGCGCCTCGACCGGCGAGTCGAACCCGGCGGGCGGCTGCGGCGAGGTCACCGGGAGCTCACGACGCCCGCACCACGGCGGTGCCGATCATCGAGTCACGCGTGACCAGGGCCGTCAGGCCGTCCTCGTCGAGGTGATCGGTGCCCGCGGGACGCTCCGGCAGAACCATGTACCGCACCTCGGCCGTGCTGTCCCAGACGCGAATCGCCTTCTCAGGGGACACGTCGAGGCCCATCTCCCGCAGCAGCCGGCGGGGCTCACGCACCATGCGAGACCGGTACGGCGCGGCCTTGTACCAGTTGGGCGGGATGCCGAGCACGGGCCACGGGTAGCACGAACAGAGAGTGCACACGATGACGTTGTGGGTCTCGGGACTGTTCTCGACGGCGACGATGTGCTCGCCCTCGACTCCCCCGACCCCGAGTTCGGCGGCCGCGGCGGTCGCATCGTCGAGAAGCCGCGCCCTATAGCCCGCGTCGAGCCACGCGCGGGCGACCATCCGAGCGCCGTTGCGCGGCCCGATGTCGTTCTGGAACGCCTCGACAACCGCGTCGACCGCGTCGGTCGCGATGAGACCCTTGTCTACGAGCAGGGCCTCGAGCGCCGCGGCCCGTTCCTCGACCGGCGTCTTCGGAGCGGAGTGGTGCTCGCTCACGTGTCGGCCTTCTCCTCGTCCTTGTCCTCTTGGTCCACGTCTTCGTCTTTGCGCTCGTCGAGGTAGCTCTCCCAGAGGTCGACGATGACGTCCCACTCGTCGTCGTCGTGGCCCCACAAGTCGCGTGAGTTGAACACAACCGAGTAGTAGGGCTCCGGCCTGCGCTCCCCTTCGACAAGCGCGTCGTGGAGCGGGGTCGGCGGGTGCACACGCATTACGGTGCCCGGCTGGCCCCGCACATAGCGAGGACAGCGCGTATGGCGGGCGGCCACCACGCGCCGGACCCTCACCCGGTCGCCAGGGGCGAAAGCTGCGGTGAAGCGATCGGGTGGGGAGACCGGGAAGGGCCGCAGCAGGGCAGCTACCCGCGCCGCGAGCTGGGGGTCGCCGCGGGTCGCCGCGTGGGTCTCGGCCGGCCCGGGCTGGGTCGAGCGGAGTTCCGCGTCGGTGACCTCGCCCCCTTCACGCAGCATCCGCTCCAGAGCCTCGAGCCAGTGCTCGTAGTAGGGCGACGCCAGGTAGTGGACCGGGTCCATCCGCTCGATCGCGTACCGGAAGTTCCGCACCTTCCCCTGCACTGCCAGGGTGAGCATCATCCCGTGAACCCGCCCCTCCCACGCAGCGTGGAACGAGGGCTCGTCCGCCTCCACCTCGACCGGCCCGAACCCCTCGACGCCGCCGAGGTCGTGCACACCGTCCACGCCTGGAGCCTACGCCGGGCCGAACTTGAGGCAATAACGAACGGATTCCGTTCGTTATTGCCTCAAGTTCGCCGGGAGGATACTGTTTGACGCGATAGCTCGCGATAGGGGACCGCGATGACAGCGACTGTGACAAGCCCGGTTGGGCTCAGGACCCGCCTGACGGAGGTGGCCGCGGACACGATGCAGCAGGCGGCCATCCGCTTCTACGCCTTCCGGGGCGAGAAGGTCGCGCAACTCCTCGCGCCCGCCGGACTGGCGAACCCCTATCCCCTCTACGACGCTCTCCGCGAGGAAGGCGCCCTCGTGCGAAGCGGGAAGTTCGACGCGTGGCTGGTCACCAGCCACCACCTGGCGTCCGCAGTCGTACGCGACACCCGGTTCAGCGTCGACAACCGCCTCGCCGACCAGTACGAGCCGCACCCCGGCGACAACTTCCACGACCACGAGATGCTCCTGCGGATGGACCCTCCCGACCACACCCGGATCCGCCGACTGGTCGGAAAGGCGTTCGCACCGCGAGCGGTCGCCGGCTGGCGGCCGACCGTCGAGAAGATCTCCACCGAACTGCTCGACGGCGTCGACCCCGCCGGCTTCGACCTCATCGACGACTACGCAGTCCCGCTGACGGTGCGGGTGATATGCGACCTGCTCGGCGTCCCCCACCAGGACTGGCGCCAGTTCCGGGAGTGGGGCGACCTGGTGACCCGCACCCTCGGAATCAACCTCTCGCGCGCCGACCAGCGCGTCGCGGGCGAGGCCCTGGCCCACCTGAGTGCCTACCTTCAGGACCTCATCGCCCGGCGTCGTTCCGATCCCACCGACGACCTGCTCTCGGTGATGATCGCCGCCGAGGAGGAAGGCGACCGGCTCACCGACCGGGAACTCCTTGCCAACACGTTTCTTCTGCTACTCGCGGGGTTCGAGACCACGGTCAACCTCATCGGGAACGGCAGCGTCGCCCTGATGGATCACCCCGACCAGTGGGTCATGCTCCGCGGGGGCGACCGCGACGTCATCACGGGCGCGGTCGAAGAAGCCTTGCGTTACGACAGCCCCGTGCAGTTCACCGGCCGCAACGTGAAGGAAGACATCGAGGTCGACGGACACCACATCCCTAAGGGGAAGCAGGTGATGGTGCTGCTGGCAGCCGCGAACAACGACCCGGCGGTCTTCACCGCACCCCGCACCCTCGACATCACCCGACCCAACGCGAAGGAGCACGTCTCGTTCTCGTCGGGCGCCCACTACTGCCTGGGCGCCTCCCTCGCTCGCCTGGAGGGTGAGGTCGCCTTCCGCGACCTCACCGAGCGCTTCGCGCGGCTGCACACGACGCGCCGGCCCACCCGCCGCCGCGCTGATCTGCTCCGCGGCTACGAACGCGTCCCCGTGACCGCGTAACTTGAGGCAATAACGAACGGACTCCGTTCGTTATTGCCTCAAGTTCGGCTGGTGCCAGGGTGAGACGAGGGTGAGAGAGATCGAGATCACCGAAGTCGACGATCTGGACGGCTGCCACGCGGTCAACGAGTTCCTGGCGGGGGTGTGGGACATGCCGGCCGGGACGCACTTCGTGCCGTCGCCGATGCTGATGGTCATGGCCCATGCGGGCAACTACGTCGTGGCCGCGTCGGAGGATGGGGAGCTAGTCGCGGCATCGATGGCCTTCCTCGGACTCGAAGAGTGTCGTCCGATCCTCCACTCGCACGTGACCGGAGTGCGGCCCGACGCTCAAGGGCGCGCCATCGGATTCTCCCTCAAACAACATCAGAGGGATTGGTGCCTGGCGCGCGGTGTCGAGACTGTCGAGTGGACCTTCGATCCCCTCGTACGCCGGAACGGCTACTTCAACCTCGAGAAGCTCGGAGCGACCGTGGCCGCGTACTACACGAACTACTACGGCCAGATGCGCGACGGCATCAACCAGGGCGATGACACCGACAGATGCCTCGTGCGGTGGGAACTCACATCCCCGCGAACGAGGCGGCGCTCCGACGAGCACTCCGGCGATAGCGGTGACGTGATCCTCGTGCCAGTGCCCGACGACATCGTCGCCTTGCGACAGGCCGACCCGGACGAGGCCAGGAAGTGGCGGCTGACGGTACGCGAGGCGATGGGTGGCGCCATCGCCGCCGGCTATCAGGCGACGGGTATGACCCCCGACGGCGAGTACGTCCTGACCAAGCCGGCGGCGAGTCAAGAGGACGAGGAGTGAAGCTCACCGGCATCGAGCTGCGCCGCATCGCGATCCCCCTCGTCACGCCGTTCCGCACATCGTTCGGCACCGAGCGGGCCCGCGATGTCCTGCTCGTGCGCGCTGTCACCGCCGACGCGGAAGGGTGGGGTGAGTGTGTCGCGATGAGCGCTCCTTTGTACTCGTCCGAGTACGTCGAGGCCGCCCAGCACGTCACCACTCATCACCTCCTTCCCCGGCTGTTCGCCGCGCCCGACCTCACCGGCGAGGGAGTCGCCCCCGCCCTCGCGCCGGTGAAGGGCCATGTGATGGCGAAGGCCGCGCTCGAGACCGCGGTCCTCGACGCCGAGTTGCGGACCAGGGGCGAGTCCCTTGCCGCCCACCTCGGCGGGGTACGCGATGCGGTGGACAGCGGGGTCTCGATCGGCATCGCCGACTCGGTGCCGGAACTGCTCGACACCGTCGAGGCGTATCTCGAGCAGGGCTACCTCCGCATCAAACTCAAGATCGAGCCGGGCTGGGACGTCGAGCCGGTGCGGGCGGTGCGGGAGCGATTCGGAGATGGTCTCCTGCTGCAGGTCGACGCCAACACCGCCTACCGGCTCGCCGACGCCGCCCACCTCGCCCAGCTCGATCCCTTCGACCTGCTCCTCATCGAGCAGCCTCTGCCCGAGGACGACGTGAGGGGCCACGCTGAGCTCGCCCGTCGAATTCGCACGCCGGTTTGTCTCGACGAGTCGATCGAGTCCGCTCGGGACGCTGCAGACGCGATCGCGATCGGCGCGTGCGCGATCGTCAACATCAAGCCAGGACGGGTAGGCGGATACCTCGAAGCCCGGCGAGTCCACGACGTCTGCGCCGCCCACGGTGTACCGGTGTGGTGCGGAGGCATGCTCGAGACCGGCATCGGTCGGGCCGCCAACGTCGCGCTCGCCTCGCTGCCCAACTTCACGCTTCCGGGCGACACCTCGGCCTCCGACCGCTACTTCCGCCAGGACGTGACGACAGCCTTCGTCCTCGAGAACGGACAGGTGCGCGTCCCCACCGGTCCGGGGATCGGCGTCACCCCTTTGCCGGACGTGCTCGACGACATCACCACCTCGACCACCTACCTCACCCCCTGAGGACCTGAGGAGCACCGCATCTTGGCCTTCGACCTGATCATCCATGGCGGCACGGTCTTCGACGGGTCGGGTCGACCACCGGTGCACGCCGACGTCGCCATCTCGGGCGACACGGTGACGGCGATCGGCGACTTCAGCGCCGAGGTCGACTCGGGCGCAGAACCCGTGCTCGACGCGACCGGCATGGCGGTCGCGCCGGGGTTCATCAACATGTTGAGTCACTCGTATGTGTCGATCCTCCTCGACCCCCGTTCGCTCGGTGAACTGCACCAAGGCGTGACCACCCAGATCTTCGGCGAGGGCAGTTCGATGGGCCCGTGGACTCCCGAGATGCACGAACGCTTCGTCGATCGCCAGGCTCGGGGCCGCTTCGACGTGCCCTGGACGCGGTTGTCGGAGTATCTGAGCCACGTGGAGGCGCGCGGGACGTCGCAGAATGTCGCCTCCTACATCGGCGCCACCACGCTCCGCATCAACGCGGTCGGCTACGACGCCCGTCCCGCGACCGCCACCGAAGTCGACCGGATGCAGGCCCTCGTCGCCGAGGAAATGGCCGACGGCGCCCTCGGCATCGGTAGCTCCCTCATCTATCCGCCCGCCGTCTTCGCCGGCGTCGATGAGCTAACTGCGCTGTGCCAGGCCGCCGCGCCGTTCGGTGGTCGCTACATCTCCCACCTGCGGAGCGAAGGGAACCGGTTCGTGGAAGCGGTCGAGGAGCTTCTCGCGATCTCGCGCGACGCGGAAGTTCCCGCCGAGATCTACCACCTGAAGGCGGCCGGACCGGCCAACTGGCCGAAGATGGACACGGTCATCGGCCTGGTCGAGAAGGCCCGCGGGGAAGGTCGGCCGATCACCGCCGACGTCTACACCTACACCGCGGGGGCGACTGGTCTCTACTCCGCCATCCCGCCCTGGTTCCACGACGGCGGCGTCGAGAAACTCTATGAACGGCTCGAAGACCCGGTCGTGCGAGCAGAAGTGAAGAAGGCGGTCGACACCGACAGCGACGAGTGGGAAAACCTCTATCTCGCGAGCGGCGGCGCCGAGGGGGTGCTCGTCCTCTCGTGCCGGAACCCCGATCTCCGGGACTGCCAAGGACAAACGCTGGCGGTCATCGCCGCGGAAACCGGGGCTGACCCCGTCGACACCATGATCGATCTGATCCTTCGCGACCGCGGCTACATCGGGGCCGCCTACTTCATCATCAGTGAGGACAACCTGCGGCGCCAGATCCAGCTTCCGTGGGTCTCGGTCGGGTCGGACGCGGCCTCGCAGGCGGCCGAAGGCGAGTTCCTCTCGTCATCGACCCATCCCCGCTCCTACGGGACCTTCGCTCGCTTCCTCGGCACCTATGTGCGCGACGAACGGCTCATTCCGCTGGAGGAGGCCGTCCGCCGGCTGACGAGCCTCCCCGCGGCCAACCTCGGCCTCGAGCGGCGCGGCCGCCTCGCCGAGGGGCACTTCGCCGACGTAGTCGTGTTCGATCCCGACACGGTTGCCGCGACCGCCACCTACGAGAACCCGCACTCCTACGCCGTCGGCGTCCGCGACCTCATCGTCAACGGGACGATCACCCTCCGCGACGGCGACTTCGCCGGTAACCTCGCCGGTCGCGCGCTCCGCGGCCGGGGCCGCCGAACTTGAGGCAATAACGAACGGATTCCGTTCGTTATTGCCTCAAGTTCGAGGGGTGGGTGAGTTGGTGCGGACGTCGCGGAAGGGTACGTCGACGTCGACCGCGGGTTCTTTCGGAAGACCGAGGACGCGCTCGCCGATGATGTTGTGCTGTATCTCGTCGGTGCCGCCCGCGATCGACTGAGCGGGCACCGACACGAGGATCTCGGTGATCGTTCCGTCGAGAGGCGCGTCCTCGCGGGCGAGCATGCCGTGGGCACCCGCGATGTGGCCGTGGGCCCTCGCCGACCGGCGGGCGATCTCGCTTCCCGACAGTTTGCCGAGGGACCCTTCCGGGCCGGGCGGTCGCCCCTGGGCGCGAGCCGCTACCGCGCGTTGCGCGTTCCAGCGCGCCGCGCGTTCGAACGCGACCACGTCCGCCACCTGCTGACGGGTGACGGCATCACCGGACGGGGACGACGCGAGCGACTGGGCCGCCTGGGCTTGTGACACCAACAGGTCGGGCCGGCCGGCTCGCTGGGGATACCACACGTAGGTCTGGTTATAGTCGGCGGCCTCCTCGGCAGCTTCGCGGGCCGTCCGTCCCGACGGAGGGCGCCGTCCCCCACTCCCGCCCCGTCCCGCGAGGCCCCGCTCGTGGGACAGCGTGGTGAGCGCGACCGGCCAGCCGCGGTCGACCTCGCCAATGACATCTGCATGCGCGACGCGCGCGTCGGTGAGAAACACCTCGTTGAACGACGCGTAACCGTTGGCCTGCTTCAGTGGGCGTACCTCCACACCGGGCTGCTCCATGCTCAGGGCGAAGTAGGTGATGCCGCGGTGCTTGGGGGCGTCCATGTCGGTGCGCGCCAGCAACATCCCGTAGACGGCCTTCTTGGCGCCGGTCGTCCACACCTTCTGGCCGTTGACGACCCACTCGTCGCCGTCGCGGACCGCTCTGGTGGTGAGGCCCGCCAGATCCGATCCGTTACCCGGCTCGCTGAAGAGCTGGCACCACCGGTGCTCGCCGGTAAGGATCGGTCGCAGCAGGCGACGCTTCAGTTCGTCGGTGCCGTGGGCCAGGATCGTCGGGGCCGCCAACGTCATCGCGGAGCCCGTCGCCGGGCCGACCGCCCCGGCCCGGCGGAACTCCTCGGCCACGACCGCGGCGGCCGGCGGGGGCAGGTCTCGACCGAAGTAGTCCGCGGGCCAGATCGGACAACCCCAGCCTGAAGACGCGAGCATGCCGCGCCAGTCCAGTAGAGGACGCTCCGGGTCCCAGTTCTCCTCCAGCCAGGCGGCCACCTCTTCCCGGACGCGTTCGAGATCGAGGTCTCCAGACTCCGGCCCGCTCATGAACCCGTGAACACCCCGTCGCGCCGCTCCGCCACCGCCTTGATCCCTTCCTGTGCGTCCGCCGTGGCCGATAGCCGAGCCTGCTCCTCGGCTTCCCGCTTGGTGGCGGCGCGCACCCTGTCAGCCAAGCCGGCGCGCAAGGTGCCGTTGATCGCCTCGATCGCGAGGGGCGCGTTCACGGCGATCTCGCGGGCCAGCGCGAGCGCTTCGTCGAGCAGACGATCGGTCGGAACACAGACGTCGGCGAGGCCGAGCTCAGCCGCCTCCTCTCCCTTGTAACGACGGCCCGCGAGCAGCACAGCGGCGGCCTTGGAGGGTCCGAGGCGCTCCGGAAGGGTCGCGCTGAGGCCGAATCCCTGGTGGATGCCGAGCTTCACGAAGTTGGCCGAGAACCGCGCATCCGGACAGGTGACGACCAGGTTGGCCGTCATCGCGAGTCCGAGGCCGCCGCCGATCGCGGGTCCCTGCACGGCGGCGATCCACGGAGTCGGGACGTCGCACAGACGAGCGGCCGCGGCATAGAGGCGTTCGGTGCTCGTGAGCTCGGTGCCGGCCGCGGCACCGCGCTCGTTGTCACCGCCGGCTCCGCCGAACGCGGCGCCGGCGCAGAAGCTGCGCCCTTCGGCCGCGACCACGGCGGCGCGCACCTCCGAGTCTCCGCTCCACGCCTCCAGCGCGCTGGCGATGTCCTCCACCTGTGGCGCGGTGAGGTAGTTGTGGGGCGGACGGGTCATCGTGATCAGCCCAACATGGCCGTCGACGACTTCGACTCTGACGTTCTCGCTCATCCCGCCATCGTTCCTCACCACCGAACTTGAGGCAATAACGAACGGAATTCGAGCGTTATTGCCTCAAGTTCGGGCACAGCTAGTGTGCGGGCGTGACCGTGGAGGGGACGATCGCGGCACGGTTGGCGGAACCGTGGCGCACGCTGCGCCTCGACGACACGCCCGCGGAGGCGGTCGAAGCCGCGCGCCACTGCATCCTCGACTGGTTCGGCTGCGCTCTGGCGGGGAGTCGCGAACCCCTCACCGAAATCCTCGCCGACCGGGTCGCGGCCACTGAGCCGGGCGACGCGACCCTCCTCGGGCTGCACCGGAGGTCCGGTCCTCGCACCGCCGCGTTGGTTAACGGCGCCGCGGGCCACGCCCTCGACTTTGACGACACCCACACGATGCTGTCAGGTCACCCGACGGTCCCGGTCCTGCCCGCGGTCCTCGCCCTGGCTGAACACCACGACCGCTCCGGGGCAGAGGTGCTCTCCGCCTTCATCTCCGGCGTCGAGGTCGAATGCCGTGTCGGAGCCCTGCTCGCACCCGGCCACTACCGCGCTGGCTGGCACGCCACCGGCACGATCGGAGTGGTCGGTGCGGCGGCGGCGTGCGCCCGCCTGCTCGAGCTCGACACCGGCGAGTGGCAGCATGCGATCGGGCTCGCGGGCACGCAGTCGGCGGGTCTCAAAGCAACGTTCGGGACGATGGGCAAGCCGATGCACGCCGGCAAAGCGGCCTCCGACGGCCTTCTCGCGGCCGTGCTCGCGTCAGGCGGCTTCACCGGCAACCCCGCCGTGATCGAGGCCCATCAGGGTCTGGCCGGTGCATCCGGTGCCGGCGTCATCGACGCTTCCCGCCTCGAGCGCCACGACGGCAGGTTCGTCATCCGCAACACGCTCTTCAAGTTCCACGCCGCCTGCTACCTCACCCATGCCGCCATCAACGCCGCCCTCGCCCTCCGCGATGAGGTCAAGCCGGCAGACATCGACAGCATCGAGGTCAGAGTCGCGCCGGAAGCGCTCGATGTCTGCAACATCTCTGAGCCCAGTACGGGTCTCGAAGGAAAGTTCAGCCTTCGGGCAACCACCGCGATGGCCCTGCTCGGCGACGACACCGCCGACCTCGCCACCTACTCCGATGCGCGGATGGCCGACGCCGACCTGGTAGCGCTCCGCGACAAGGTCACAATCGTCGCGACCGAGGGGCAGAGGTCAACCAAAGCCACGGTGACCGCCAAGGTCGGTGATCGGCGCGTCACCGCGGAGAACGACACCGGTGTGCCGGCCGACGATCTCGCCGTGCAGTGGGACCAACTTTCCGCGAAGTTCCGCGCCCTAGCCGGGGCCGTCGTCGGCCGCGAGAGGGCGGAGCAGATTCACGCGACAGTCTCCCGCATCGAGTCGGCGCGCTCCATCCGCGAACTCCTCGCCCTCACGCTGTGATGGCCGACTTCGACGCGGCGGCCTTCCCGACCCGCCGCCGGGGTCATTCCTTCGAGGACTTTGAGCCGGGACGGGTCTTCGAGCATCACTGGGGCCGCACGATCAACGCCGGCGACAACTCGCTATTCACCACGGCCACCCTTGCCTTCAACCCGCTCTACTTCAACGCCGAGGTTGCCCGGTCGGATGGCCATCCCAACGTCGTCGTGAACCCCATGCTCGTGCTGTGCACGGTCGTCGGAATGAGCGTCGAAGACCTGAGCGAGATCGGCGGGCCCTTCCTGGGACTCACGGCGTGCCGGTTCCACCGCGCGGTGTATCCGGGCGACACGCTCACGGCGCGGAGCACAGTGGTGGAAGCACGGGAGTCGAAGAGCAGGCCCGCGAACGGCATAGTCACCTGGCACACCGAAGCGTTCAACCAGCATGGCGACCCGGTGGTCGACTACCACCGCACGAATCTGGTCGCCAAGAAGAGAGGGGCATGAGCGGAGCCAGCTGGTACCTGACAGAGGAGCGCCTCGAGCTCCAGGCCCGCGCGCGGGAATTCGCGATGAAGGAAGTTCTGCCGCTCGCCAACACGCTCGACCGCCAGAAGGCCGACATCCCCCGTTCCTTCCTCGACCGCATGGGCGACGCTGGCTGGTTTGGAGTCACCCTGCCGAAGGAGGTCGGCGGCCTCGGCCTCGGCACCTTCGAGTACTGCCTCATCACCGAGGAGCTGGCCCGAGGCTGGATGAGCGTCGCGAGCATCATCGCCCGCGGCAACGGCATGGGCACCAACATCGGCGGGCCCGAGAAGCGTCGTGAACTGCTCGAGAAGAGCGCCCGCGGACAGTGGATCGGCGCGGCCGCCCTGTCGGAACCCGAGGCGGGCTCCGACCTCGCCAACGTGCAGTGCCGAGCCGAACGCGATGGCGACGAGTGGATCATCACGGGCGAGAAGCGCTGGTGTGGCAATGCCAAGGCGGGCGACTTCATCCAGCTTCTGGCACGCGTCCGTGATGCTGGTGAAGGCGAAGCCCGGTCGGCTGGGCTGGCGACCTTTGTGATCGAGAAGGGTCGAGACGCCTTCCCCGACGGCCTTCGGGGAGAAGCCATCGACAAGATCGGCTACCACGGAATGACCACCTGGCACCTGTGGTTCGATGGGCTGCGTGTCTCCGACGACAACCGGGTGGGCGCGCGCCGCGACGGTCGGCCGGCGCAGGCCACGCCGCGCGCCGAGGGTGAGCGTCCGGCCTTCCGCGCCACCCAAGCGGGACTCAACGTTGCGCGTGTCCACACTGCCGCCCGGGCGATCGGACTGGCCCGCGGCGCGCTCGAGGATTGCATCGACTACGCGCAGCAACGCGTGCAATTCGAACAGCCCATCGCGAACTTCCAGTCGATCCGATTCAAGATCGCCGACATGGCCACCGAGATCGACGCGGCGCGCGCCCAGATGTACCGGGTGGCCCAAGCCATGGATGACCGGTCCGCGGCCGAGGAGGAAGCAGCGATGGTGAAGCTGTTCGCCACCGAGATGGCGGTGCGAGTCACCGGCGAGGGCATCCAGATCCACGGCGGCAACGGCTACACGACCGAACGCGCCGTCGAGCGCTACTGGCGGGACGCCCGTCTCACAACCATCTTCGAGGGCACCTCGGAGATCCAGCGTCGCACGATCTCGGACCGCCTCCTCGGCCGGATCGCCCGATGACCAGCCGACCGACCGGCCACGGATCGTGGTTCGAGGACTTCACGCCTGGTCAGCGGATGCGGCACGCACGGGGCGCAACCGTGGGGGAAGTCGAGAACCAGACGCTCACCAAGCTCGTGCTCAACACCGCCCAGTCGCACTTCAACGAGGACTCCATGCGCGGTTCTCCGTTGGGCGACGGACGGCTCGTCTTCGGGCTCATCACCGGCTCGATCGTGATCGGCTTGGCCACCCAGGACACCGCCGAGAACGCCGTCGCCGAGGTCGGCCTCGACGAAGTGCGGTTCACTGCGCCGGTCCATCATGGCGACACGGTCTACGCCTTTACCGAAGTGCTCGCGACGGACAGCGCCGACCGAGCCGACGCCGGCATGGTCCGATTCCGCCACTGGGGCACCAACCAGGACGGCGTCGTCGTCTTCGAGGGCGAACGCACCGTGCTGGTCAAGCGGCGCAGCCACCGGGCAGAGGACGCGGCCCGATGAAGACGCCGACCGGTCCGCTCACCGGCCTCCGCATACTCGACGTCACCCAGGCTCTCGCGGGCCCATTCTGCACGATGCTGCTCGCCGACCTCGGCGCCGACGTCGTGAAGGTGGAACCGCCCGCGGGCGACATGACGCGCTACGGCGGTCCGTTCACGCGCGAAGACAGCGAGAAGGCCTACGGCGGTTACTTCGCCAGCATCAACCGCAACAAGCGCGGCGTGGTACTCGACCTGAAGACGCCTTTCGGGCGGGACGCCTTCCTCGCTCTGGCTGCCCAAGCCGACGCGGTGGTCGAGAACACCCGCGCCGGCGTGATGGAACGACTCGGCGTCGGCTGGGAGACGTTGCACGCCCACAACCCGCGCCTGGTCTATGCCGCGATCCGCGGCTTCGGAGACCCCCGCACCGGCAAGAGTCCGTACCTCGACTGGCCCGCGTTCGACGTGGTCGCCCAGGCGATGGGTGGCGCGGTAGCCATCACCGGCAGCGACGGCGGCGAGACTTTCCGGTGCGGCCCGAGCATCGGTGACCTGTTCCCCGCGACGCTCACCTCGCTCGGTGTCACTGCTGCTCTGCTGCACGCCCAGCGCACCGGTGAAGGCCAATTCGTCGACGTTTCGATGTACGACGGGGTCCTCGCTCTGTGCGAGGCGGTCGTGTATCGCTACTCCTACACCGGCCAGGTGAGCGCGCCTTCGGGCAACGGCCATCCTGCGCTGTCGCCCTTCGATGTGTTCCCGACCTCCGACGGGGCATGCGCAATCGCGGCGCCCACCGAGAAGCACTGGGAGATCCTGTGTGGTGTGCTCGACCGGCCCGACCTCATAACCGACGAGCGCACCCGCGGCAACCGGGCGCGCGTCGCCAACGCCGCCTTCGTCCGCGAGGTGGTGACGGGGTGGACAGCCGCCCGGTCCACTGACGCCGTCGTCGAGGCGCTCGGCGGCGACGTGCCGGTCGGGCCGGTCAATACGGCCGACAAGCTCTTCGTCGATCCGCACCTGGAAGCGAGAGGCATGCTCGTCGAGGTCGAACAACCGGACGGTTCGCGCCCCGTGGTACTGCCGGGACCGCCGATCAAGATGACGGCGACCCCGGCTGGGATCTACCGCCGGCCACCCCGCCTGGGAGAACACACCACCGAGATCCTCAGCGAGGTCGGAATGACGGCGCCGCCCTCTCGGGAGGAGTCCGGTGCCTGATCGCCCCACCCGGCTGCGGCGTTCGGAGCTCTCCACTCCGGGCACGAGCGAGAAGATGATGGCGAAGGCGGCCGCCAGCGCGGCCGACCTCGTGTTCCTAGACCTCGAGGACTCGGTCGCGCCGGCCGAGAAGGCGGGGGCGCGCGCCCTCGTGGTCGACGCGCTCACCCGCCACGATTGGGGCACGAAGGTGCGAGCCGTCCGCGTCAACGGTGTGCAGACGGAGTGGGCCCACGACGACATCATCGACGTCGTCGCCGGTGCGGGCTCACACCTCGACGTCGTGATCGTGCCCAAGGTGAAGGCGCCGCGTGACGTGTGGTTCGTCGACACGCTGCTCACGCAACTCGAAGCCAAGCTCGCCCTTCCGCAGCGGATCGGCATCGAGGTTCTCATCGAGGAGACCGAAGCCTTGTCGCGCGTCGAAGAGATCGCGGCGTCGACACTGCGCTTGGAGGCGCTCATCCTGGGCGTGGGCGACCTCTCAGCAAGCCAGGGCATCCGCACCGGCCACATCGGCGAGTCGGCCGACCGGTATCCGGGCGACATGTGGCATTACGCGCGTAACCGCATGATCGTGGCGGCGCGGGCCAACGGGCTCGACGCCATCGACGGCCCGTTCGCCAACTTCCGCAACCCCGACGGCTACCGCCGCGACGCCGGCTGGGCCGCGACCCTCGGCTGCGTCGGCAAGTGGGCGATCCACCCGAGCCAGATCGACATCGCCAACGAGGTGTTCGCGCCCACCGAGTCGGAAGTCGAGCGGGCGCGGCAAGCGGTCGAGGCGGTGCGCGAAGCTGAAGCGGCCGGGTCGGGCGCAGCCAACCTCGGCGGCATGATGATCGACGCCGCCGCGGCACGAATCTTCCAGGTCACCCTCGATCGCGCCGCCCTGATCCAGTCGAAATCGAGGCCGTGACGCTCAGCCTCGCGCCGCGGTTGCCTCAAGTTCGGACGGTCTGGGCGCCGCGGATCAGGCGGCCGGGAAGGTCGCCGGTCGCCTTACCGTTGCGATAGATCTCCGTGCCGCTCACGATCGTGTGGAGGTAACCGTCGGCCTGTTGCAACAGCCGCTTCCCACCCGCAGGGAGGTCGTAGCGCATCTCGGGACCACGGAGCGCCAGGTTCTCGAAGTCGATCACGTTGACGTCGCCCTTGTAGCCGGGCGCAAGGATCCCCCGGTCGTTCAAGCCGACGGTGCGGGCAGTGTCACGGCAGTGGCGCTGCACGATGAACGGCACTTCGAGACGGCCCCGGTCGCGGTCGCGTCCCCATAGCGACAGCAGCGTCGTCGGGAAGCTCCCATCACAGATCGTGCCGACGTGGGCTCCGCCGTCGCTCAACCCAGGAACTGTGTATGGATGGGCGAGCATCTCCCCGACGGCGTCGAGGTTTCCGGTGCCGTAGTTGAGGATGGGGAGATATAGGAACGCGCGCCCCTCGTCGCGGAGCATAAGGTCGTAGACGAGGTCTTCCGGCGCGCGGCCTTCCCGCTCGGCACGCGCCGCGACGCTGCTGGATGGATCGGGCTCGTAGTCGGGCCGCTCGCCCAGCGGATACATGAACTCGAAGCGTCCGATCAGCCGGCCGCCCAGCTTCCCCCGCTCGGTCTCGTCGGTGGCGGCGGCAAGCACCCGCTCCTTGAAGCCGGGATCACGCATGACGTTGGCCTGCTCGGCGACGGACAGGTCGGAGATCTCGCGCCACACCGGGTTCACCATGAACGGGTTGAGCGTGCAGGAGAGCCCCATGAGCAACCCGATGGCCCGCGTCGAGACCTGCCCGGTCATCTTGAGGCCGTCGGCGTTCGCCTGGCTGATGTTGTCGAGGATGTGACGCCAGTTGTCGGAACGACCCGCCTGGGCGATCGACATCGACAGCGGCCGGCCGGAACGTTCGACCATCTTGCGCAGGATGGCGAACTCGCCGTCGAGGTCGAGGAAGTCGGAGACCACCTGGAGGACGCCCTTGCCCGCGGCGCCGAGGCCCTCGGCGATGCCGACGAGTTCGTCCATCGACGCGGTGAGCGTCGGCGTCGGCTCGCCCCGGCTGGTGCGGTGGTTGAGCGTGCGCGAGGTGCTGAATCCCAGCGCTCCCGCTTCCACCGCGTCGCGAGCGATGGCCGCCATTTCCGCGATGTCGTCGGGCGTAGCGTCCTCTCGCTGGGCGCCCCGCTCCCCCATCACGTGCAGGCGCAGGGCGCCATGAGGAACTTGGGCAGCGAGGTCGATGTCGTGCGGGACGCGCTCGACCGCGTCGAGGTACTCGCCGAAGCTCTGCCAGTCCCAGGAGAGACCCTCGTGCAAGGCCGCGCCGGGAATGTCCTCCACGCCCTCCATCAACTCGATGAGTCGCTCGTGGTCGGACGGCCGCACCGGAGCGAACCCGACCCCACAGTTGCTCATCACGACGGTGGTGACCCCGTGCCACGACGAGGGGGCGAGGAAGTTGTCCCACGTGGCCTGGCCGTCGTAGTGGCAGTGGATGTCGACGAAGCCAGGTGTGACCAGCGCGCCCGCCGCATCGATCTCGTTGTCACCGCGTCCGTCAACCCGACCCACAGCCGCGACGAGGCCGTCCTTGATGGCCACGTCGGCGGTGCGAGTGTCGGCTCCCGTGCCGTCCGCGACGGTGCCACCGCGCACAACCAGATCGAACTCAGCCATCGTTTCCCCCTTCGTCAGCCGCGTGGCAAACCCTACAGTGCACGGGCATGAGCGATCGCCTCGCGGCCAAGACCGCGGTTGTCGTCGGCGGCGGCCAGACGCCCGGAGAGACCGTGGGGAACGGGCGGGCCACGGCGATCCTCTTCGCGAGAGAAGGGGCGCGGGTCTTTGTCGTCGACCGCCGTCAGGACTCCGCCGACGAGACGTGTGCCTTGATCGAGGCCGAAGGCGGCGCGGCCGAAGCCCACGAGTGCGACATCTCCGACGACGAAGCGTGCCGCCGGATGGTGGAGGCGGCCGCGGCGCGATTGGGCCGGATCGACATCCTCCACAACAACGTCGGCGTCGGCGCCGGTGACAACTCCGTCGTGCAGTTGGACGAGGCCGGCTGGGACCGCATCCTCGACGTCAACCTGAAGGCGATGTGGCGTACGTGCAAGTACGTCGTCCCGGTGATGCAAGCGCACGGGGGCGGCGCGATCGTCAACATCTCCTCGCTCGCGGCGATAGCTGCGGCTGGGAGCCTCACGGCCTACAAGATCTCGAAGGCGGGAGTGAACGCCTTGACCCAGAGCCTGGCGGTCGCCCACGCGGGAGACGGGATCCGTGCCAACGCGATCATGCCGGGACTCATCGATACTCCGATGGCAGTCGACGCGCCGGCCCGCGCCGCCGGCCGGCCGCGAGAACGGTTCGCTTCGGCGCGAGCAACGCGGGTGCCTCTCGGTCATCAGGGCACCGCGTGGGACGTCGCCAACGCCGCGCTCTTCCTCGCGTCCGACGACGCTGCGTTCATCACCGGCGTCGTACTGCCCGTCGACGGCGGACAGTCCGCGCGGGTGGGTTGACCAATGGCCGCTTCACTGCTCGCAAGCCTCCGGACCGAGACCGACGCCATGGTGGAGCGCCTGGACGAACTCGTAGGCATCGAGTCGCCCACCTCGGACCTCGATCGGGTGGGCGAGGTGGCCAGCGCCGTGGCCGCGATGGGTGCGAAGTTCCTCGGCCGGGATCCCGAGTGGATCGACACTGCCGGACGGCCGAATCTCCGCTGGCAGTTCGGGGAGAGTAGGCGAGTAGTGCTGCTGGGCCACGTCGACACCGTCTGGCCCGCCGGGACGCTTGCCCGATGGCCCTTTTCCGTCGAGGCAGGCCGCGCCACGGGGCCGGGGGCCTTCGACATGAAGGCCGGCATCGTCCAGTTGTTCTTCGCCATGAGGCGGCTCGATGACCTCGACGGTGTCACGATCCTCTTCAACTCCGACGAGGAGACGGGCTCGCGTGCCTCCCGTGAGCTGATCGAGACGACCGCTCGGGACGCTGGGGCCGTGCTCGTGTTGGAGGCAAGCGCGGCTGGATCGCTGAAGGTAGCCCGGAAGGGCGTATCTCTCTATGACGTCGACGTCGTCGGGCGGGCCGCGCACGCCGGACTCGAACCGGAGAAGGGCGCCAACGCCGTTGTGGAGCTTGCCCATCAGATCCTGTCGGTCGGCGACCTCAGCCGGCCGCAGGAGGGGACGACAGTGACGCCGACGATCGCCTCCGCCGGCTCGACGATCAACACCGTCCCCGCCGAAGCGTCGGTACACCTCGATGTCCGGGTGTTCACGACCGACGAGCAGCAACGGGTACACGAGGCCCTCGGCCGGCTCTCGTCCCACAATCCCGACGTGGTGGTGACGGTGCGGGGCGGGCCCAATCGGCCGCCGTTTCCGGAGTCGAGCTCGCGCCAGCTCTTCGCGCTGGCGCACCGCCTCGCCGGCGATCTCGGGCTTCCCCCGTTGGAGGGCGTGGCGGTCGGTGGCGGATCCGACGGCAACTTCACTGCAGGTATCGGTGTGCCAACCCTCGACGGCCTCGGCGCGGTGGGCGACCACGCCCACGCCGAAGGTGAATACGTGGAGGTCGCGGCGATGGCCGACCGTGCCGCCCTCCTCGCCTCCCTCGTCTCGAACTTGAGGCAATAACGAACGAATTCCGTTCGTTATTGCCTCAAGTTCGGCGGGTCAGAGGGTGCGGCGGCCGCGCCGCTCGGGCTTGGTCAGGTACCACTGGGCGCCGAGGAGGCCGCCGAGGACGGCGAAGCCGCCCACGCTGAGCAGTGGGAACGCGGCATGGATGTCGGCGCCTCCGGTCGTGATCACCTGCGACTCGGGGTCATCCGCGAGGGTGGGCGCCTGACCCGGCTGCCGCGGCGGGGTGCGGTCCTCCGGTGGCGGGGGTGGTGGCGGCGCCGTCGTCGTGGTGGCCTCGGTCGGAGGGGGCGGAGGAGGCTCGGGCGGGGGCGGTTCGGTGTCCGGCGGCGCCTCGGTCGTCGGTGCAGCCGTGGTGGTCGGAGCCGTGGTGGGCGAAGACGACGTGGTCGTGGTTTCTTCCGTGGTCGGGACAGGTCCCTGGGTGGTCGTCGTCTCCTCCGTCGTCGTTGGCTGCGCTGTAGTTGTTGTGGTTTCCTCCTCCGTCGGGACGGGCTGCGCGGCGGCTGGCGACGGTGCCCCGCCAGGGAAGAAGTTCACCAGCGCGCCGGAGCCGGCGACACCGAGGAAGCCGGCGAGCAGCACGGCGCGAGCGGCGCCGTTCCTCACGCCGTTCCTCGAGGCATCACTCCATGGCTCCAGCGCTCCATCAGTCCAAGCATCGCACTCGGCTGGGCCGGTGGGGGTCTATATGGCTATATGAAGGCGCTGGCGAAGATCAGCGACACGATGGTCATCACCTTGATGAGGATGTTCATCGAGGGGCCCGCAGTGTCCTTGAAGGGGTCGCCCACCGTGTCACCCACAACGGCTGCCTTGTGGGGCTCGGAGCCTTTGCCGCCATGGGCCCCCGCCTCGATGTACTTCTTGGCGTTGTCCCACGCACCTCCGGAGTTGGCCATGAAGATGGC
>CAZWDB010000067.1:0-23922 GCA_964632885.1 uncultured Acidimicrobiales bacterium | reverse complement strand
TTTGACCCACCACATCTCGTCGTGGGGCTTGTCGAGTCCTTCGATCGGCTTGCCCTTGCCGGAGAGGTTGTCGAACTCGCCCCGGTCCTGGGCCTCGCGGATCTGACGGTCGATCCAGGTTTCCCAGCGCACACCGGGCGGCTTCCGCTCAGTCACGCCCCCAGCCTCCCACCCCGCCGAACTTGAGGCAATAACGAACGGATTCCGTTCGTTATTGCCTCAAGTTCGCGGGCGTGGGAGGGGAAAGAGGGGCGCGGGGCCGTACCCTTGCAGTTTGCCCATGTCCACCACCCACTCCACTCCCGTCCCGACCGCCGAGGCCGCGCGCCGCCGCACCTTCGCGATCATCAGCCATCCCGACGCCGGCAAGACCACCCTCACCGAGAAGTTCCTCCTCTACTCCGGTGCAGTGGCCGAGGCCGGCGCGGTGAAAGCGCGCGCCGGCCGGCGCCGGGCGACATCGGACTGGATGGCGATGGAACAGCAGCGGGGCATCTCGATCACCTCGACCGTGTTGCAGTTCACCTACCGCGACCATGTCGTCAACCTGCTCGACACTCCGGGCCACCGCGACTTCTCCGAGGACACCTACCGGGTGCTGGCGGCTGCCGACGCCGCGGTGATGGTGCTCGACGTCGCCAAGGGCATCGAGGCCCAGACACTCAAGCTGTTCGAGGTGTGCCGGGCGCGGCAACTTCCGATCCTCACCTTCATCAACAAGTACGACCGCCCCGGACGCGATCCCCTCGAGTTGCTCGACGAGATCGAGGCCCAGATCGACCTTCGACCGACGCCGATCACCTGGCCGGTGGGCATCCCAGGCGACTTCCGCGGCGTAATCGACCGCCGCACCGGCGACTTCATCCGCTTCACGCGCACCGCGCGGGGCGCCACCGCTGCCCCCGAGGAAACCGTTGCGGCCTCGCGCGGCGCGGCGGAAGAGGGCGCCTCCTGGGAGCACGCCGCCGAGGAGTGCGCTCTGCTCGACGAGGTCGGCGCCGAGCTCGAAGTGAAGTCGTTCCTCGCAGGTGAGACGAGCCCGCTGTTCGTCGGTTCTGCCCTCACCAACTTCGGCGTCCGTCACCTGCTCGACGCCATCGTCGATCTCGCGCCCCCGCCGTCGGCACGCAACGACGCCGTCGGAGCGGTCCGCGCGCTCGAGGCCCCGTTCTCGGGCTTCGTGTTCAAGATCCAGGCCAACATGGACCCGTCCCACCGCGACCACGTGGCCTTCGTGCGGGTCTGCTCAGGGCGCTTCGAGCGCGGCATGACCGTGATCCATGGCCCGACCGGCAGGCCGTTCTCCACCAAGTACGCCACCTCAGTGTTCGGCTCGGAGCGCGACACGATCGACGAGGCTTATCCGGGCGACGTGATCGGGCTCGTCAACGCGAGCGACCTCGGTATCGGCGACTCGCTTTACCTCGATGAGCCGGTCGCGTATCCGCGCATCCCCACGTTCGCACCCGAGCTGTTCTCGGCGGCACGCGCCCGCGATACCGGTCGCTACAAGCAGTTCCGCCGGGGCCTGCAGCAGCTCGAGCAGGAAGGCGTCATCCAGGTGCTCCGCGATCCCGACGGCGACCCGACGCCCATTCTGGCCGCGGTGGGACAGATGCAGTTCGAGGTATTCACCCACCGCCTCGAGCACGAGTTCGGCGCCCAGGTCGAGTTGAGTCCGTCTCCGTACCGGGTGGCCCGTCGCACCGACGCGCCCACCGCCGAGCACCTCCGCCGCACGACCGGAGTGCGCGTCATGGCGCGCAGCGACGACACGCTGCTGGCGTTGTTCGAGAGCCCCTACTGGCTCCAGCGACTCGAGAGCGACCACCCCGACTGGTGCCTCGACCCCGTCTTCGACTGACCCAGGGTTCCGAACTTGAGGCAATAACGATCGGATTCCGATCGTTATTGCCTCAAGTTCGGCCGTGGGAGAGGGCGAGGACGACTTTGACGTCGTCGTCGCGGGGCTCGAGCGCGGCCGGCCAGTCGTCGAGGGGGACGCGGCGGGTGATGAGTCCAGCGAGCCACGCGTGGTCGGCTCGCGCCAGACCCTCGACCGCGGCCCGGTAGTGCGAAGCGTTCGCGTTGACCGACCCGAACACGACATCGTTCTCCAGCACCAGCTCACGGTTCAGCGCGCCGGCGTCGACGGTGAGATGGCGGCCGCCCGACGAGATGCCGGTGAGGCACACCACTCCGGCCGGTCCGGTATGGGTGAGCACGTCGAGCACGACCTGGCCCACACCGGTGCACTCGACGACGACATCGACCCCGGCGCACGCCTCCTCCACCGGACCGGCGTGATACGTCGCGCCAAGGGACGCGACCAGGTCGGGCTTGGGACCCTCGGTCACGATGTCGAGCACGTGCACCTCATATCCCCGCTCGGCCGCGAACAGCGCCGCGAGGAGGCCGATGGGACCGGCGCCGGTGACGAGAACCCGTTCGGGGAACCAGGCAGCCCGTCCTCCGACGCGATCGATGTGGTCCCACGCCTTGGCGACGACGCTGGTCGGCTCGACGAGCACGCCAAGCTCGCCGAGGGCACCGGGAACCGCAACCAGGGCGTCGGGGGCCACGGCGTAGCGCTCCGCCGCGAAGCCGTCGAGGCCCTTGATGCCGTGTTCGGTGTAGCGGCCGTTGCGGCACATGTCCCACTCACCCACCGCGCACGCCCGGCATGGCACAGGATCGGGACGGCGGACGATGCCGGCCACCAGCTGGCCCGACGCGAACGTTGATTCGTCCGGCGCGGCGAGCACACGCCCCAACGACTCGTGGCCGAGCACGAGGCGGTCGCGGTCCGGAGGCGCGGTCCCATACGCGCCCTCGATGATCTCGCGGTCAGTCCCGCACACTCCGACTGCCAGGCCTTCGATCAGCACCTCGCCGTCGCCGGGTACCGGATCGGGGCGCTCCTCGAGTTGGGCCGATCCTGTCCGCCCCGGCTCCACCGTGAGGACGCGCATCACGCCCGGTCCTCGGCCTCGTCCTCCTCGCCGCGCTGGTGCCCGGGACCGCCCGCCAGCGTGAGGTTGTTGGCGGTGTTGATGAGCGGCACGTGAGAGAACGCCTGCGGGAAGTTGCCGACCTGGCGCTGGGCACCCACGTCCCACTCCTCGGCGAGAAGTCCTACGTCGTTGCGGAGCGCGAGCAGCCGTTCGAAAGTCTCCCGCGCCTCGTCGTGGCGTCCGGCCATCGCGTAGTTGTCGGCGAGCCAGAAGGTGCACGCGAGGAACGCGCCCTCGCCCGGAGGCAGACCGTCGACCTCGTCGCCGTGCTGGGTGTAGCGGTGCACGAAGCCGTCTTCGCACAGCTCGCGCTCGATCGCGGCCACCGTCCCCTGCACGCGCTCGTCGTCGGCGGGGAGGAAGCCGACGAGCGGCATCATCAACAGCGACGCGTCGAGCTCGCGGCTGCCGTACGACTGGGTGAATGTGCGGCGCTCGCTGTCCCATCCCCGCGCGCACACCTCGTCCCTGATCTGCTGGCGAAGACGGCGCCACTTGTCCACCGGCCCTTCAAGGCCGAAGCGCTCGACCGCTTTCACCGCCCGGTCGGCGGCGACCCACGCCATCATCTTCGAGTGGGTGAAGTGGCGGCGCTCGGCCCTCACCTCCCAGATCCCTTCGTCGGGCTCGGTCCAACGCGACTCGAGTGAGTCCATCAGCACCCGCTGCAACTCCCACGCGAACCGGTCGGGCTGCAGCCCGATGCGGCGGGCCTGGTGGAGCGAGTCCATGACCTCGCCGAAGACGTCGAGCTGGAACTGGTCGACCGCGGCGTTGCCCACGCGCACCGGCTTGGAGCCCTCGTAGCCGGCGAGCCAGTCGAGCTCGTACTCGAGGAGGCGCCGCTCCCCCGCGCAGCCGTACATGATCTGCAGCTCGTCGGGTGAGCCGGCAACGGCCCGGAGCAACCAGTCGCGCCACGCGCGGGCTTCACCGTCATAACCGGCGCTCATGAAGGCATACAGGGTGAAGGTGGCGTCGCGAAGCCAGCAGAAGCGGTAGTCCCAATTCCGCACGCCGCCGAGCTGCTCGGGCAGCGACGTGGTAGCGGCTGCGACGATGCCGCCGGTCGGCGCGTACGTGAGGCTCTTGAGGGTGACGAGTGAGCGCACCACGGCGTCGCGCCACTCCCCTCCGTAGGAGCAGTCGCCGACCCACTCCTCCCACCAGCGACACGTGTCTTCCAGCGCGGCGCTGGCATCGAGCATCGGACCAGCTGACTCGTGCGAGGGGTGCCACGCCAGCAGGAACGGCACCCGGTCGCCCTCGGCGACCTCGAACGAGGCGACCGTGTGCATGTCTTCACCGTGGGTCTCGACCGGGGTATGCAGAACAACTGCGTCGGGGCCGGCGATGGCTTGCAGGCGGCCGTCGGTGCGCTGCACCCACGGCACCGAGCGCCCGTAGTCGAACCGGATGACGAGCTCCATCTCCATCGGCACCCGTCCCTCGACGCCTTCGACGAGACGCACGAGGTCGGCCTCCCGGCCCCGCGGCGGCATGAAGTCGATCACCCGGACGGTGCCCTCCGCGGTGGAGAACGTGGTCTCCAGCACCAACGTGTCGCCGCGGTAACGCCGCTCGGTGGCCGTCACCTCGCCAGCGGGCGCGAGCTGCCAGTGGCCGTTCTCCCTCGTGCCGAGGAGGGCGGCAAAGCAGGCACCGGAGTCGAACCGGGGCAGGCACAACCAGTCGATCGATCCGTTCCGGCCGACGAGCGCCGCCGTCTGGGTGTCGCCGATGACCGCGTAGTCCTCGATTCTCACAACCCCGACACTAGGTACGCCGCCGCCACTATCCGGACGAACTTGAGGCAATAACGATCGGAATCCGATCGTTATTGCCTCAAGTTCGGCGGGTTCAGCCGTCTGGCTCACCCAGCAGCTGCCGGATCTCGGGCGGCGGAGCCATCGGCTCGGAGCTGCCGGCCCGGACACCCACGTAGGTGACGGTGGCCGAGAAGATGGGGCGCTCGCCGACCGCGCCGTGGAACCCGATGTCGAAGGAGGTGTTGCCCCATCGCGTGACGCGGAGCGACAGGACGAGCGTGTCACCCAGACCGGCGCCCGACTCCCAGGTGATGTCGGCCCGCTTGAGCATGATGTCCCACCCGAACCGCTCGAAGTGGACGTCGAGGGTCCGCAGCCAGGAGTCGAGGGCGTCGTCGCAGTAGGCGAGGTAGTGGGCGTTGAAGACGACGCGCTGCATGTCGACTTCCCCGTAACGAACCCGGATGTGGTGGGTGTAGGTCACCAGCTCACCTTCCTCCGAACGAACTTGAGGCAATAACGATCGAATTCCGATCGTTATTGCCTCAAGTTCAGCAAGCTCGAGGGGTTCAGCCGGCGAAACGCCGGTTGGCCCGCAGGAGCATGGTTCCTCCAGTGAGAAGAGCGAAGGCCGCCAGGAGCAGCGGCATCAGGCCGACGCTGACGCCCGGGCCGGTGTAGGCGAGGGTCGCGGCGGGCGCCGGTGTCTCGGCGGTGAGGCGGAGGCCCAGAACCTCGGCGCCCCGAGCGAGCTCCGCTGAGCGGGTCGCAGCCCCGCGATCGGCACGGTCCTGGTCGCGAGCGGCAACGTCGGACTCGGTCGTGTCCGCCGGGCTAGGCGGCGTATCGGCCGGTGTGTCGGGCGGCGTATCGACGGGAGGGTTATCAGCGGGTGCCGGCTCACAACTGCCGGCCGGTGCCTCAACCGCCTCGCCATAGCCAGGTCCGGCGCCGGAGGCGTTGTTGCCTGACTTCACGAACACCACTTCGATCGTGGTGCCCGAAGGGGCATCGAAGGTGCCCGACGTGCCGGTGAGGCCGTCGAACTTGACGTCCTCTCCGTCGCTCAAACGCAGCACGACGTTGGAGAGGTCCTTGGTCGAGGTGACCTCCACCGACGTGTTGTCGCAGTTGAACTCGGCGTCGACGACTGCGGTCGAGCCACTGTCGCCCTCGTCGGCCGGCTTCGGATCGTCGGCCGGCTTCGGATCGTCGGCGGGCGCCGGGTCCGGCTCGGGGTCCTCGGCAGGAACCGGGTTCGAAGCCGGCGCCGCGCACGAGTCGGCCGGAGCGTCGAACCGCTCCCCGTAACCCGGGCCCTCGCCGGAGGCGTTGCTTCCCGCCTTGACGAAGGCAGCGGTGACCGCCTCGCCCTCGAAGGCGCCCGTCCCCGAGAAGGTGGCAGAAGTTCCCCGCAGGTTCTCGAACTTCTGGTCACCGTCGTCGAAGCGCAGCACCACGTTGGAGAGGTCCTTGTCGGAGGACTCCACGTCGACGGATGTGCAGTCGAAGGCGACCGTGATCGCCCCGTCCGCAGGCGGTGCCGCGGAGGCGGTGCCCGTCGCACCGGCCACTGCCCCCACGCCGAGCGCGGCCGCGATGCCCACCCGTCCGATGATTGATCGGATCTTCATGTTCCCGTCCCGTTGTGTCGTGGCGCGTGAGCGCCGAACAGCCAAGGCGGGTCGGTCTCGCCATTCACTCCCCGGACTGCCTAGGCGACCGGCTTCCTCCGTACCCCTGGCGGGGCCGGTGAGGGCCGTCCGGATCATCGCTCCCTGCACCAGACCGGTCGGTCTGGCAGTGACTAGTTATAGCACACAGAGTGATTAGTCCACCACTGTCCGTATTAGAGATGGGCGGCGGTTTTGACAACGTCGGGCCGGGGCGGCAACAAATGGGAAGCCTCGCCCGCCGCCGATAGGCGCAGAATGCTGGAGCAGAACCTCGAAAACCTGGTGCTCGGGAACGTGCTGGCCGAGCGCGCCAAGACGCACGCCGGCCAGACCTTCCTGAAGTTCCACGAGGGCGAGCTCACCTACTCCGAGGTCGACCGCACGTCGAACCGGGTCGCCCAGGGGCTCGCCGCCCACGGCGTCGACCGGGGTGACCACGTGGCGATCATGCTCCCCAACTCGGCCGAGCTGCTCTATGTGGTGTTCGCCCTGGCCCGCCTGGGAGCGGTCGCAGTGCCGATCAACACCGCCTACAAAGGCCACATCCTCGCCCAGGTGCTCGACAGCTCCGACGCGACGGTGATCGTCCTCAGCAGCCGCTACGTCGAGCACTTCGCCCGCGTGGCCGACCAGGTGCCGAAGGTGCGACTCGCCATCGTGCACTCCGACGACGACGCCGGCGACGATAGCTCGTTGACAGGGGAGGCCTCACCGGCCGCCGTTCCGTTCACGACTCTCTTCGACCACGGCGACGAGGCCCCCAAGGTCGAGGTCGCCTTCTCCGATCTGCAGGCGATCATGTACACCTCGGGCACGACGGGGCAGAGCAAGGGCGCCCTCGTGTCGCACTCTCTCGCGCTGATCTGCGCGATCGACTCGCTGCGGTTCGTGAGCGGCGGCAGCAGCACGATCTACTGCCCTCTCCCGCTCTTCCACGCCGCCGGTCTGTGGGACGGCATGATGGCGGCGCTGGTCTCCGGCGCGAGCCTCGCCGTCGTCGAGCGGTTCAGCGCATCCCGCTTCTGGGACGACATTCGCCACTTCGACGCCCAGACCGCGATGGGCGTGTTCGCCATGATCCCGATCCTGTTGAACGCGCCGCCGCGCGACAACGACCTCGACAACCCCCTCAAGACCTTCTACATGGGCAAGTCGTCGCTCGATGCCCCCTTCTTCGAACGCTTCGGCGCCCACACCGTGGAGACCTACACCAGCACCGAGGCCGGCATCGGGACGGCCAGCCCCTACGGCGAGTGGCGCACCGGCTCGATGGGCCAGGCCCACAGCGAACGCTTCGACGTCGCCATCGTCGACGATCACGACCGCGAGGTCGGGCCGGGTGAGCCGGGCGAGCTGGTGCTCCGGCCCAAGCAGCCGTATGTGATCACCAGCGGCTACTACGGCCGCGACGACGCCACCGCGGAGTGCTTCCGCAACCTGTGGTTCCACACCGGTGACCGGGCCTACGTCGACGAGGACGGCTACTACTACTTCGTCGACCGCATGAAGGACGCCATCCGCCGCCGGGGCGAGAACATCTCCGCCTTCGACCTCGAGTGCGAGATCAACCTGCACCCCGCGGTGCTCGAGTGCGCGGCCATCGGCGTGCCGTCCGAGCTCGAGGAAGAAGAGGTGAAGGTCGTGGTGGTGAGCCAGCCGGGCGCGGATGTCGACGAGCCCGCGCTGGCGGCCTACTGCGAGGAGCGGCTTCCTTCCTTCATGGTGCCCCGCTACATCGAGTTCGTCGACGAGCTGCCGCGCACGCCCACCGACAAGGTGGCCAAGCACCGGCTGCGGGAAGTCGGCGACCACGGGCTCACCGCGACGACGTGGGATCGCCAGGCCACGCCGAAGACACCGGGCACACCGAAGACACCGGGCGCGAGCGGGTAGAGCGGGGAGTAGGAGGCCACACCACACCATATGAATTGGAAGGACACACCCGAACAAGCCGAGTTCCGTGCCGAGGTGCGCGGCTTCATCCGCGACCACTTCCCCGCCGGCTACGAGCCCGACACGGCCAGCGAGCAGAGCCTCGAACCCGAGGACGTGTGGGGCTACAACTGGGCCGTCGACATCCACTCGCCCGACCCCGCGCGGCAGAAGGCCGCGGCCGACTGGGCCCGTGCCCTCGCGGATCGCGGTTGGGTCGCGCCGCACTGGCCGAAGGAGTACGGCGGTGGCGGGCTCAGCGCTGTGGAGGGCTTCATCCTCCAAGAGGAGATGATGCAGGCCGAGGTGCCCACCGTGAACGGCATCGGCGTGTTCCTGCTCGGCCCGACCATCCTCGAGCACGGCACCGACGAGCAGAAAGCGGAACACCTGCCCCGCATCGCACGCGGCGAACGCACCTGGGCCCAGGGGTTCTCCGAGCCGGGCTCGGGATCCGACCTGGCGTCGCTCCAGACGAAGGCGGTGCTCGACGGCGACGAGTACGTCGTGAACGGCCAGAAGGTGTGGACGTCGCTCGCCCACCACGCGGACTGGCTGTTCGTCCTGGTGCGCACCGATCCGGAGGCCCGCAAGCACCGCGGCATCACCCTTCTCCTCATCGATGCCGCCGCGCCGGGCGTCACGATCCGACCGATCGAGGACATCCGGGGCGCCGAACCGTTCGGCGAGATCTTCTTCGACGACGTGCGCGTGCCCGTTGCCAATCGCGTCGGCGAGGAGAACCGGGGGTGGTACGCCGCCATGACCACCTTGACCCATGAGCGGGCGGGCATCGGTGCGGTCATCAAGTACGAGCACGCCCTCGGGCGGCTCGTGCGGTTTCTCGACAGCGACGAGGGCTCGCCCTTCGTGCGGCCCGACTGGAGCGACTCGCTCCGCCACGAGATCGCCCGCCGCCACACCGAGATCCGCGTCCTCGCCAACCTCGCCCGCTACACGGTGTCGAAGCAGGCAAGCGGCGCGGTGCCCGAGTACGAGGCGTCGGTCAACCAACTCTTCAGCGCCGAGCTGCACCAGCGGCTTGCCCGTACGGGGGCCAAGGCGTTCGGCCAGTACGGTGGCCTGTGGCAACGCGAGGGTGCGCCCCTCGAAGGCGCCTTCACCCACCTGTGCTTCGACTCGGTCGCGGCCACCCTGCTGGCCGGCACGTCGGAGATCCAGCGCAACGTGATCGCCACCCGTGGCCTCGGCCTCCCCCGCCAGTGAAAGGAACCTGACATGGCTTATGAGACCCTCGACCTGAGCGTCGCCGACAACGTGGCGTGGCTCACGTTGAACCGGCCCGACAAGCTCAACGCCCTCAATCCCACGATGATGGAGGAGCTGCGCCAGGCGTTCACCGAACTCGACACCCGCGACGACGTCCGCGTGGTCGTGCTGCGGGGCAGCGGTCGCGCGTTCTGCGCCGGCATGGACCTGAAGTGGTCGGAGCAACTCACCGACGCCGAGCGGGTCGAGCAGGGCCGGTTGGGCGAGAAGACCTTCGCCATGATGGAGCGCATGGAGGTGCCGGTGATCGCCGCGCTCCATGGCCACGCCGTGGGCGGTGGTCTCGAGTTCGCGCTCGCCGCCGACTTCATCGTCGCTTCTGAGAACTCCAACATCGGCCTGGTGGAGATCACCCTCTCGGCCGACCCGCCCTACCGCCCGAAGATGACCGAGGACGGCGACCCCGACCAGCCCACCTACGGCGGCAGTGCCCCGGGATGGGGTGGCGTGAAGCGGCTGCCGGCCCGCATCGGCAAGGCTCGGGCCAAGCAGCTCCTCTTCACCGGCGCCACGATCGACGGCCAGAAGGCCTACGAGCTCGGCCTCGCCAACGAGGTGTTCCCGGCGGAGGCCTTCGACAAGGAGGTCGCCGAGCTCGCGACCCGCATCGGTGCGATGAACCGGTACAACCTGCGCCTGGTCAAGGAGCTCGTCAACTCGGGCTACGACTGGATCGAACCCCACGTCGGCTGAGCCGGCGGAGAGGAGCACACCATGGAGATCTACCGAGTCGACCACATCAGCCAGGTCGTGCCCGGGCTCGAGCCGCAACTCGACCTGTTGGAAGGGCTCTTCGGCTTTCAGCGGATCCAGTCGTGGGAGAACGACGCCGAGGGTTGTGAGGGCGCGCGTCTCGCGGTGCCGGGGAGTTGGGGCCAGCACTGGGAGGTGCTCGCGCCGACCGCCGACAGCTCGCCGTTCCGCACCTTCCTCGACGACAAGGGCGGCCGTCCCGGCCTCCACCACGTAGCGGTCGAAGTGCCCGACGTCGACGCGGTCGCGAGCGAGTTGGAGAAGCGGGGAATCAAGCCCACCGCCGGCGTTCCCGGCCAGTGGATCGAGGCCTCGCTGTCGCCGCCCGACCACGGGCCGGGCTTCCTGTTCCGCATCCGGGGAACGGGCACCCACACCATGTGCGGCGACGACGGCAAGGTGTCCAACCCTGGCGTCAGGCACACGAGCGTCCCGTCGCTCGGCATCGTCCAGATCGACCACGTGTGCCAGGCGTTCCCCGACCGCGACGTGCTCGCCCGCTGGTACGAAGACCTCGCCGGATTCGTGCAGGTGTGGCGCACACCCGACGACGAGCATCCCGACATGGCCGACCTCGTGATGAACATCCCGGGGTCGAGCATCTGCTGGGAGATCATCATGCCGAGAGGCGAGGACTCCTTCATCGACCGCTTCTGGGAGCGCGACGGCGCCTCGGTGCATCACGTCACCTTCGAGGTGGGCGACTGGGACGCCGCCCTCGCCGCCTGCGAGCACCACCAGATCGAGACCTTCGACTCCAACGAGGGCGCGACCGACGGCGCCGCCTGGCGCGACACCTTCATCCACCCGAAGCTCACAGGCGGGGTGCTGGTGCAGCTCTTCTGGGAGGAGCGCCCGGGCGTGTGGGTGCGGTCCGACAAGATCCCGCCGAAGCGCTGAGCTGCCATGGACCTGACCCTCACGTCCGACCAGGAGCTGATCGCGTCCACAGCGCGCGGCTTCCTCGAGTCGCGCTGTCCCATGTCGCACGTGCGCGAGATGGAGGCCGACGCGACCGGGTACTCCGCCGCGCTGTGGAAGGAGATGGCCGAGCTCGGATGGACGGGTCTCACGTTTCCGGAGGAGTGCGGCGGGGCCGGCGGTGAGTTCCTCGACCTGTGCCTCATCATCGAGGAGATGGGCCGGTTCCAGCTGCCGAGCCCGTTCGTGACGACGGTGGTGCTCTGCGGCGCCGCCATCGCCCAACACGGCACCGACGAGCAGCGCACCACTCTCTTGGCGGGCATCGCGGGCGGGGACACGATCATGAGCTACGTGCGGGCCGCACCGGGATCGGGCTGGTCTCCGACCGGCTCCGACGTGGTGGCGCGGCGTGACGGCGACGACTACGTGCTCGACGGCGTCGCCATGTTCGTGCCGTACGCCCACGTGGCGAACGAACTTGTCGTAGTCACCCAGCGTTCCGGTGGCACACCCGAGGAACTGAGCGTCTTTCTCGTCGGTGCCGACGCGGAGGGTTTGTTGATCGAGCCCATCGACACTGTTCGGGCCGAACACCAGCAGCGCGTGCGCTTCGAGGGAGTGCGGGTAGGCGCGGACGCCGTGCTCGGCGGCGAGTCGGGAGAGGACGCGGGCGCGGCGGTGGTCGCAAACGTGGACGCGTACGGCGCGGCTGCCACGTGCGCCGAGATGGTGGGCGGCGCCCAGCAGGTACTCGAGATGACGATCGACTACGCGACGCAACGGCAGCAGTTCGACACGCCCGTCGGGGCGTTCCAGGCGGTGCAGCACCACTGCGCCAACATGGGCGTGGACGTGCTGACGTCACGGCTGATCGCGTACGAGGCGATCTGGCGACTCTCCGAAGGTCTCGACGCGAGCGAGGAGGTGTCGATGGCCAAGGCATGGGTAAGCGAGGCGTACCGCCGGGTGTGCGCCACCGGCCATCAGGTGCATGGCGCCATCGGCTACACCCGCGAGCACGACCTGCACTACTACTTCCGCCACGCCGTGGCCGCCGAGCTCGCCTTCGGCGACGGCGACCACCACTGGCACCGAGTCGCCGACCACCTCCACCTCCCCACCTCCCGCCCGCCGAACTTGAGGCAATAACGATCGGATTCCGTTCGTTATTGCCTCAAGTTCGGACCAGTGACGTCGATGAACCGCATTCGCGTGGTGGGAAGCTCGGGGTCGGGCAAGACGACGACGGCGAGGGCGATCGCCGAACGGCTCGGCATCCCGCACCTCGAGCTCGACGCGGTCCACTGGCTGCCCGACTGGGAGGAGCGCGACGCCGACGAATTCCGCGCGACCGTGGCCGGCTTCGCGGCGCGGCCCCGGTGGGTCATCGACGGCAACTACGGAGGCCGCATGGGCGAGGGCATCGACCACCTCGTCGACACGTTCGTGTGGCTCGACCTGCCCCGATGGCGGGTGTTCCTCGCCGTGCTGGGACGCACGCTCCGCCGATCGATCACACGCGAGGAGCTGTGGGGCACCGGCAACCGCGAGCGGATCCGGACGCTCTTCAAGCGCGACCCCGCCGAGAACATCGTGCTGTGGTCGTGGGTGCACCACGACCGCTACCGCGAACGCTACGAAGCGATCCAGCGCGCGGACCGCCACCGGTGGATCGTCCTGCGATCCCGCCGCGACGTGCACCGGTTCCTCGACACCCTCGAGTAGGACCGGCGCGACGCTCACGCACCTCGTGGTCAGACGCCGACGTCGCGGCGGTCGAACCCGATGACGGCGGCAACCGCGAACACGACGGTCACCGCGAGCGACAGGGCGAGCCAGCCGGGCGAGAGGCCGTCGACGAGCGGGTTGCCGGGGGCATACCAGTGGAACGGCGAGACGACCCGCGCCGGCTTGAGCCAGCTCACCATGCCCGCGAGGGCGTCGAGCAGGTAGGAGCCCAGCGCGGCGCCCGCGGCGACACCGGCGGCCGCTGCTCGCCGCCCGACCCACGCGCCCAACGCCAACGTCAACGTGCCGAACAGGAGTCCGAGCGCCATCAGTTGGACGGTTGCCGCCACGGTCGCGCCGATGCCCATGCCACCGCCGACGATCGCGAGCCCGGCGAGCAACGACCCGAGCGTGAAGGCGCCGAGGATGGCGAGAGAGGCCAACACCGCCACGAGCTTCGACAGCACCAGCGAGCCCCTGCCTACGCCGGTGGCGAGGACGATTGGCAGTATGCGGTCGCGCTCCTCACCTGCGATTGACCCCGCCCCGGCGGTGATGGCGAACGCGAGGAACACGATCGGTCCCATCAAGCTGAAGATCTCGGCATAGACGAAGCCCGCCAGGCTTCCGATTTCCTCTCCTCCGAAGAGCGACTTCATGGCGTCCGGCATGGCGTCGAGGTAGTCCTCGACCTCGGCCGCCATGCTCGGATAGATCGCCATCACCCAGATGACCATCAGCGCCAGGCCGGCGCCGTACCACAACACGCTGCGCCGCCGGTCGCTGACCGTCCGGCCCACGACGGCAGTGGCGATCACGCTTCGGTCCCCCGGTAGTAGGAGAGGAAGATGTCCTCGAGGTCGGCTTCGTGCACATGCATGTCGACGATCTCGAGGTCGGCGGCCACTTTCATGAGCTGCACGACCGGCCCTTCCACATCGACTCGCACGATCCCGTTGTCGGCTTCGACGTGGCGCACGCCGTCGACACTCTCGAACACGGCCACGTCGACAGGGAGGGCGAACTCGAAGTCGATGCGCCGTACCGCCATCTGCTTGAGCTTGGCGACCTCGGCCACCTCCGCGAGCTCTCCCTCCCGGATGATGCCCACCCGGTCGGCGAGCCGCTCGACTTCCGACAGCGTGTGCGACGACAAGAACACGGTGCGGCCGGCGCGGCGAACCTCGGCGATCAGCCGGTGGAACTCGCGCTGAACGAGCGGGTCGAGCCCCACCGTCGGCTCGTCGAGCACCAACAGCTCAGGTTCGTGCATGAACGCCTGGAGGAGACCGAGCTTCTGCCTGTTACCCATCGACAGGTCGCGGATCGGCCGGTCCATCTCGACGTCGAACCGGTCGACGAGGTCAGCGAGCGCGACCGACGACACGCCGCCCCGCAGCCGGTCGAGGTAACCGAGCATCTCGGCGCCGGTGAGGCGCTCGTAGAGGCTGTACTCGCCGGGCAGAAAGCCGACCCGGCGCGCGATGAGATCGCGTTCGCGCCACGCGTCCATGCCGAGCACGGTCGCGCTTCCCGAAGTCGGGCGGATCAAGCCGACGAGCACGTGGATGGTGGTGGACTTGCCCGCCCCGTTAGGGCCGAGGAAGCCGAACACCTCGCCCGTCCGGATGTCGAGGTCGACGTCAACCACCCCGCGCTGGCGCCCGTAGTACTTCGTCAGGCTGGTCGTGTCGATCGCTAGATCCGAGGCCATCCGCCCTCCATCGTCGCCGAACTTGAGGCAATAACGAACGAATTCCGTTCGTTATTGCCTCAAATTGGCGAAACCGCGCCGATGAGTTCGAGGATGCGCAGCGGCGGGAGGTGCTGTTCCTCGATCTTCACGCCGAACGGCGAGAGCGCGTCCTCGATCGCGTTGCAGATCGTCGGCGGCGACACGATCATTCCGCCCTCACCGACCCCGCGGAAGTTCACGTCGGGATCGAGCGGCACCGTCTCGAGGTGGTGGATCTCGAAGCGGGGCACCTCGGTGGTCGTCGGCAACAGGTAGTCCATGAAGGTGCCGGCGAGGAACTGCCCGGTGTCGGGGTCATACGCCGACCGCTCGAGCAGCACGGCACCGATGCCTTGGGTGACACCGCCCCGCACCTGGCCGTCGACGACCGCAGGGTTGATGAGCTTGCCGCAGTCCTCGACGACGACGTAGCGCTCGATGTCGACGAGGCCGGTCTCGACGTCGACCGAGACGAGCGCGCAGTGCGTGCCGCCCGACCACCCCCCCTTGCCGCCGTCGTAGTTGCGCGTCACCTCGAGCGATGCATCGGCGTCGTCAGGCAGCGCGCCTGGCTCGGCCGCGGCCGCGGCGATCTCCGCCAGCGGCTTGGCACTCACTGGCACACCCTGCACCCGCACCGCCCCGTCGACGATCTCGAGGTCGTCGACGTTCGCCTCGAGCAGGTGGGACGACACCTCGAGCACGCGCGCCCGCAGCTCTCGTGCAGTGTGCAGCGCGGCGCCACCAGCCATCGTGGCCGAACGGGAGCCGCCGGTGAAGCCGAACGGCACCTGGTCGGTGTCGCCGACCACGATCTTCACCTGCTCGAACGGCACGCCGAACTCTTCGGCCGCCACTTGGGCGAGCGTCGTCTCGTGGCTCTGCCCGTGGGGCATCTGCGACGTGAACACCCGCACGATGCCGTCCGCGTCCAACCGCATGCGCATCTGCTCGTTGCCGAGCGCGTTGCCGCCCTCGGCGCGAGGCCCGGGCGCGGCCTCGATGTAGCTCGCCATCCCGATGCCGAGGTAGCGGCCGTCCTTGCGCGCCTCCTCCTGTCGGGCACGGAAGGCGGGGAGGTCGACGACCTCGGCCACCTTCTCCAACGACTCCCGCGCCGTCGCGCCCACGAGGGACCGCCCGGTGATCATGTTGGTCGGCTCGGCACCCTGGAACGGAATGTTCCGGCGGCGCACTTCCAGCGGCTCGAGGTCGAGCTCCTTGGCGATGATGTCGACCATGCGCTCCCGGCAGAACGTCTCGGCCGCCCACGGCCCCCGATAGGCGACGTAGGTGGCCTTGTTGGTGACGACGGCGCGGAACGTGAACTCGAGGGCGCCGAGTGAGTAGGGGCCGGGGATCATGCCTTCGACCATCCCGCCCAGGTTCGCTCCCATGCCGGGATAGGCGCCGGTGTCGATCGTCATCGAGACCTTCATGCCGAGGATGTCGCCCTCGTTGGTGACGGCCGCCTCGACGTCGAGGGTCTCCTCCCGCGCCTGGCCCGAGAAGGCGAGGTGTTCGTTGCGGTCTTCGATCCACTTGACCGGCCGGCCCAGCGTCTTCGACAGCGCGGCCGCGGCGACCTCCTCGCGCCCCGTGCCGATCTTGAGGCCGAAGCTGCCGCCGACGTCGCCGCACAGCACCCGGATCTTCTCGCGCTCGAGGCCGAGCTGGCTCCCCAGCACCATCTTGGCGATGCCGACGCCCTGGTTCGAGCCATGGATGACGAGCGTCCCCTCCTCGGAGTTGTAGTCGGCGACGCAGCCCCGGCACTCCATGGGCACGTTCTGATGACGGTGCTGCCGCAGCTCGGCGCGCACGACACGGTCGGCGCGGGCGAAGGCGTCGGCGACGTCGCCGTGCGTGTTCGTCGTCTGGGCGGTGACGATGTTCGAACCCATGTCCTCGAAGATCGGCGGACGGCCAGGGTCGAGGGCGTGCGCGACGGTGGCGATGGGCGGCAGGTCGTCGTAGTCGACCTCGATCAGCTCCAGCGCGTCCTCGGCGACGTACCGGCTCTCGGCGACGACAACCGCGACCGGGTCGCCGACGAGACGGACCTTGTCGGTGCAGAGCAGCGTGAACTGCACCGACGCGGGCCCGAAGATCCCGAGCGGGCGCGCCCGCTCCGACAGAAGCGCCTGCATCTCCTCACCGGAGTAGGCCGCGACGACGCCGGGCAGCTCGCGGGCCGCGGACACATCGATGTGGGTGATGCGGCCATGGGCCAGCGGACTTCGCAGGAACGCGGCGTGCAACATCCCGGGGAGCGACACGTCGTCGACGTAGTTGCCGGTGCCGGTGAGGATCCGCTGATCTTCGGAACGCTTGACGCTCTGGCCCACGAACCGCTGGGCGACGGGCGGGGTTGCCGTCATCGGCTGGCCTCCTGGGTCGTGCCGGCGGCTTTCAGCACACCGTTGAGGATGCTCTCGTATCCGGTGCAGCGGCAGATGTTGCCCGACAGCGTGTCTCGCACGTCGGCCTCGGTCGGCGCAGGGTTCTCGTTGAGCAGCGCGGTGATCTGCATCATGAAGCCGGGTGTGCAGAATCCGCACTGGAAAGCGTGCGAGTCGCGCATCGCCTCCTGCAGCGGGTTCAGCGCGCCGTCGACGGCGAGTCCCTCCACCGTCGTCACCGACGCGCCGGCCGCTTGCACGGCGAGCATCAGGCACGAGCGCACCGCGTCGCCGTCGACGATGACGGTGCAGGCGCCGCACACGCCGTGTTCGCAGCCGAGGTGGGTGCCGGTGAGGCCGAGGTCCTCCCGCAGGAAGTCGGCGAGCGTCTTTCGGGGTTCGGCCGCGGCTTCGCGGGCGACGCCGTTGACGGTGAGCTGCACGTTGATCGCGGTCATGAGCCGGTCGCCTTCCGATGGGCGGTCTGCAGGGCACGGCGCACGCACACGCCGGCGACCTTCTTCCGGTAGGCGGCCGAGGCGTGCAGGTCGCTCGACGGCTCGAGGTCGCGCGTTGCGAGCTGGGCGGCGTCGTCGAAACTGGCGCCGTCGACCACCGCCTGTTCGGCTTCGGCGCTCCGCACCGGCTTCTCGGACACGTTGATCATGGCGATGTGAGCCTGGGTGACGGCTCCGCCGGCAACCGTCACCGCCGCGACGGCGCCGACCATGGCGAAGTCGCCGTGGCGGCGGGCCACTTCCTCGACCGCGACGCCGGTTCCGGGCGGCTGCACCGGGAACTGCACGGCGCAGAGGATCTCGTCGGGTTCGAGGGCGGTGGTGAAGTAGCCGTCGAAGAAGTCTGCGGCCGCGATCGTGCGTTCGCCGCGGACGGCCGAACGCGCCTGGATGGTGGCGTCGAGGGCGAGGGCGACGGCCGGTAGCTCGGCCGCCGGATCGGCGTGGGCGATGCTGCCCCCGATCGTGCCGCGCGAGCGGATGGCGGAGTGGCCGATCAGCGGCATGACCTCGGACACGAGCGGGACCGCCCCGCGGACCTCGTCCGACCGTTCGACCGCCCGGTGACGGGCCATGGCGCCGATCGAGAGGGTGCCGTTGGTGGCCTGCACCGAGGCCAGGTCGGGAACCCGGTTGAGGTCGATCAGCACACTCGGATATGCGAGGCGCAACGACATTAAGGGGATGAGGCTCTGACCGCCGGCCAGCACCTTGGCGTCCTCACCGCCCTCGGCGAGGGCGGCAAGGGCCTCATCGAGGGAGGCGGCAGAGACGTATTCAAACGGAGGTGGCTTCAAGGGCCGTCACTGTAACTATCGGCGAGGAGTTTCGCGAGTCCTACGCTGATCGGTGCTTTCCTCCCGGCGCGCTGACGATGAGTTTGAGCAGGGCTTCGGTGACGTTGGGCTCGAGCCCCTCGGTGTGGCCTTTGCCGAGCCGGACGACGTCGGCGATGACCCGGCCGTCCTTGGCGTCGGGGTAGACCCACACCTCGGCGGTACCCGGTCGGGGCTGGAACCCCCACGACTTCGTGGAGTTGCCGTCCCGCCGCTGGTCCCACACCTGGCCCGCCTCGGTGTCGACCACGTCCGGCATCCGCTCACGCGGTGCGGCGCCGTAACGTTCCGCCCATGGCGAGTTGTCGGGAAGCTCGGCGATCTCGTGCTCGCCCGTCGTGTAGATGAACGAGAAGTCGGCTTGATGCGGCTCACTGAGCGACTCGCGCATGCGCCGCATCGCCTCGGAGTTGGCTGAACCGGCGCGGCGGGCCCGCTCGGCATCGGTGCGCGGCGGCCCGAAGCCCTCCGGGGGCCGGGCCGCTGGGCCGATGCGGCCGCCCGACAGGCTCAGCCATCCGTCGACGTTGCGCGCGTAGAAGTCGGTGCGCAGGAGCCGGTTCGAAGTCATCCCGCCTTGGGAGTGGCCCGCGAGCCAGAAGGCGCGGATGCGTTCCGGGCCGAACCGTTCGAAGACCTGGTCGACGACGTTGCGCAGGTGCTCGTCGTCGTCCTCCGGGATCCACCGCTGCGCGGGAGCCGTCGGCGTCGCGACGACGAGGCGGAACTGGCCGACGAAGTCGCAGGCCGGGAAGTACCGGCGTTGCCATGCGCCCGACGAGCCGCCGCCGTGGAGGTTCAGGATGAACGTGACCTCTTCGCCCTCGGTCAGGTCATCCGGATAGTCGAGGTAGAACTTGCGGTCGGTCTTGGCGTCGACCGGTGACTCTCGCACGAGATGCATCCCCCTGTATCGCGCCGGCGCTGTTCGCCAGCGTTTGGGCGACGCTAAACCCGCGCCCGGTTGTAGTGCCAACCCGCTCGCGGCGCTGGCTCGGATCAGCGGGGCGGGCCGACGTGGGTGTCGAGCCAGTCGAGCAGGGGGCGCGACCGGTCGTAGAACTGCACGATCCGCTGCTTGACCTTCGCGGTGCCCAACCACGGCTCGACCGGCCACGACTTCCAGGTGATGAGGCCCTTGTAGCGCAGGAGCTCGATGCGGGGATGGTCCGTCGGATACCCCTTGGGTGCGGCCTTCAGCTCGTCGTGGGCCGACACCTCGAGACCGGCCTTGCGGGCGGCGGCAACCAGGCGTTCCAACTCGACGCCGGGTCCGTCGGATGCGACCGCCTTGCGGTAGCGGGCCAGCTGGTCGCGTTCCATCATGTAGTAGCCCGCGCCGACTGACAGCCCCTCGGCCGACAACGACACATACGGTCCGTCGTCGATGGCGGCGGCGATGTTGGTCTTGTAGGGCGACTTGTCCTTCGAGAACCGAAGATCGCGGTAGGGGCGGAACACCTTCCCCTCGCCGTAGCTGGACGCGAACTCGGCGAGGAGCGCGTCCATCGGAGCCCGCACACACCGGTCGTACACGTCGCGGTGCTCCTGCCAGTAGCTCTTCGAGTTGTCGGCCTCGAGACCTTCGAAGAAGTCGAGCGCATCTGCCGGCCATCCGTTGAACGCCATTGATCGAGCGTAGGTGCGCCTAGACTGTCGGTTCGATGTAGCGCGCGCTCACGGCTTTGCCGGCGCGGTTGATATCGAGGACCCACGCCGCGCCCTTCCCGAACCCGATGCTCATGTCGACACTGTCGAGGTGGCCGGCGAGGACGCCGAGCAGCTTGGGCAGCACGTCACCGTGGGAACCGAGCGCCATGGGAGTGCCGTCGAGCAGGGCGAGGGCTTCGGTCGTACGACCCTCGGCGAGCTCGTCGACGATTTCGATCTCGACGCCGAGCGCTTCGGCCAGCGGTGCGACCGTCTGCATGCAGCGCACTGCCGGGCTGCTGAGGATCCGCGCCGGTGCGAACTGGCGGAGTGCCTGTCCGGTGAGTTCGGCCTGCCGGCGGCCTCGCTCGTTCAGCGGCCTCAGATCCTGGTCGCCCTCCCACAAACTCCGGTCGCCGGCGTCCGCATGGCGGACAAGGAGCAGCGGTGTCGTCTCGTCCGCCATCGCCCACAGAATGCCCCAAATCCACCGGGAGACATCGGCATAGTCCGGCCATTTCGCGCGTTGTTGTACCGGCTCTCAATCCATGCCGGGGCCGGTATCAGGGCCGGGGTCGCCGCCGCTGGCGAGCACGACGAGGCGCTTGAGGTAGTGCTCCCATCCCATGCCGTGCATCTCGGCGGCCTGGGCGTCGGGCAGATCGCGGTGCACCAGGCGCACGAGTGTCTTGTCACCTTCTCGCTGCAGGGTGATCTCGACCGTCGTCGAGCCGGGCGTGATGGGGTTGCCCTCATCCTCCCAGCCGAACGTGAACACCAGCTTCTCGTGCGGCACGACCTCGACGTACTCGCCCGCCGACTGATACTGACCCGCGACGAGTACCCGGTAGACGCCACCCGGCTTGGGGTCGATCTCGGCGGCGGTTCCGTGCCACTGGATCTGCTTGTCGGGCTCGGTCAGGAACGGCCAGATCGTCTCCGGCGTAGCGTCGATCATGACCTCGCGCACCAGCTCTGCCATCAGGTTGTCTCCTTGTCGTTTTCGCGCTGCGCGGCTTCGGCGACGTCACGCAGCCGCTCGAGTCCGCTCGTCCAGTAGTCGTCGAGGAAGTTGCGCAGCCTCGTGATCTCGTCCCGCCGCGCCCGGTAGAGGCGGCGCGTGCCGTCACGGCGTTCGCTCACCAGTCCCGCCCCCTTGAGGACGCCGAGGTGCTGAGAGATGGCAGACCGGGTGACCTCGCCGAACTCACCTGCGATCTCGGTAGCAGGCAGCTCGCGTGACCACACGAGGCGGAGGATTTCCCGCCGGCGGGGTTCCGCCAGAGCCTTGAGCGCAGCGTCCACAACCACAATCGTTAGCATCGGCTTACGTAAGTGTCAACTAAATCTTGGACCCGCGCGTCGTCGCTGCTGCCTGAGCGTCAGGCCATGCTGCTCGCGACCGCCCGGGCGGCCGCGCGGAGTTCCGCTGTCCACGAGTCGAACCTCGCCTCGATCGCGGGATCGGGTTCGAGTTGCTCCAACGACAGAACCTCGATGACCGCCGCCACCCAATGGTCGACCGTTACCGGCAGGGCGATCCCCGACCGTATCCCGAATCGCGTAAGGAGACCGCCCCGGACGAAGGCCGGCCTCGTCGAGATCGACGAGACCCACACCGGGCTTCGGCTGCGTAGCCCCTCCCGCGTGAGCCCAGTGCCGGGAGGCCGGAGGCGGTAGAGGATCGATCCCAGCGCGGCGTGCTCGACGGCCGCCGGCCCGCAGAGGATTCCCAAGGGGCGAAGCGGCTGCCGCGGCTCGACCGCGCGTACGGCGTGCGCGAGCAGGTGGGGTCGGTCACTGCATAGCCCCACCAGCGCCGATGTCAGCATGTCGTCGAAGCTCTCGTAGCCTCGATCGGGCTGAAACTGGGACATAGCAGGCGGGGCTCCTCTCGGGGGAGCGCCACCAGGGTCTGGAGTGAGCGCACTCATGGGCCGGCCTTCAGGAAGGGAAGGGACGGCGCGTTGCCAGGCAAGGGTAGCCGCGCTCGAACACGGGACACCCCGAAGACGGGCCGGTTGACGCTGCCCTCAGCGGAGCCAGCCGGCGGGCGCGGCACCGAAGGGCGGCGTGGCGGCGCGCACCGCAACCAGCACCTCTCCCGCGGTGCGCCGGGCGTTGGCCACCAGCTCCGGTGGGTAGCGCAGCGACTCCGCATGCTCGGCGAATTCGTCCTCGTCGTCGATCTCGCAGCGTCCGTCCCTCCACCTGATGACGTCGAGATCGAGGTCGACGACGCGTAGGCGATCGTCCGCCGTCCACTCCGCTGGGGCGCCGATGTCGACGTAGAGCTCTATCGGACTCCCGAACATCCATGTCGCCCGCCACCACGCGTCCGCCGGCACGAGGGTGAGGAAGTCGACGGGCAGCACCCTCGGCTCCTGGCCGGCGTATCGCGACATGGTGCCCCGCGGGGCCCAGAGCCACGTGCCCCACTCGTCCTCCCCGAGCCGCGTCATGCGCATCGCCCGGTAGGGGGTGGCAGGCCACTTGACGTCGTGGCTCTCCACGGCCGCGGCCGGATCGATCCCGAAGTGGCGGCTGAGGGCGGCGATGAACGGCTCCCGCACAGCCGGGTCGCAGTGCCGGGCGACGAGCTCGGCCTTCTCGCCAAGGAGGTCATCGCCCGCAGGGATGTCGTCGCCGGGGTTGCATGCGATCGGTAGCGGGGTGCGTCCATCCCACGGCGCGATAGGAAAGGTGACGTCGACCGTCAGCGGGGATGCGGATGCGTTCCCGCCCAGCCGGGCGAAGGTGTGGACGTCGACCAGTCCGTCGGGCGGGACTGACGCGCCGACCACCGGACCCCACCGCACCTCGGCCTCGTCCGGACTCACCCGGTAGACGCGATGGACGAGGTCGACCGTCGCGGCCGGCTCACACACCTCGGCCATGGCCTGAAACAGCAGGTGTTTGGTCGAACACGTGCCGCGCCAGTCGGCGACGACACCATGGGGTGAGAGATCGGACGGCCTGCCGTACGGGATGCGGCTGATCGCGACGGCCAGCGTGGCGACGTCACCGATCTCGGCACCCGCTCGAACGCTCAGCTCGTCGTACAAGCGTGCCAGCGTGGGCGGTTGCTCCAGCGACACCGATTCATCGTGTCACGTTCATCCGATCGTCAGCTATCGATTGTGCTCGGAGCGGGGTGAATTTCGGCTGTCAGCCCCAATTCACAACGGTGAGAGCACAACCGCCATGCACCCGCGCCTTGGTTAGCTCGCGTTCGGTCCGGCGAATCCCCAACGTCTGAGCCACTCCCTGACGCCGTCGTCGTCGGCATGGTCGGTCGACCCACGCACCCCGCCGTCGAGGTCGTCGAGGTCATCGAGGTCATCGAGTTCCTCGGGTTCGTCGAGGCACCCGCACGCGATCAGCTGACCGCCGCACGCCGGGCAGCGTTCGACGTCGCAGCCGAGGTGGTGTAGTGACCCGCGCGTGACGTTGCAGTCACCGCAGCGGGTGCCGCGCCAGCGTGGTCGTTCCGAGCCGAAGCGGACCCGGAGGTAGCCGACTCCATCGATGTCGACGACCGCGAGCGAGCAGCCCGGTGCGGTGAGCATTTCCTGTTTGCAGTCGTAGCAGCGTGCCATGTCCGGATCATGGCCCTGGGGTGTGACACGCCTTCGGACGGCGGAACGTGTCAATGGCGGTGAGACACCTGATGGTTAGTTCGCGATCGAGAGCTG
>CAZWDB010000066.1:0-24109 GCA_964632885.1 uncultured Acidimicrobiales bacterium | reverse complement strand
ACACCAACGAACCCGACGGCGACTCACCCTGAGACGAACCCGCCGGCGCGCCCGCAGCAGGACCAGGTCCGTTGTCGGAGAGCAGGGTGATCATGCGCTGCCGGAGCAGCTCGGGATCGACACCCACCGTGTGGAGCACCTCGTTCGTGAGGGCGTCGTTGCTGCGGATGATTCCGAGCACGAAGTGCTCGGGGCCGACCCACGGATGGCCCAGTTGGAGGGACTCGCGCAGCGACAGCTCGAGAGCCTTCTTGGCGGAGGGCCCGAACTGAGGCGAGTGGGCGAGCGGCCCTCGCGGCGGCACCCGGTCGTGGACTTCGTTGCGGACGGCGTCGACCGCGAAGCCGGCGTCGGCGAGCACCTCAGCGACCTCCTCGTCGAGGAGACCGACGCCGAGGAGGAGATGGTGCGCGGCGAGCTGCGGGTGTTCGAAGCGCTGGGCTTCCTCTTGAGCGAGAACGAGGGCGCGGCGTGCTTTCTCCGTGAAACGTTCGAACATGGCGGTTACCGATCTCCGAGGTAGTGCATAGTCGCCAGGCGAATACGGAGGATCGAAGTCGCCTGTCTGAGCTGGGCGCGCACCGTGAAGTCTGAGACGCCGACGACCCGCCCGATCTCGCGGGTTGAGAGACCTTCGCCGCCATCGAAGCCGAAGCGGAGGGCGACGACGGATCGTTGCGGCTCGGCGAGGCCGGCGACGGCCCGCCGGACTGCCTCCCGATCGAGTTGGTGAAGTACAACGTCTTCCACCAACGTCTCGGCGTCAGCGCGCCGGAGGTGCTCTATGTGCGGGGGAGCGTCATCTGCAGCCGGTTCCAGGAGCCGGCGGAGCGATGCGGTCTGGTGGCCGTCGAGGCCGAGCTCTCGGTCACGGTGATGCCGGAGGGCGATGGCGCGGGGTGGCACGTGGGCGGGCACCGCGACGGTGAAGTCGCCGCGTGCAACCGTGCGCTGCAGTTCCTTGCGGACCCAGGAGGCTGTGTACGTCCCGAAGGCGGGGCCGCGGGCGTCGTCGCGCCGTTGCCAGGCTTCGAGCGCGCCTGCGACGCCCGCCTGCATGAGGTCATCACGCTCAAGACGCCATGGACGAAACCGGCGTACCTCTCTCCTGACTAGGGGCAGGGCGACATCGAGGTCGAAGCCATCGCTGGGCTTACCCGTGCAGCCGGAGCGCCGGTTGACGCGTCCCCGCCCGCCGGCCCGCACCGCTGGCCGATGGTGCTGCTGGTTGACCATCTTGTCGCCTCGCATTCCGGAGTCTCCCCCATACAGATACCTACATGAAGCCTAGGTGCGAGGTGTTTTTTCCCGCAGATCAGCGGGCGCCCGCGCCGAAGGGCACGTTCAGGCCGATCGGTCCATGACGATCCGCGCGCCGGCCTCCCGTCCTTCGATGCGGTCGAGCTCGATCAGCACGGCCACGCCGCGCCGCTCGGGATCGAGGTTTCGCTCCTGCTCAGGGGAGTGGTCGTAGACGCGTTCGCGGATCACGTCGTCGTGCTCGGCACGCGCGCGCCCCTGAAACGAGTAGGTCGTGCGGGTCTTCGGGTCTCGGTAGAAGAGCGCGAGGTGGGGGTTGGTCTCGATGGCTCGAAGCAGGCCGCCTTCAGGGTTGCGAATCCATACCGCCAGGTTGGTGTCGTCGAAAGCCTGCACTGTGCCGCGGAGTGAGATGTGCGGTTGTCCGTTCTCATCCGCGTACGCCACCGTCACCGGTGTTCCGTTCGAGAGGGCGCCGGCGAGCGCGTCGCGCATCCCGTCGGAGACATGGATCGGCTGGGTGACAGGTGGTGGCGCGGGCAGGACTGCCGTCTCCACCTTGGAGATGAGGCCGGCGTCGTCTGTCGTGACGGTGACCGTCACGCCGCCGACAGGGGCACCCGCGCCGAAGGTGCACGTCATCGCGGCGGTAGTGCCGTCGACGGTGGGCTCCGACCACGACCCTCGAGGGAAGAAGTCGGCGATCGGCGACTGCCCGAACGTCGACAGCACCTTGGCCTTCCCCTCCGTCGTTCCGAGAGCAGAAGTGGTGGTGACGTCTTCGGCGAGTACGGCGCTCACTGCATCCGTGCTCCGGTCGGGCGACGAGAGCGCCTCTGCCCACAGCCGGGCCACCTTGGCCGGATCGCTCATATGCACTGGTCCTTTCGCCGGGTTCGAGTGACAAGTGCCGGTATAGCCGAGTTGGCCGGCCTATCGCGAACGCAAGCGCGCGCGGGCGCGGCGGGGGATGCCGGACGCCACGGAGAAGACAGCCAGTTCGGCCGCAAGCTGGGTCACCCGCAACACGACGGCTGCTGCTAGGACATCGGCCAGCGGCATCATCGTGCCGACTGTCGCGACGAGGACGCCTTCTCGGATTCCGACCCCCGAGGGGATTGGTAGGGCAATGAGGCCGACCAGAAAAGCGGCTAAGAAGCCGGATGCCACGACTATGAACGATCGCAACCCGTCGCCGGGTGCCAGCAGCGCCGCGAAGGCGCCGCCGTAGGCCGCGAAACCCACCGAGCCGAGCCCTGCGACGATCAGAAGGGTCTTCGCGGGCGGCACGTGGCTACCTTCGGGCAACCGACTCCACCGACGGTGGCCGATGTCGAACAGGGTGGCCATCCATCGTCTGCGAATCAGAATGACGGCGAGTCCGAGGCCACCTCCAACAAGGACGCCGCGGAGAGCCGCGGCGAGGCGACCGTCCAAGGCACCGAAGACAGCCGTGGCGATCAGTCCTGGTACGAGTGTTGCCGCGACCATGTGCACCGGCAATGCCGCCGCCACCTCCTTTCCGGATACGCCGGCCCGGCGGCTGACATCGACGACGCCTGCCACTTGGACCACCCCTCCAGGCACGTACTTCCCAAGCTGGCCGACGAGGAAGGCGCGTGCGAGCCCAGAGCGGTTGCGCTGGCCCGGAAACATCGCGACCCAGCTGGCTGCAGTGGCCAGCAGCATCACGCCAACGAGCATGCTGCTGACTGCGACGGTGGCCCATGACGGCCAGCTGACTTGTCGTGCCCGCGACGCCGCGGTGACAAGCGCCGCCAAGACGCCGGTGACCAAGACAACGGTTACCGCGAATCGCGCGCGGGCGATCCACGGGCTGGTCATGGTGCCCGGCCGACCACCAACCAGCCGGTGCCTGCGTCCGAGTCGAATCGGCGCCGTTGCAGGATGCGTCCAGGCAGACTTATCACGCGCAGGAGTGGTCCGAGGAATACGTTGGGCTGCAGGTTGCGACCGCTGCCGGCGGTGCGGGCAGCCGCATTGCCAGTGCCGGGTGAGCGGCGTGCCAGGGCGTTCCATGCCGTCTCCAGCAGGTAACCCGTGGGCCAGGCGAGGCTCCACATACCTGCGACCTCCAGACCGGCCGCTTCGAGCGTGGCCTCGATGTCGCGGCGGTCATAGCGGCGTACGTGGCCGACTCTCGCGTCCCACGCGCCGTAGCGCGCTCGGTGGGCAGGCACGCTGAGTAGGACACGACCGCCCGGCGCCAACAGCTCACACCATGTCCTCAGCGTGGTGACATCGTCCTCAATGTGCTCCAGCACCTCGAACGCGGTGATCATGTCGAACGGACTCAGGTCGCGCGCATCCTCGAGGTCGCTCACCACGACTCCGTCTGAGTTCGCTGATGCCAGGGCTGCCTCGGTAGCGGCGCGAGACACGTCGTCGATTTCGACTGCGACGTAACTGGTGCGGCGCGCGATCCGTGCCCCCACGGCCCCTTTGCCGGGGCCGATTTCCAGCACGGACTGAGGCGCGACGTCATCGAGCACTCGCTCGATGACTTCCCAGCGATGCCAGGCGTTGATCGTGAGAGGAGGTGTGCTTGTCGCGCGTGAGCTCGTCGGGTCGAGGACACCCCGCTTCTGCAGGTGGTCGACAAGCGGCTTCGCCACTGACGCGGGGCGGAAGTGCTCGTCGGCGACGGTCGCGGCCTGTTGTGCCAGTGTCGACCGTAGCTGGGGATCGTCAGCGAGTCCTTCGAGCGCTCGAGCGATCGCCGATGGGTCGCCGGGTGGCACGAACAAGGCCGCCGCTTCGAGAAGTCGGCGTTGTGGGGCATTGGCCGCCGTCACGATGGCCAGCCCCAGCGCGCTAGCTGAGAAGACCTTGGTGGGTACGACTTTGCCCGTCTTGGGCCCCGTACCGAAAACGCCAAGTGCTACGTGGTGCCGGCGTGCCAGACGGAGGAGCTCGCCGGGTTCGATGATCCTGTCAACCCAGCGCACTGCCGAGGAGGCCCCTGCCCGCCGCCGGGTCTCGGCGAGTTCCTGGCCGCGTCCGACCATGGTGAACTGGATGTCCTCGCGTCCGCTCCTGTGAAGCTCGGCGATGGCGTCGCCGATGAAGGGCGCGCCCTGCAGGGGGATGTAGTGGCCGTAGAAGATGACTTGTAGAGGGGGCGGTGGCGGGGGTGCTATCTCCTCGCGCGTGGCGAAAGCCGCCTGCTGGGCACCAACCGGGACGACCACCGCGCGGGCCTTGTGGGAGGTCGGGAGGTCCGCGTAGTGCTCTTGTGTATCGACGACGATTACGTCGGCCGCTCGAAGCGCGGCCTGGTCGGCACGATCGAGGACACCGGCGAACCACCTATGGCGGAGCCTTCGGTCGGCGGCAGTGCCGCTAAGTGACACAAGATGGTCGAGCACTATGGGAGTGCGGGGAAAGCGCACCCGCGCTAGGAGCACATCGAGATGGCCCATGTAGCCGACGACGACCACGTCCGGGCGCTGTCCGCGCGATCTGAGCAGGACACGTACCCACACGATCCCGAGTCGGGCGGCCATGAGAGGGATTTGCCACGGGCGCAGCAGCATCGAGACGCGCCTCTCCGAGGAGAAGCCAAGCGGGATGACGCACTCCTCGACGTGATGACCGAGCGCGGCCATGCCCTCGCGAAGGATTTGGGCGCGAGGGCTGCGCTGGTTGTCGAAGGTACCGAAGAACAGAATGCGGCTCGACATCACTCGCCCGCCTCGGGCCGGCGGTGGTCTTGGCTGATCTCGAGGACGGCGGGCGCGGTTCGAGCGTGGCGGCCATGGACAATCAGCTCGGCTATGAGCCCGATGGTGAGCATCTGGACGGCGACGATTACGAAGAAGACACCGGCTATGAAGGCCGGCCGGTTACCGATTCCTTCGCCGCTGAGCTTCAGGACCGCCATCCACCCCAGCATGGCCACTCCCGCACCGCCGAGCAGGACCGCGAAGGAGCCGAGGAGATGTAACGGGCGGGCGTTGTAGCGCACCAGGAAGTTCACCGTGAGCAGGTCGAAGAAACCGCGCCAGAAGCGGTTGCCTCCGAACTTCGAATGCCCGTGCCGGCGGGGCCTATGGGTGACATCGATCTCGGTCGTTCGGAACCCTGTCCAGTGGGCCAGAACCGGGATGTAGCGATGGAGTTCTCCGTACAAGTCGAGGGAGTCTGCGAGGTCGCGTCGCATAGCTTTGAGCCCGCTGTTGAAGTCACGCCCTGGCACACTCGTGAGGCGCGAGGTGGCCCAGTTGTAGAGCTTGGACGTGTGACGCTTTACGAAACGGTCGTGGCGGACGGACCGCCGGCCAGTTACGAGGTCGTGGCCGTCGCGGAGTGCCTCGATCAGCCGGGGAACCGCGCCTGGGTCGTCTTGGCCGTCAGCGTCCATGAGCACGACGACATCGCCGTCGATGTGTTGCAGCCCGACCTGGAGAGCTGTCGACTTCCCTGCGTTCCGACGGAGCCGCAGCGCGGTAATGCGGGAGTCCGCGGCGCACAGCTTCCTCAGCACGTCGGGGGAGTCGTCGGTGCTGCCGTCGTCGACGACGACCGCGGTCGTGTCGAAGCCCGCGGCAGACAGCGTCTCGAGGGCTTCGGGCACCACCTCGGCCAGGTTTTCGGCCTCGTTGTAGGCGGGGAAGAGGAAGCAGAGTCGCTCGGGTTGCGCGGCCATCATCGGCTCGTGTCCGCCCCGCACGCGAACGCAGACGGGTCGACCGTGAACACGGTGACAGCTTCGCGTGTGCGTGCCTGCTGCAGCCCCGGGGTCGCGCTCAACACGTCGACCACCCGCTGAGGGTCATCGGCCCGTTGGGAGATCGATTCGCCGTAGCGGTCGCGGTGCACGGCGACGTAGTCGACTCCGGTTTGCCGGACGAGAGACTCCCAGCTGCACGCGTCGGCTAGGTCGTCCTGGAGCGCCATCGCCTGCTGGCGTGCGCCGTCGCGGTCGGCCGGAACGATCACGTAATAGCCGCCAACCCGCGGTCCTGGATGCCGCGCGACGAACATGGAGTACACCGACGCTCCCGCGTTGTCGGCGTCGTAAACCGGGAGCTCGAGAATGGCAGCGTTGTCGGCTAGGCCCTCGTAGGGGTTCCCGCCCGCTCCCGCGTTTCCGTAGGGAGCGGGAAGGTCGATCACGAACAGCGCGGCTATCGGCAAGAGGACCCACGGCCGTCCTCGCCTCCCTAGCCAGTCAACACCCAGCCCGGCCAGCGCCGCGAGGAGCAGCGCGCCAACCACCATCAGACGCCCGGGAACCCGCGAGAACGAGAGGAACGGCACGAGCCGATACGTTGCCTGGATCCACGGATGCGATGTGAAGCTCGCTGCAGTCGCGAGCCAAGCGCATCCCAACGTGGCCACGGTGAGTACCGCTACCAGGCTGGGCCGGCGCTTCCAGAAGGCTGCGACAACGGCGATAAGGGCGAGCACGAGGATCGCGCGACCCATGTACGCGTAGCGCTCGAAGTTGCCGGCGGTGGTGCTAAGAAACTCGTGGGGCCGAGGGGCGTAGAGGGCGGCTTCCTCCATTGAGCGTCCGCCGCGTGCCGTGCTGGGCCGGATGAGCGAGAAGTAGAGCGCAAGTCCGCCCGCGGCGCTGCCGACGACCGCAACTGCCCCAGGAACAAGTAGGTCGCGGACCCGCCGCATCGGGATCCGGTAGAGACGGACAAGGACGTACGTGCCCGCGAACAGGATGACAAAGACGGCGTGGTGCATCTCCCCGGAGAGGATGATTGAGACACTGGTGACTGCTGCGCCCCAGCCCCAGAGCGAGGCGTGTCGCTCGTCGCCACGCAGCGCGCGTTCCAGGCACAAGGCGAGGAGCGGGAACATCCACGCGAGAATCGCTGTGGCGTGGCCGATTCCCTGCATGAAGCGGAACGGGGCGCACGCATAGGCGAGCCCGGCGACCCCCGCCGCGAGAGGCGACATTCCTAGGGCACGGACCCATGCCGCGGTGCAGACTGCGGCAAGTACGAACCCGAGGTAGACGCATACGTTGTAGGCGGCGACCGGGCCCCAGAGCAGCGAGACGGGAAGGGTCGCGAGCACTAGAGGCCAACCGAAGATAACGGTGACCGGCCCGCCGCCCGCGCCGAAGAGGTACGGGTCGGTCCACGGCGCGTGTCCCCAGCTCAGAAGGGAGTCCTGCCACAGCCAGAGTCCGTAGGCGATCTGGATGTGGTCGCCGGGCGGGAACGAGGTCCACCGATGGCCGCTGTCGAACGCTACGAATGCGCCGGACCACGCCAGGCTGGAGGGTCCGATGGCAGCGATCATCGTGACGATCACGAGTCCGACGTAGGCAGGAACGTGCCAACGTCTCAGCGGGACGCTGTGAGCGGAGTCTGCAGCGACGCTACCTGCGCGCGACTCGCCGGCGTCCCGCGGCGTCGACTCGGTCGTGGTCACAGTCCGCCGAGCCTAGACGGCTCCAACTTGAGGCAATAGCGACCGGATTCGCGTTGTTATTGCCTCAAGTTCGTCAATTCGCGGCGGATGCGGGCATCGCTGACCGAGTAGGCGGTGCCGAGGGACTGGGCGAAGTAGCTGACGCGAAGTTCCTCCAGCATCCAGCGGATGCGGTCGAGGTCGGGCCCGCGCCCGAAGGCGGCGACGCAGGCGTCGTAGTCGGCTTGCAATTGCCGGACTGACATCATCCGATCCCGGTCTCGCTCGGGTTCGGATGGAAGCTTGTCGATGCGGCGCTCGATCGCCTCGAGATAGCGAAGGAGGTCGGCGAGCCGAGACGCGCCGACCTCGTGAACGAAGCCGGGGTGGATGAGCCGGTCGAGCTGGTCTCGGATGTCGGCGATCGCCGCGTCGAGGTTCGTGCCGCGTAGGCCGGAGAGCCGGCCCTCAATGGCGCGTCCACCGGTGATGATGCCCGCGACCGCCGTCACGACGTTCTTCAATGCATCGACGAGGCCGTGGCGCACGGTCTCCCGCAGCCCAGCGAACGCGGCCTCGTCCCAAGCCGGCCCGCTCGCGCGAGCGATGAGGGCGTCGACGGCGCAGAGCAGGCAGTCGTCGAGCGCAGCGCGCACGGTGTCATGGGGTGCGGCCGCGAGGGCGAGCTTGGTGTTGTTGGACAGCGTCCGCTCGAGAGCCGGTAGCGGGGATGGCATGCCGAGCTGCAGGAGGCGGCGGGTCCCTGCCCACATTTCCCTTTGTTGGTCAGCGGGGCTGGCAAGGCCGCGGAGGGCAACGCTGTCACCTTCGTCGACGAGGGCGGGATAGGCGTGGACCGTCTGGCCGGTTCGCTCCGTCTCGACAACGGAGGGAATCGTGCCGAACTCCCATGTTGTTGCGCCCCGATGCTCCGGGCCCGTGTCGGCGAGGGCTGCGTTGACGCGGTCACCCAAACGCTGCTTGAGGGCTTCGAGATCCTTGTCGACGCCGAGCACTCCGCCGTCGTGGTCTTCCACCTGGAAGTTGACGCGGAGGTAATCGGGGACTCGATCGAGTTGCCAGCTTCCCGGCGGGATGCGCTCGCCCGTGCGGCGGGATAGCTCACGCGCGAGGACCGAAACGAGTGACTCGTCGTCGGATGACACGCCGGCGAGGCCGGCGACGACCGCGCGGGCGTGATCGGGGGCAGGGACGAAGTTCCGACGCACTTGCTTGGGCAGCGAGCGGATCAGCGCGGTGACGAGGTCTTCGCGCAGCCCAGGAACCTGCCAGTCGAACCCGGTCGACGTCACCCGGTTCAAGACCGACAGGGGTATGTGGACGGTTACGCCGTCGGCGGGGTCGGTCGGGTCGAACACGTAGGTAAGCGGCAAGTCGAGGTCGCCTTGGTGCCACACCTCCGGGTAGGAGGCAAGTTCGAGGTCGGCGTCGATGTCCAGGACCATTTCCCGCGTGAGGGCGAGGAGGTCGGGGTCGGTCTCGAGACTGCGCCGCCACCAGCTCTCGAAGTGGCGCGCCGAGGTCACTTCAGGACCGACTCGGTCGTCGTAGAAACGGAACAGGGTGTCATAGGACATCAGGACGTCGTGCCGGCGGACTCTTGCCGCGACCTCGCTGACCTCCTCAATCAGTTTGCGGTTGTCGTGGAAGAAGTCGTGTTGCGTGTCCCACTCGCCTTCGATGAGAGCGTGATGGATGAACATCTCGCGCGCTGCCGCCGGGTCGATCCGTCCCAAGTTCAGCCGCCGGGCGGTGACGATCGGCAAGCCGTACAGCGTCACTCGCTCTGCAGTCGTCGCCGCACCGCGTTGCTCGTCCCAATCGGGCTCGCTGTAGCTGCGCTTCACGAGGTGGGCGCCGACAGTCTCCGCCCAGCTCGGTTGGATGCGAGCGACCACTTGGGCCCACAGCCGTGTCGTCTCGACCAGCTCACCGGCCATGACCCATGCCGGCGGCTTCTTGAAGAGCGCCGATCCGGGCGAGATCGCGAAGCGGGCGCCACGCGCACCCTGGTACTCCTGGCGTTCCGAAGCACGCATCCCGACGTGGGAGAGCAAGCCGGCGAGCAGCGACATGTGGATCCGGTCGGGGTGGCCGGGCTCGGCATTGCGCCGTATGCCCAGCGAGCTGCTGATCTGGCGCAGCTGGCTATAGATGTCCTGCCACTCGCGCACCCGTAGGTAGTTGACGAACTCGTTGCGACACAGCTTCCGGAACTGGTTCGACGAGAGCTCCTTCTGCTGGGTGCGGAGGTAGTCCCAGAGCTTGAGGAAGCTCAAGAAGTCCGAAGCGGGGTCGGCGAAGCGGGCGTGCTTCTCAGCCGCCGCCTGTTGGGCGTCGACGGGCCGCTCGCGCGGATCCTGGATCGAGAGCGCCGCGGCGATGACCATGACCTCGCGGACGCAGCCGTTCGCTTCGGCGGCGAGGACCATGCGACCGAGGCGAGGGTCGAGGGGAAGCTGGGCGAGCCGGCGTCCCAGTGGTGTGAGCCAGCGAGCCGTGTTCTCGGCCTCAGGATCCAGCGCGCCGAGCTCCTCGAGAAGGGCGACGCCGTCCTTGATACTGCGGGCGTCAGGTGGCTCGACGAACGGGAAGGCCGCGACGTCGCCCAAGCCCAACGCCGCCATCTGCAGAATGACCGAGGCCAGGTTGGTGCGGAGCACTTCCGGTTCGGTGAACTCCGGCCTGGCTTCGTAGTCGTCCTCCGAGAAGAGGCGGATGCATACGCCGGGACCTACCCGGCCGCAGCGGCCGGCCCGCTGGTCGGCCGAGGCCTGCGACACCCGCTCGATCGGGAGCCTCTGGACCTTCGTGCGCCGGCTGTAGCGCGAGATCCGGGCCATCCCGGGATCGATCACGTACCGAATCCCGGGGACGGTGAGAGAGGTTTCCGCAACGTTGGTGGCGAGGACGACGCGCCGTCCCGCGTGGGGGCGGAAGACGCGGTGCTGTTCGGCAGCCGACAGGCGCGCGTACAGAGGCAACACCTCGGTGTCGCTGAAGTCGAGTGCCCGGACCGCTTCGGCCGTGTCGCGTATCTCGCGTTCGCCACTCAGGAAGACGAGGATGTCGCCCGGACCCTCGCGACGCAGCTCGGCGATGGCGTCGCAGATCGCCTGGGTTTGATCACGGCCGCTCGTGGCGGGCGCTCCGTCGTCGAGCGGCCGGTAGCGGAGCTCTACCGGATAGGTGCGGCCGGATACCTCGATGACCGGTGCCCCGTCGAAGTGGGCCGAGAAGCGCTCGGTGTCGATGGTGGCCGACGTGACGATGACCTTGAGATCGGGTCGCCGGGGGAGGAGTCGCTTGAGGTAGCCGAGGATGAAGTCGATGTTGAGGCTGCGCTCGTGGGCCTCGTCGACGATGAGGGTGTCGTAGCGGAGGAGGTCGGGGTCGCGTTGGATGTCGGCGAGCAGGATGCCGTCGGTCATGACCTTCACCCGTGTTTGTGGGCCGACCCGATCGGTGAAACGCACCGTGTAGCCGACGATCTCGCCGAGCTCGCTCTCGAGCTCCTCGGCGACGCGCTCGGCGATGGCGCGGGCGGCGAGCCGGCGCGGCTGGGTGTGGCCGATCAGACGGTCGTGACCCCGACCCAGCTCCAGACACAACTTGGGGAGCTGGGTGCTCTTCCCTGAGCCCGTCTCTCCCGCGACGATCACCGCTTGGTGCCCGTCGATCGCCGCCAGTAAGTCGTCCCGCCGGGCGGTGATGGGGAGATCGGGGGGATAGCGCATGGCAAAGCCCGAACTTGAGGCAATAACGATCGGATTCCGATCGTTATTGCCTCAAGTTGGCGGTCAGACGAGGCTATCGAGCCAGGCGCGGTGGAGGGCCGCGTATTCGCCCCCGGCGGAGATCAGCGCGCCAGGGGGGCCGTCCTCGACGATCTCGCCGGCGTCGAGGACGAGGACGCGATCGGCGATCTCGACGGTGGTCAACCGGTGGGCGATGATGAGCGCCGTCCGGTCGGAGAGGAGCGTTCGCAGCGCCCGCTGGACCAGGCGCTCCGACGGGATGTCGAGAGACGAGGTTGCCTCGTCGAGGATCAGCACCGCAGGGTCAGCGAGGAAGGCGCGTGCAAACGCGACCAGCTGCCGCTGCCCCGAAGACAGGCGGGCACCTTTCTGGTGGACGTCGGTGTCGTAGCCGTCGGGGAGGTTCGAGATGAATTCGTGCGCGCCAATGGCGCGGGCCGCGGCTTCGATCTCGGCACGGGAGGCTTCCGGCCGTCCGAGCCCGATGTTCTCGGCGACCGTGCCGGCAAAGAGAAAGTTCTCCTGGGTGACCGTGACCACGGCGCGCCGCAGGTCGGCGTCGGAGAGCTTGCGGAGGTCGACACCGTCGAGGGTGACTGCTCCCTCGGTGGGATCCCAGAAGCGCGCCACGAGGCGGGCGATGGTCGTCTTGCCTGCACCGGTGGCGCCGACGAGCGCGACGGTTTGCCCGGCGGGGACCTCGAGATCGAGGTGCCGGAGTACGAGCTGTTGGCCGTAGCCGAACTGCACGTCGTCGAGGCGGACGTTGCCCTGGCTCGAAGGCAATGGCACCGGATCGGCTGGCTCGGGAACCGCGGGCTCTTCGTCGAGCACGCCTGAGAGCTTCTCGAGCGCGGCCGCCGCGCCCTGGAACAAGTTGTAGAACTGGCTGAGCTCCTGCATCGGTTCGAAGAAGCGTCGCAGGTAGAGCAGAAACGCGGCGAGGACGCCGACGGTTATTCCGCCTTCGATCACGCGGAACCCGCCGTAGAGCAGCACTCCGGCCGTGGTGAGGCGACCGACCAGCTGCACGCCCGGGCCGTAGGTGGCGGCGAGTCGCTGCGACCACAGATTGGCCTCGCGGTACCGGTTGTCGAGGTGGTCGAAGATCTCCTGGTTTCGAGGCTCGCGGCGGAAGGCGTGCACCGCTTGGATGCCGCCGAGACTTTCGACGAAGTGCACGATGACGAGCGCGATCGAATCGCGGGTGGCTCGGTAGGCGTGTTCCGAGTGGTGGCGGAACCACCGAGTCATGGCGAAGAGGATCGGGAACGCCGCGAGCGTGACCAGAGCGAGGCGCAGGTCGAGCACGATCAGCATCACACCGATGCCGGTGATCAAGAGGAGCGACGTGACGAGGCTGATAAGGCCGTGACCGAGGAGCTCGCCAATGGCGTCGACGTCGGAGGTCTGGCGCGAGATGACCCGCCCCGACGTGTAGCGCTCGTGGAACGAGAGGGAGAGCCGCTGGAAGTGCATGAACAGCCGGCGGCGGACGTCGAGCATGATGTCCTGGCCGACGCGCCCGGTGATGAGAAGGAAGCCGTTGAACGACGCCGCGGCCGCGATGGTGACTGCCAGGTACGCCCCGACGACGATGAAGAGCACCCGCGTCGATCCGTCCGACGGGTCGAGCAGCGGCGGGATGCCTTTGTCGATGCCTTGCTGGATCAGCCACGGTCCGGCGAGCTGGGCCCCTGTGTTCACGCCGATCAGCACGGATGCCAGCAGGACGGCGCGCTTGTGAGGGTCGAGGAGCGAGCCGAGCAGGCGCCGGCTCCGGCTGCGAAGCATGGTGGCGAGGCCGGCGTCGAGGTCGTCGGCCTCTTCGGCTTTGACGCCCCGCCACGAGTCGACGAGCTCGTCGCCGGTGACGTCGAGGGGAGCCTCGGGATCGACCTCGTGGACCTCGTCCGGTTCGATCTGGTCGTAGGTGGAGCTCATGCGATCGACCGCCCCTCCAGCTCGGCTTCTTCGGTGTCTTCGGCTTCCTGGCTGAGGATGGCCCGGTAGCGCGGATCGCTGTCCATGAGATCGTGGTGGGTTCCCACCGCGACGACGCGTCCGCCGTCGAGCAGGGCAGCGCGGTCGGCGAGCGCGACTGTCGACGGCCGATGCACCACGATGAGCGCCGTGCATTCGGCGAGCAGCGGCCTGAGGGCGTGTTCGACGAGCGCTTCGGTGTGTACGTCGAGGGCTGAGAGCGGATCGTCGAGCACGAGGACTCTCGGCCGGCCGATGATCGCTCGCGCCAGGGCGAGCCGCTGGCGCTGTCCACCCGACAGCGAGAGGCCCTGCTCGCCGATCCGGGTGTCGAGACCCCACGGCAGGTCGTAGGCGAACGTCGCCTGGCTGATGCTGAGGGCTTCGTCGATGTCGTCCTGGGTTGCGTCGGGATGACCGATCAGCAGGTTCTCCCGCACGCTCGCGGAGAAGAGAGTGGGCTCCTCGAAGCCGAAGCCCACCTGGCGGCGGAGACTGCGGACAGTTAGGTCTCGCAGGTCGCTGCCGTCGAGGGTGATGCGGCCCTCGGAGGGGTCGTGGAGTCGAGCCAGGAGGGTGGCGAGGGTTGTCTTGCCCGCGCCGGTCGCGCCGACAAGCGCGAGTGTCTCTCCGGGGTGGATGGTCAGGTCGACACCGTCGAGGACGATGCGGCCTGTGCCGGGGTACCGAAACTTCACCCCTTCGAAGCGGACCTCGCCCTGGGCGACGCCGATTTCGTGGGCGCGGGGACGGTCCGCGATTACGGGCTCGGTGTCGAACACCTCCCATACCCGCCCTGCTGCGGTCTCCGCCTCCTGTGCCATCGCAAGGATCCAGCCGAGTGCGTCGATCGGCCACACCAGGATCAAGAGGTACGACACGAACGCGACCAGGCCGCCGATCGTGAGGCTCCCGCGGCCGACGGCGAGGGCGCCCGCGAGGAGGATGGCGGTGAGGGTGAGGTTGGGGACCACCCCGAGCACCCAGATGAACTTGGTGTGGATGCGGATCCGCGCCATGTGGCTGTCGTGCAGTGTCTGGCACTGGTCGGAGTACCGGGCGAAAGCTTCCCGAGCCCGTCCGAATGCCTTGAGGACGCGGACTCCCTTGGCGCCTTCCTCGACGGTCGTCGCGATGTCGCCTGTCTGATCCTGGACCTGCCTGACGATCACGTGGTACTGCCGTTGGAAGCGGCGACAGAGCTCGAGGATCGGCACGGTTGCCACCATCACGAGCAGGGCGAGCGGGACGTGCAGTCGCAGCAGGAGGACGAAGATGGCGAGTACCTGCGCGCTGATGATCACGAAGAAGATCGCGCCGAACGCGGCGAATCGCCGCATGGTTGCGATGTCGCTCGTTGCTCTCGACAGCAGCTGGCCCGACTGCCAGGTGTCGTGGAAGCCGATGTCGAGCGCCTGCAGCTTCGTGTAGAGCTCGTCGCGGAGGCGCGTCTCCATGCCCGTGGCGATCGTGGCGAGTGCCACTCGCCGGCGGTACGTGAGCGCGATCTCGATGAGTGCCAGTGCTGCCGCAGCTCCGGCCCACGGCACGACGCCGCCCCGATCGCCGCGCGAGATCGGTCCGTCGATGATCGCCTTGGCGACGAGTGGGATCGACAGAGAGCACGCCATCGAGAGGAAGGCGGACACGATCACCCAGACCACCCGGCCGCGGTGGGGCCGAAGGTAGGGCACGAGCCGCCACAGGGCGGTCTGGCGAATGGGAACGACCTCCTCGGGCGGCGCAGGGGGGCGCCCCATCCTAAGGACCCAGCCGCGGCTAGCCCAGCGATTTATCTCCGCCCGCTACCCCGGCCCGCTGCCCCGCACCCCCGAACTTGAGGCAATAACGATCGAATTCCGTTCGTTATTGCCTCAAGTTCGGGTTAGCGAGGCGCGGTGGGCGAGCCAGGCCGTCGCCGCCAGGGGATCCATCGGTCGTGCCAGGTAGTAGCCCTGCACCAGGTCGCATGCGAGGTCACGCAGGAGGTCCCAGTGCTGCTCGGTCTCCACGCCCTCGGCCGTGACACCGATCATGAGGTTGTGGGCGAGCTCGATGACGGAGCGGACGATCTGCGCGTCGGTCGACTGGTGCGTCATAGCGTCCACGAAGCTCCTGTCGATCTTGAGCCGGTCGGGATGGAGGCGCTTGAGGTAGGTGAGGGACGAGTAACCGGTGCCGAAGTCGTCAAGAGCTATACGCACCCCCATCCGCTGCAGGCCGCTCACGATCTCCACCGCTGCCGCCGGGTTGGCGAGGATGGCTGTCTCGGTGACCTCCAGCTCGAGCTTGTGGGGCGCGACGTCGTGGCGGATAAGCGTGGCCGCGACCTCGTCGAGAATGGACGCCGACCGGAGGTCGCTCGCCGAGAGGTTGACTGCTACGGACAGGTCGATGCCCTCGTCGGTCCAGGTGCGCACCTGGCGCACGGCGAGGTCGAGCACCTTCGTGGTCAGCTTGCGCATCAGGCCCGACTGCTCGGCCATCGGGATGAACTCGAAGGGCGGAAGGCTGCCCCGCGTCGGGTGCTGCCATCGCACCAGAGCTTCCATCGCCACGACCTCCCCGGTAGTGGGAGAAGCAACCGGCTGGTAGTGCAGATGTAGCTGGTCCTCAGTGTCGAGTGCGCGCCCGAGGTCAGCCGCGAGCGCAAGGCGGCTGGGGCTGTGCTGGTCGATCTCGGGCCGGTAGAGGAGGAACTTCTCACCTGCGGCCTTGGCCGCGTACATCGCGATATCTGCATGCTGGAGGAGCTGTTCGGGATTGGTCCCGAGCGACGGGTAGATGGCGCCACCGATGCTCGCGTTGATGGCCACGTCGACGACGTCTATCGGGACAACCTCAGCGAGCGCTTGGGCGACTCGGTCGGCCACCCCTTCGAGCTGGTCGGGGCCGGCGAGGTCGGTTACCACGACTGCGAACTCGTCACCGCCGAGACGGGCCACGGTGTCGCAGGCCCGCATCGTCTTCCCCAGCTGGTGCGCGACCCGTTGTAACAACTGGTCGCCCTTGCCGTGACCAAGGGTGTCGTTCACGTCCTTGAAGTTGTCGAGGTCGATCAGGAGAAGGCCGACTCCGTCGCCACTTCGGGCCGCGCTCATGATGGCCCGCTCGAGCCGGTCGGCGAGGAGGTTCCGGTTGGGGAGGCCGGTGAGGGTGTCGTGGAGCGCGAGGTACTCGTTGTCCGCAGAGGTGCGGCGCAGGCGGCGGGACACGGATGAGGCGATCGGCAGCAATGCGAGCCAGAGAACCCCGAGACCGACGGCGAGACTCCCGCGCATGCGGCGCACGTCGCTCTCGATCGTCTCGACCATGGCCGAGTCGATGCCGCTCGCGATGATCGCCCCGTGCACCTTGGGGTCGTCGGGGAACCGAACCGGGATGTAGAGCTGGATGAGGTCGACCGTTTCGCCGTCCTCGCGCTCGGCACCTCTCACGAACTCGGTGCTGGGGACGCCGCGGAGCGCGGCGCCCAGCTCGTCCGAGTCGGGAACCGGCAGCGCCCCATCCTCCGTCGGGTGCGCGTAGATAACCCGTCGGTCCGGGGTGACCATGCGGACCCGGACTCCCTCAGCGTCGACCCCCACCCGTCCGATTAGTGCATCAACCATCCCAGCCCGCTCCGGGGGCAGTTGGCCGCCGCCCTCGAAGTCCTCGGGACCGGCGATCACATCGGCCGCCATGTTGAACATCACCGTGGTCGTCGAGGCGTAGACCGAACCGGTCCGATCCTCTATCGACTTCCTCAGCTGGACACTCATGAAGCCGCCTAGCACCAGCATCGGCACCAGGCTGACAACTGCGAAGCGTACGGACGTCGACTCGAGGAGCCGGCGGGCCCGGTGGCGGGAGTTCACGACATTTAGGTCGGCTCGACCGGTTCTCGTCCTGAAGACCATTCCACGTTTGGCCCATGTGACGATCTCCCGATGGTTCTTCTGGGCGGTGACACGCTTGGTTCTGAAGGCGAGAATGCGAGAAGCTGCCCGCTAGTCGGCAGAGGAGTCGGCAGAGGAGGGGGACATGACCGACACAATCCAGGATTTCAAGACGCTGCTCGTCGACGTCGACCGGGGCGTCGCGACCGTGAAGCTGAACCGGCCACCGCGCAACGAGTACACGGGCGAGCTGGGTGGCGAGCTGCAGCAGGCGTTCGCCGCCTTCGAGGGCGACGACTCCGTGCGGGCGATCGTCGTCACTGGGGAGGGCGACTACTTCTGCGCGGGCGCCGCGCTGGGTGGGCGCCGCCGTCAGGCGGGGGGACAGCAGCAGGGCCAGCAAGACCGGCAAGAGCGGCCTCAGCCGCGGCGGGCCGACGGGCCCAGGCTGAAGCCCTGGGAGATGTCGACGCCGATCATCGCCGCCATCAACGGCGCGGCGGTAGGCGTGGGTCTCAGTCTTCCGACCCAATGGGACATCCGCATCGCGGCCGAGGACGCCAAGCTGGGCTACGTCTTCATCCGGCGCGGCTGGGTGGCAGAGCTCGGGGTCCACTGGGTGCTGCCGCGACTCGTCGGTACGTCGCGGGCGATGGAGCTCCTCCTCACCGGCCGGATCTTCTCCGGCCGGGAGGCGGCCGAGATGGGGTTGGTGGCCAAGGCGGTACCGAAAGCTGACGTGCTTCCCGCCGCGCTCGACATGGCCCACGAGATCGCCGAGAACTGCCCACCGGTTTCGGTCGGTCTCACCAAGCGCCTGGTCTGGAAGATGCTCGAGGAGACCAGCCATGAAGACGCCCAGGCCACCGACAACCGCCTCTACGGCTGGGCGACCCGCCAGCCCGACGGTCGCGAAGGCGTGAGGTCGTTCATGGAGAAGCGTGCCCCGGAGTGGACCATGTCGAAGACGAAGGACTTCCCAGAGGAGATGCTGGAACGATGAAACTCGACGACGTAAGACGGATCGGCGTACTGGGCGGCGGCGTGATGGGCGGTGGGATCGGCCAGGTCGCGGCGGTTGCGGGCTACGAGGTCGTGGTGCGCGACCTGACGCCCGAGATCGTCGAACAGACCCTCCACACGATCCTCGACACCAAGTTCGGTCTACGGCAGGGCGTAGAGCGGGGGAAGCTCGCGGCAGACCAGCTCCAGCCGACAATCGACCGCATCAACGTGACAACCGACATCGAGGAGCTGGCCGACGTCGACTTCCTCATCGAAGCGGTGCCCGAGAAGCTCGAGCTCAAGCAGGAGGTCCTCCGCGACCTCGACAAGCTCGTCAAACCCGAGGCCGTTTTCACGTCGAATACTTCCGGCTTCGCGATCGCGGACATCGGCAGGGACCTCTCGGACGGCCGCCGGGCGCTGCTCGCCGGCATGCACTTCGCGAGTCCGGTGCCGGCGATGAAGATGTGCGAGGTCATCTACACCCCTGAGACCTCGGACGAGACGGTTGCGACCGTCCGGGGGGTGGCTGAGCGCATGGGCAAGGTCGTCTCGATGGTGAAGGACATGCCGGGCACCTATGGCTTCATCCTCAACCGCGTCTTCGCGGCGGCGCGCCGTGAGGCCGACAAGATCGTGGCTGACGGAATCGCGACCCGCGAGGACGTCGACAAGGCGATGATCAATGGCCGCAACTGGCCCGTCGGCTTCTACGGCTCGCGCGGTGTCCGCACCGGCTGGCTCGAATAGTGCCTCAGCGGTAAACCCTGCGGCGGAAGACCCGGTCGTGGGCAACGACGCGGTCGAGGATGAGTACTCCGTCGAGGTGGTCGAACTCATGGAGCAGCGCACGCGCTTCGAACGCGGCGGCATCGATGACGCGGTGGTCGCCTTCCGGGGTGAGCCCCTGAACGACGATGTGGCTTGCCCGGCTCACGTCCGCCGTCAGGTCGGGCACGCTCATGCACCCTTCCCGCGCGATGACGGGATCGCTCATCACCACGACCTGAGGGTTGAACAGGACGATGAGTCCGTGACACGACTGGGCCTTGCGGTGTCCAGTGACGTCGACGCAGAAGGCACGGCTAGCCACTCCCACCTGCGGCGCGGCGAGGCCGACGCACGCCGGGGAGGCCCGCATGGTGTCGACCAGGTCGCGCGCGAGCTCGAGCGCGGCGGCGTCGACCTCCTCGACTTCCGTCGCCCGGCGGGATAGGACCGCCTCCGGGAGACGCACGACCGGTCTTACTGCCACGCGAGGCGCTGCCGGCCTAGAGGATGTCGGCTTCCGTGGCGTGCATCGTGCACTCCACGCCGAGCCGGCTGCCGAGCTCGTCGAGCGTGGCCCGCACCTTCTCGGAGTCGACGCCGGCCGGGAGGGTCACGTCGAGGAGCATGGCGTAGACGGGCCGGTCGAGGTCGCCGAGCACACGGGTGGACAGGTCGACGATGTTGACCTCGAGGCGGGCGAGTGTGTCGGCCACGGCGTGGACGATGCCGGGGCGGTCGGCTCCGTACACGGCGACCGCCCACTCTTCTCCGGGTGGGGACGCCGGTGCGGCGTCGTCGATGGCACGGACGGTAACCACCAACTCCAGAGGTGCGGTGGCTGAGGCGAGGGCCGACTCGAGTCGACCGGCCTCGGTGCCGTCCGGCGTGGCCACGACCAGCATCATGGCGAAGTGGCCCCTGAGCACGGTCATCGAGGAGTCCTCGAGGTTGCAGTCGTGATCTACCAACACCTTGGTGACCGCGGCCACGATGCCCGGCCGGTCGGTCCCGATGGCGGTGACAGCGACGTGAGCCACGGCGCGCGAGCCTACGCCGGTCCGAACTTGAGGCAATAACGATCGAATTCCGTTCGTTATTGCCTCAAGTTCGGAGGATGAGGGCCTGATCCGGGTCCAGAGTGCCCGCGTAGGGCTCTCCTTCACCGCTGCCATTGCTCGCGACGGCGACGTGCATCCGGGCGGCGGCCACGTGGACCGGCTCGTTGGTGAAGTTCACGAGCACGATGCGGTGGTCGTCGTCGAGGCGGCGCTCGTAGCCGAGCGCGCCGTCAGGCGTGTCGAGCAGTTGGAAGTCGCCCAGTTGCAACGCCGGAGAAGCCCTTCGCTCGGCCAGAATCCGGCGGTAGAGGTGGATGATCGCCGACGGATCGTCCCGCTGGCTCTCGGCGTTGCGCGTGTCCGCATCGGGCGGCCACGGGAGCCAGGGTTCGTCATCGCCCCAGCCGTGGGTGTGGTCGGGGGTCCAGGGCAGCGGCGCGCGGCATCCGTCGCGACCACCCGGGTCAACGCTCCGGTCGGGGGCGATGTCGGCGTCTTCGAGTCCGAGCTCCTCCCCTTGGTAGAGGAAAGGGGTGCCCCGCAGCGTCAACATCAACACCGCCGCAGCCCGGGCGCGGTCCTCGCTGCCGTAGCGGGTGCGATGGCGGGGCACATCGTGGTTCGAGAGCACCCAGGTGGGCCAGGCGTGGCGCGGACCGAGCTCTTCCACGACGCGGTCGATCCGGCGGCGCCACGTGGCTGCATCCCAGTCGGCGAAGAGCGAGGTGAAGTTGAAGGCGAGATGGAGTTCGTCACCATTGCCGTAGTAGCGGGCGACGCGAGCGGTGGACAGGATGAACACCTCGCCCACCAACATCCGGTCGCCGTCGAAGTCGTCGAAGAGCGTGCGGATGCCGCGGACGAGCTCGTGGGTGAACTCGGTGTCGGACCGTTCGCCGCCGTCGACGTCCTTGCCGAGAAGGTGTACGACGTCGACTCGGAAGCCATCCACGCCACGGTCGAGCCAGAACCGCGCCGTGTCGTGCATGGCCGCGACGACGGCGGGGTTCGACCAGTTGAGGTCAGGCTGCTCCGGCAGGAACATGTGCAGGTACCACTGTTCGGTCGCGGGGTCCCAGGTCCACGCGGGCGCGCCGTCGGTGAAGGCCGCCGTCCAGTCGTTGGGCGGCTCGTCGGGCCGGCCGTCCCGCCACACGTACCAGTCACGCTTCGGCGCGTAGCGGGACGAGCGCGCGTCCAGGAACCACGGGTGCTGGTCGCTTGTGTGGTTGGGCACCCAATCGATGACCACACGGATGCCGCGCTCGTGCGCGGCCGCGAGGAGGGCGTCGAAGCTCGCGAGGTCCCCGAACAGGGGATCAACGTCGCAGTAGTTCGCGACGTCGTAGCCGAAGTCGGCCATCGGTGACGGGAAGAAGGGCGAGAGCCAGATGGCGTCGGCGCCCAACCAGGCGAGGTGGTCCAAACGTTCGCGGATTCCGGCGAGGTCGCCGATGCCGCCCATGTCGCGGTCGGCGCGCAGGAACGGATAGGCGCCTCGGGCCGCGGCGACGCGAGCCCTCCGAGCCGAACCCGCGGGATCCGCGGTCGCGAACGAACGGGGATAGATCTGGTAGATGACGGCGGACTTCCACCACGGCTCAGCCATGGGAGTTGACTCTATGATCCTGCGACGAGACCACCGGGAGGCGACATGGGAACGATGCGGGCGGGCCGGATCGTGGAAGCGGGACGACTGGAGTGCGAAGAGGTGGAGGTGAAGCCGCCCGGCGACGGCGAGCTCCTCGTGCGGACCAGCTACGCGTCGATATGCGGCAGCGATTTGCACATCGCCATCCCGCGTGACCCGGTCGAGGTCGCCGGCCCGCCCGGGTTCCCGGGTCACGAAGGGGTCGGAGAGGTCGTCGAGAGCAACAGCCCCGACTTTGCTCCCGGCGACCGCGTGCTGTGCGTGCCCAATGCCGCCATCGGCATGACCTTCGCCGAGTACCAGGCGATCCCCGCTCGGTACTGCATCCCGCTGCCAGAGACCGATCTTCCCGAGCTCGAACTGCTGATGGCCCAGCAGCTCGGCACCGTCATCTTCGCCCAGCGGCGCCGTAACGTCGACGTCACCGGCAAGAGCGTGGTCGTGTTGGGCCAGGGCTCGGCCGGCCTCTTCCATGCTTTCCTCGCCCGAAGGTGGGGGGCGGCGAAGGTGATCACGACCGACGTCTCGCCCGCGCGGATCGAGTACTCGCGGGCGACCGTTGCCGACGTGACCATCGACGCGAACGAAGGTCCCGATGCGGTGCGGCAGCAGATCATGGACGCGACCGGCGGTCGGGGAGGTCAGTACGTGATCGAAGCCGTCGGCGTGAAGGAGACCCTCGCCCAGTCGATCCAGGTGGCTGCCCCGCGCGCGGACGTGCTCTGGTTCGGACTGCCCGACACGCGCGGCGACGTCCCCATCAGCTTCTCGCAGTTCTTCCGTAAGCAGCTGACCGCGTCGACGGCCGTAGGAGCGCAGGAAGAGCCCGGGCTCGTGTCATTCCGAGCTGCCCTCGACCTCATCGTCGGCCGCGCCATCGACATGGCGCCCCTCGTGAGCCACGTGCTGCCGATCGAGAAGATCGGCGACGCCTTCCGCCTCGCCCACACCCGGGACGAAGGAGCCCTCAAGGTGAGCCTCAGCTTCTGACCCCTCCCGACCCTGCCCCTCCCGACCCTGCCCCTCCCGACGTCCGAACTTGAGGCAATAACGAACGAATTCCGTTCGTTATTGCCTCAAGTTCGGAGGAGCGCGGGCACGATGGAGGGGTGACGGGGGAGTCGTTCACCGGGAAGCTGCTGGTGGCCACGCCGGTGCTGGAGGATCCCAACTTTCACCGGACCGTGGTCCTCCTCGTAGCGCACCACCCCGACGAGGGCGCGCTCGGCGTCGTGCTCAACCGGCCGAGTGAGCTCGAGATACACCGTGCCCTTCCTGAGTGGGCGCCACTCGCAGCCGAGCCACCCGTGGTGTTCGCGGGCGGGCCGGTCACCCAGGAAGGCGTGATCTGTCTCGGACAGGTGCGAACCGATGGTGATCGGTCCGCCGCCGGGAGTGCCGCGGGGGTGGCGGAGTGGGAGGAGATCGGCGGCGGGATAGGGGTGGTTGACCTCAACGCGGGTCCCGAGACCTTCGCGTCCGCCCTCGCAGGCCTTCGAGTCTTCGCCGGCCACTCCGGGTGGGGTCCGCGGCAACTCGAAGGTGAGTTGGAGTCGGGAGGGTGGTTCGTCGTCGACCTCGAGCCCGATGACGTGCTCAGCGCCGAACCGGACGAGCTCTGGCGTCGGGTGCTCGAGCGCCAGCCGCCCAAGGTCGCCATGTTCGCCAAGGCGCCCCCGCACATCTCCCTCAACTGACCACCCCTCAACTGCTTACGAACTTGAGGCAATAACGATCGAATTCCGTGCGTTATTGCCTCAAGTTCGTCAGTCGACGGCCTCGATGTCGACGTTGAAGGCGGAGTAGACGAGGTCGGCGCCGCGGTGGCGGTGTTCGACCAGTTCGACCATGAGGGCAACCGCCTCGCGGCGGACACCTTCGACGACGTCCGCATCGGTCTTGCTGCTGGCGGCGCCGTCGCGGAGCGAGCTCGCCAGTTCCACCAGTCGTCCGTGATCGCGGCGCAGACCATCGATCGCATGCGCCAGTCGCGGCGCCTCCTGGAGTATCTCTTCGAACAGCCCGTCCTCGCCCTCGGTGACTTCGAGGTGCTGCTGCAACGCGGTCACCAAGTCGGCGGTGCGCTGGCCGACCGCGCTCAACCACTCGGCCTCTCGGCCCGGGGCGGGCGTCGCCAGCGTCTGCTCCAACCGGCCGAGCGCGGCGCGAAGGTCGATCCGTCGGCCACGCGCGGCGGCGAGGCGGTCTCTGTCGGTCATGAACCGAGGGTACCCCGCCGAACTTGAGGCAATAACGCAGGATTCCGTGCGTTATTGCCTCAAGGTGTGGGGTGGGAAGGGGGTTCGGGGTCGGAGGGGGGGTCGGCGG
>CAZWDB010000065.1:0-24447 GCA_964632885.1 uncultured Acidimicrobiales bacterium | reverse complement strand
CGTCGCTTGTACTCCTCGAGGGAGAAGACCTGATCCGACAGGGCGGAGTGGATGTTCCGCGCGAACAGATCGGATGGGCCGACCCGGCGCAACAGCTCCCGCAGTTCCAGGCAGGAGTTCGTGGTGGCATCCTCGGGCGCGGCCGTCGCGAGAACCTGATGGATCCGCATCTACATCTACCGGATGGCGAGCAGCGCGTAGTCCTGGGGTCCGAACACGATTCGGTTGAGCCGTTCGACATTGGCGTTGTAGGTGGCGGCGTCGGGGGTGTCGCTCGCCAAGGGCTGGAGCACCTCGTTCGCGGGCGGGGGCGAACGCCACTCGATCTCGACACTCGAGAAGCCCGCCTCCCGGAACAAGAAGGTGAGATAGGCGGGGTGAATGGGCTTGTCATGGGTCGGGTCCGCGAAGAAGGCACGAGCGAAGATGTAGAGCGACTCGGGGTTGAGCGTCTCCACGACCATCAGTCCTCCGGGCCGCAGTTTGTCGCGTGCCAGCGCAACTACCTCGACGACCTCCTGCGAGTCGAGGTGTTCGATCACCTGGATCATCGAGATGCCGCCGAGAGACTCATCCACGGCGCGCGAGAGCCACCCGACGGCATCGCCTTGTTCGACCTTCAAGCCGCGGGCTCGGGCGGCCTGCACCAGATCTGGGTCGACCTCGACGCCTAGGGCATCCACCCCGTGGTCGCCGAGCAACTCGAGGAACTCACCGCGACCGAAGCCGAGGTCGACCGCCGGTTCGTACCCGGCGAAGCGGGCTGCCAGGTCGGAGTAACGGGCCCGTAGGTCGTCGCGGCTGCCGCGCAGGGCGTTCTCGAACTCGGCGTTGTCGAACCACGGCCGGAAGTGCCGTTCGGTGGCGGCCGCCTCCAGCCGCTCCACGCGCCGGCGGAGCTCCGCCACGCCGGTGGTGGGGTTGGCTGGGACGCGCTCGTAGGAGACCAGGCGTTCGAGGATGGCGTCGATCTGGCCGAGCATGCCGGGGTGGCGGTGGCCGTCGGGGTGCTGGAGCACCCGCACGATCTCTTGCAGGACCTGCCGGACTTCGTCCGCGAACTGCTGCATCTGTTCGACCACTGCCTGGGTCTGGCGACGCACCATCTTCCCGACGGCACGGTGAACCAGCTCGCCACCGGGTAGGTCGCTCGTGCCGGCAGGCATGTCGGCGCTGAATGCCATCGCCCGGTCGAGGGCACCGAGCTTCTCCCGCAGGACATCGAAGTCATATGGGTCGACGCGATGGGCGGCGATTCGCTGGAAGTGCTCGTCGAGGTCTCGCTCGAGGTCAGCGGGGTACGCGCCGTCGCGGCGTCGTTCCTCGACTCGTTGCCGCAGCTGGGCGACGAGCTCGTCGACCGGAGGCAGCTCTGGCTCGTCGACCACGCGGAGGATCGTAGTGTCAGCCTGGCGAGTTCGATACTTCTACCAGCCGGGCGAGCACGTCGGCAGCCCGACCGTCGTCGATCACGGACTGGGCGACCGCCACGCCCTCCGTGAGGTCGCTCGCGAGATCACACACGACGAGCCCCGCGGCGGCGTTCAGGGAGACGATGTCGCGATGTACACCCTTCTCTCCGGCGAGCACCGACCGGCACAGTTCTGCATTCCGGTCCGGGTCGCCTCCAAGGGGCGCCTGACCGTCGGGGCGGGCGAGACCGAGCGCCATCGGGTCGACGACACTGGTGCGGACCTCGCCGTCGACGAGCTCGAGGACCGTCGACGCGTCGCTAGTGGTCAACTCGTCGAGGCCGTCGTGGCCGTAGAACACCATCGCCCGCTCGGAACCGTTGGCGCGCAACACCTCCATGAGCGTCGCTGCCAGCGACGGCTGACTCACGCCGACGACCTGGCGCCGTGGACGGGCGGGGTTGGCGAGCGGAAGCACGAAGTTAAAGACCGTTGGCACCCCCAGCTCCCGCCGGGTCGGTGCGGCATGGCGTGCGGCCGGGTGGAACTTGGGCGCGAAGCAGAAGCCCATGCCCGCGACGTCGACGCATCGTGCCACGCCCGCGGCATCGAGCTCGATGGACACGCCCAGCTTCTCGAGGAGATCCGCGGAGCTCGAGGTGGCGGACGCGGCGCGCCCACCGTGCTTGGCGACTTTGGCGCCCGCGCCGGCTACGACGAAGGAAGCGATCGTCGACACGTTGAAGGCACCCGCGCGCCGCTGCGCGCTGCCGCCGGTGCCGCACGTGTCGAGAACTGAGTACGGGATCGGGATGGGCTCCGCGAACTCGAGAAAGGTCCGCAGGAGCGCCGAGATCTCCGTCGCCGTCTCACCCTTGGCATGGATCGTGGTGGCGAACGCGGCGATCTGCGCGGGGGTCGCCTGACCCTCGAGAATCTCCGTGAGCGCAGCCGCGGCGGCTGCGTCGCTAAGGTCCTCGCCCCGCACCAGGGGTCCTAGGACAGCAGGCCATCCGCCCAGCTCTTCCAAGCTCACCTCGCCCACGCCGTCAGTCCCACCACAGGTCGCGGTCGAGAACGCCGCGAGCGATAAGGCCGAGCTGGACCTGGGTCGTGCCCTCGACGATCGTGAGCTGCTTGGCGTCGCGGTAGTAGAGCTCCATCGGGTGGTCCTTCATGTAGCCGGCCGCGCCCAGCAGCTGCAGACACACGTTCGAGGCGTTCACGGCGAGCTCGGTGGCGTAGTACTTGGCCATCGACAGGAACGGCACCCACTCCTTCGTGAATTTGCCCTGGTCGGCGAGCCATGCCGAGCGGTAGGTCAGCAGGCGGGCGGCCTCGATCTCAGTCGCGAGCTTGGCGATCTCCCACTGGATGCCCTGGAAGTCGGCGATCGTCTGCCTGAAGGCCTCCCGGTGCTGGACGTAGTCGGTGGCATACATCAGTGCCCCCTCGGCAAGGCCGATACCTCGAGCCGCCACGATCGGGCGCATCGAGTTGAGCCCGAGCATCGCGAGACGGAACCCGCCAACTTCGCCGATGACGTTCTCCGCGGGCACGCGAACGTCGGATAGCAGAAGCTCGCCGGTGTCGACACCGCGGACACCCATCTTTCTGTCGGTCGAGCCGACGTCGACTCCGTCCCAGCTGCGCTCGACGATGAACGCGGTGACGGCGTCGTGGCGCCGGGCGGTCACATCCTCGGCCGTCTTGGCGAAGACGGTGTACCAGTCGGCTTGCACAACGCCCGACATCCAGCACTTGGTGCCGTTGAGAACCCAGCTACCGTCCGAGCCCGGCGTCGCCTTGGTGCGCATCCCCATGACGTCGCTGCCCGCCTGGGGCTCCGACAGGCCGAACGCGGCGCGGTGGGAGCCGTCGGCGATGCCGGGCAGGTACTTGCGCTTCTGCTCCTCGGAGCCCGCGATCATCACGGGCCCGGTCGGGAGACGGGTGAGCAACAACATCAGCGCCGCGGTGTTCGAGTACTTGGCTACTTCCTCGATCGCGATGGTGAGTCCGAGAATGCCGGCGCCGCCTCCGCCGTATTCGGCGGGTATACACAAGCCGAGCAGACCGGCGTCACGGAAGACGTCGAAGACGTCTTGGGGATACTCCCCCGTCTCGTCGATCTCACGGGCGCGCGGCTTCACCTTGTCCTGGGCGATGCGCCGGCAGGTCTCTTGGAGCTCGGCGAGTTCGTCGGGCAGCTCGAAGTCCATGAAGGTGAACCTACCGCCGCCTGCGGTCCCGCCGCGGACGCAGCCTCAGGCGGTCTTTCGCCGCTGCCGCAGCATGCGGCGCCGCTCCTTCTCCGTGGCGCCACCCCACACGCCGTCTCGCTCACGCCGGTCGAGGGCAAACTCGAGGCAAGGCTGGCGGACGTGGCAGGTGCCACAGATCGCCTTCGCCATCTCGGCCCCCTCCTCAGAGGCTGGGAAGAAGACCTCGGGTTCGACGCCTCGGCAGGCGGCCTGCTGCCGCCAGGACTGCTCGATCAGGGGGGATCACATCCTCTGGTTCAGATATCGGGAGAGCGGCGTGGGCATCCTTACCCTCCGGATATCGGGGGCATTCACGGTCGCCAACTGGCACGCGGCCGCATTATGGGCCACCCCACCTGCGAATTTCCAGGCCCAACCAGCCCCAATTGCTGTTCAACGCCGTTCAACAGGGCGCTTCATGCCCTAACGCCGGTATCTGCCCGGGTATCGGCGTTATGGCCTCGGGCTCGGTCGGTCAGATGCCGCGGCAGGCGCCGTCGACGGCGTTCATCGCGAAGCGGACGCGTGCCGCGGCCTCACGAACGGCCATCTCGTTGGTGCGATTGGCGTAGTCCTGGAGCCACACGAGCTCGTCGCGTGCCGCCTCGTAGTCGGCGGCGACCGCGGCGGCGGCGGCGTCGAAGTGACTTCGCATTCCGTCGACGACCGGCTTCAGGTCAGCGGGCGCGGGTCGGTCACCCAGCCCACTCCGACCCTCGAACCCGTGCCACGCCGGGCACGCCTGCGCGAGTTCAGCCTGAGCGGCCTGCACATTGGCAGGCAACGTCGTCGGGGGCGGAGGCGGCGGGGGCGGAGGGGGACCGTCGTCGAGGAACGTGCTCGCGCCGACGAAGGCGCCGATGCCAGCTGCCACGAGCAAGGTGACCATGGCGACAGTGAGCGCGACCCGAGCCACGATGCCCCAGACGAAGCCGGACAGCCGGGGCTCGACCCGATCGACGCGGTCGAAGAGCACCTTGTTGATCAGATCCTCGGGATCCTGGGTGTTCCGGAACGACAACCAGTCGAAATCGACGTGGGATCCGTTCGACATCCAGAAGGTCGCTCGTCCACCGCTCGGCTTCCGCCAGATGTCCACGTCGGTGATCCCGTTGACATCGAGCACTCGGCTCTTCTTCCGGATGGCGAGCATCCCCGCGGTGAGCCGGCCGTCCTGGGTGAGGCGCCGCTTGGTCGCGCTCGGCAGATATGACTGGCGTCCGACCTTGCTGAGGATGATCCGATCCGGGAACACGAAGAGGTCGTGCCCGCGGTGCCAGGGAATCCGTCCGGTCGCGGCCCCGACGATCGCCTTGGGCACATGGACGGGTTCCGACGCGAAGGGCGAGTCGAGAACGCGGGTCGTCGCCCCGGGCTGGGTGGGAGTCGAACCAGGCATCGGGCTGCTGGGTGGTCGCGGCGTGTGACTGGGAGCGGGGGGAGGCGGCGGTACCGGCGCGGCGGGCGGCTGAGGAGGAGGGGGCGCGGCAGGGGTCGAGGACGGTGGGGCGGGGGGCCTGGGAGCGGACGCGGGCCTGGGAGCGGACGCGGGCCTGGGAGCGGACGCGGGCCTGGGAACGGACGCGGGCCTGGGAGCGGACGGGGCCGCGCCCGGCGCTTTCGATGGAGGGGCGGGGGCAGCGGGGCGGCCGTTAGGGCTTGGCGGCACGGGCGGAGGTGAAGGGCGCCGCTCGCGCGGTGCAGCCGGCACGCCAGACGGCGTGAGCGCGATGGGATTGTTGCCGCCGGACTGCGCCCCGAAAGGATCGGGTCGACCCGGCCGCCGCTCGGGCGCGGCAGGTGAGTCCGGGTTTGAACCCGTCGACAAGCCGTCGCAGACACACTTCCCGGTCGCGCGATTTAGGACGCGGCCGCACTTCTCGCAGTGCACGTACCCCTTATCGGCACGATCCGGCGGACTCCTGAGGACACCTGCCGGGATGCCCGCCGGCTGGCGGTCTGTCCGGTTTGAGTACCACCGATCGGTCGACCTTAGGATGCGGCCCCGTGACGACGACGGACGAGGATCTTCACGACATCCACGCGGGACGCCAGCAGGTCTCGATCGCCCTGGCCGTCCTGGTCACCGCACCCGGGATATTCCTCCGGGTAAGCGGCGCGCATACGACCGATCCGCTCGACGCGCTCCTGTACGGCCTCGGCATCGTCGGCGCGGCCTTTCTGCTGTCGTGGGCAGCGGAAGCCGCCCAGCTCGACATCTCCGCCGGACTGGCGATCGCCATCCTCGCACTCATCGCCGTTTTGCCCGAGTATGCGGTTGACCTCGTGTTCGCCATCAAGGGCGGCAACGACTTCGAGGTCTGGGGCGCGGTGTGCCAGAACCCGGCGATGGTCGGTGTAGAGGAGTCGAACTGTTCGCTCGCCCTGGCCAACATGACAGGGGCCAATCGTCTTCTCATCGGGATCGGGTGGAGCGCGGTCGTCTTCATCGCCTGGTACCGCTGGCGCCGCAAGCACGGAACCCCGTTCACGGGGATCACCCTCGAGCGCTCCCACTCCGTCGAGCTTGCCTTCCTGAGCCTCGCCTGCATCTACTCGCTGAGCCTGCCGTTCAAGAGCTCGATCACTCTCGTCGACGCGGCCGTCCTCGTGTCTATCTTCCTGCTCTACACGATCCGAATCGCGCGGGCGCCCGCCGAGGAACCCCACCTGGTCGGTCCGGCGCGGTGGATCGGGAACTTCTCCACCGTCGGCCGCCGCGCGTCGGTAGTGGGGATGTTCTTCTTTGCTGCGCTGGTGATCTTCCTCGTCGCCGAGCACTTCGCCGAGGCACTGGTCGAAACGGGCAAGACGCTCGGGATCGGCGAGTTCTTCCTCGTCCAGTGGCTGGCGCCGCTGGCCTCCGAGGCGCCGGAACTCCTCGTCGCGGGCCTCTACGCCTGGCGCCTCAACACCAGCGCGGGACTCGGTACTCTCGTCTCGTCAAAGGTGAACCAGTGGACGCTCCTGGTCGGCACGTTGCCGATCGCCTTCGCCATCGCCTCGTCGAGCGTCCATGGCCTGCCGATCATCGAGCGCCAGCAAAATGAGGTCTTGTTGACAGCCGCTCAATCGGTGTTCGCTGTAGCCATCCTCATGAACCTGTCGATGTCGGTACGCGAGGCGTGGGCGCTCTTCGTCCTCTTCACGGCGCAGTTCGCCTTGGGAGCGGTGGTGCCCGAAAACTGGCACAACACCGAGCTGATCGGGTTCTCAATCGCGTACCTCATCCTCGGGGTGGGCCTGCTAGCCCACGGTCGCCGCGCCATGCCCGAGTTGCTGCGAGACGGGCTCCGAACTCCCTATAGCCAGCTGAACACGTGATGGCTGCCGGGGTGCTGATGGAGTGATGACGCCTGGTCCCCGCACCAGCTTCGACCGCGACGCCGCGCTCGCGCGGCTGTCGGCCGAGGAATTCGACCTTCTCGTCATCGGCGGCGGGATCACCGGTGCGGGCGTCGCGCTCGACGCTGCCAGCCGCGGTCTGAGAACCGCTGTCGTCGAACGAGACGACTTCGGGTCCGGCACGTCGTCGAAGTCGTCAAAGCTGGTGCACGGTGGGCTGCGGTACCTGCAGCAGAAGGAGTACCTGCTCGTCTACGAGAACCTGCGGGAACGCCAACGTCTCCTCGAGAACGCGCCGCACCTGGTCACGCCGCTCGCGTTTCTGATCCCGTTGTTCGGCCGCGACGGCGTCGCGAGCAAGGCGGTCGCCAAGGCCTACAGCACCGCGCTGTGGCTCTACGACGTAACCGGCGGACTCCGCATTGGTCGCCGCCACCGCCGCCTCCCGGTCGACGAGGTGATGTCGCACCTGCCGACCCTGCGTCGTGAGGTAGTCACCGCCGGCTTCATGTACTGGGACGCCCGGGCCGACGATGCCCGTCTCACGCTCACGGTCCTTCGCACCGCCGCGCTGAACTGGGGCGCAGTCGCCGCCAACTATGCCGGGGTAAAGGGGTTGACCAAGGACCACGATGGCCGCGTGAACGGCGCCGTCGTCCACCGAGGCGACGGGGACGACATCACCGTGCGCGCTCGCGTCGTAGTCAACGCCACGGGCGTGTGGGCCGACGACGTGCGCTCACTCGACGAGCCGGACGAGTCGGGCACGCTGCACCCGGCGAAAGGAATCCACCTGACCCTGCCGCGGGAGCGGCTTCCGTGCGATATCGCCGCCGTCGTTCCAGTGCCCAAGGACCGGCGCTCCATCTTTGTGATCCCGTGGAACGATCGGGTCTATGTGGGTACCACCGACACCGCCTACGACGGCGATCTGAGCGAACCGCGGTGCACCTCCGACGACGTGGCCTACTGCCTCAACGCCCTCAACACCTTTTTCACCGGCGACCTGACCGAGCGTGACGTGCTCGCCACTTGGGCAGGTCTGCGGCCACTCGTGAAGGGCGCCGGGTCAGAGCGCACTGCCGATCTGTCCCGCCGTCACGCCGTGAGCGAGGCGCGCAGCGGCCTCATCACCGTGACAGGCGGAAAGCTCACCACCTACCGGAAGATGGCCGAGGACACCGTCGACCTGGCGACTCGTCGCCTCGGCGTCCGGCGCCGCTGTGTCACTAAGCGCCTCGGCCTCCGCGGCATCGAAGGACTGGGCCCGTTGAGTGAGGACGACGCGCCCCACCGGCTCGGCGTCAGCCGGGAAGTCCTCGACCACCTACTGGCTCGCTACGGCGGGGAGGCACGGACAGTGCTCGCGATGATCGAAGCCGATCCCGAGCTAGCTCGCCCACTCGTTCCGGACCTGCCATACCTCCGGGCGGAGGCGGTGTACGCCACGCGCTACGAGATGGCCTGTCACCTCGATGATGTCCTCCTCCGCCGCACCCGGGCTGCCCTCCTCGACGCGACCGCGACCGCCGCGGCGGCTGCCGACGTCGCCCGCCTTTTGGCGCCCGAGCTTGGGTGGAATCCGCAGGTGACCCAGCGGGAGGCCGACGCGGTGCGTGAAGTGCTGGCGGTGGAGCGCGGCGCGGCCGGCCTGCCGGCATGACCGACAGCGCACTACCTCCTCGAGCCACCAACCCGATCCAGTTCGGTGCCGGCGGTCCCGACACCACTCGCTTCGCTGGTGCCACTGTCGTCGCGGTCGATGACGCCCTGCTGGCCCGCCTCGGAGAGATCTGCCCCGTCGACGTCGCCGTCGAGTCGCGCACCGCTGCAGGGCGGGACTGGTGGCCACTCGCGCTCGTGTGGGCCCATCGTGGCGAGACACCGGCGGTACCGGCCGCGGTCGTGCGCCCGACCGGGGCCTCCGATGTGTCTGCTGTGCTCCGGGTGTGTGACGACGCCGGTGTCCCGGTGACCGCGGGCGGGGGACGAAGCGGAGTCTGTGGCGGTGTGGTCCCGGTCCACGGCGGGATCGCGCTCGACACCACGGGGCTTACGCGTCCGATCGAAGTCGACGACGCGTCGCTCCTCGTCGAGGTCGGCGCGGGCACTTTCGGCGACAGCCTCGAGGCGACCTTGCGGGCTGAGCACGGGCTCACCCTTGGGCACTGGCCGCAGTCGATCGCGTTGTCGACGGTCGGCGGCTGGGTAGCCTGCCGCTCCGCAGGCCAATACTCCACCCGCTACGGGAAGATCGAGGACATGACCGCCGGCCTAGAAGTCGTGCTCGCGGACGGCACGATCGTGCACACCGGCGGGGAGGCACCACGCGCCGCGACCGGTCCGGACCTCACGCAACTCTTCGTCGGTAGCGAGGGCACGCTCGGCGTCGTCACCGCGATCACGCTGCGCGCCCACCCCGCCCCGGTGGCGGAGCGGCGCGCCGCCTTCGGCTTCTCCGACTTCGTGTCGGGCCTCGACGCGTGCCGGCGAATCCTGCGACGGGGCGCGACCCCTGCGGTGCTGCGGTTGTACGACGAGCGCGAGTCCCGTCGAAGCTTCGACGTCGAGGACACTTCCGTCCTGATCGTGCTCGACGAGGGTGATCCCGACCTCGTCAACGCGGGGATGCAGGTGGCCGCGAGCGAGTGTCACGACGCGACGGCGCTCGACGCTGCGCTGGTGCAGCGGTGGCTCGACCACAGGAATGACGTCTCCGGCCTCGGTACGGCGGTCGAAGGAGGCTTCGTCGTCGACACCTGCGAGGTGGCTGCGAAGTGGGCTGCGCTGCCCGGGCTGTACCGAGACGCGGTCAACGCGGTGAAGGCGGTCGACGGCACTTGGGTCGCGTCCGCCCACCAGTCCCACGCCTACACCGACGGCGCCTGCCTGTACTTCACGTTCGCGGGCCAGCCCGCACCGGACGACGCCGAGCGTTACTACCGCGAAGCCTGGGACGCACTCACCGCCGCGACCCTCGCTCACGGCGGCGCGATCAGTCACCACCACGGCGTGGGACTCAACCGAGACAGGTTCATGGCGGGCGCGCTCGGCTCCGGTCTGGGCGTACTGACCGCGGTGAAGGCTGCCCTTGATCCCAACGGCATCCTCAACCCCGGCAAGCTCGGCCTCCCGTCACCGTTCGGCGAGGCGCTCTGGCCGTGAGCATCCTTGTCGTCGACGTCGGCACAAGCGGGGTGCGCGCCGCGATCGTCCGCCCGGACGCCAGCATCGACACCGTCCACCACGTCGAGGTGCTCCCCGAGAGTCCGATGCAAGGCTTCGTGCAGTTCGACGCGGCGCGTATGGCGAGCGCGGCCCTCGACGTCGCCCGCGCTGCTCTTGCCGAAGGCGGACCGGTCGACGCTGTAGGCATCGCCAACCAGCGCGCATCGACGGTCGTGTGGGACCGCCGCACTGGTGAACCAGTAGGACCAGCTGTCGGGTGGCAGGACCTCCGAACGGTCGGCATGTGCCTCGCCTTGCGCGACCAGGGCCTCCGGGTAGCTCCGAATACCTCGGCGACGAAGGCGGCCTTCCTCATCGACATGGCCGATCCCGAACGCGAACGCGACCTGTGCATCGGGACGGTCGACTCCTGGATCGCGTGGACGCTGAGCAGCGGCACGAGCCATGTCACCGATCCCAGCAACGCCGGGCTCACCGACCTCCTCCGCAAGGACGGCACCGGTTGGGATGACAAGCCCCTCGAGGTGCTCCGCATCCCCGCGGCGGCGCTCCCCGCGATCGTCGACTCGAGCGGGGTGTGCGGCACCGCGGAAGCGCTCGAGGGATCTCCACCGATCGCGGGGATTGCCGGCGACCAGCAGGCATCGTTGATGGGGCAGGGCTGTACGGTGCCGGGGCTCGCCAAGGTCACCTTCGGTACCGGGGGCATGCTCGACGTCGCCATCGGTCCCGACCGTCCGAGCTTCGAGACCCGCGGCCGGTCGGGCTCCTTTCCGGTGATCGCGTGGCGGCTCGGAGGCGAGCTCACCTGGGGTGTGGAGGCGGCCATGCTGTCGGCGGGCACGGCGGTCGAGTGGCTCCGCGACGATCTCGGCATCATCGGTAGCGCGGCGGAGTCGGACGCGGTCGCCGCTTCGGCCGGCGACACCGGCGGCGTGTGGTTCGTGCCGGCGCTGCTCGGTCTCGGTGCGCCCCATTGGGACTTCGGGGCTCGCGGCACATTCGTGGGCCTCACCCGCGGCACAGGTCGGGCCGAGCTCGTCCGTGCCGTTCTCGAAGGCATCGCCCATCGCGGCGCCGACCTGGTCGAAGCGGCGGAAGCCGACGCCGGTCTAGGGATCCCCGCCTTGCGGGTCGATGGCGGGATGAGTGCCAACACCACGTTCGTCCAGGAGCTCGCCAACGCGGTCTCCCGACCAGTCGAGGTGTCACCGGTGGTAGAAGCGACGACGCTGGGAGCCGCCTTCCTCGCCGGACTCGCGGTCGGCACTTGGCGTGACGTCGGCGAGATCGCGTCTACCTGGCAGCCTGCTCGCGTGGTCGAGCCAAGTCGCGTGACCGATCGCGACCGCTGGCGGACGGCGGTGGACCGGGCACGCGACTGGCTGCCGGAGCTGTCCTCCCTCGACTTCTGATCCTCTACTGCCTCAGGTTCGTGAGGACCGACTCGACCCATGCGCGGGCATCGGTGTCGTGGGGCTCCCCACCGAAGGCGTCGGCATCGATGGCGGCGCCCACTCGGACGATCCGGTCATCGTCGAGCGCCGTCCGGCGGAGGGCCGCGGCATACCGGGTGGCGCTCTCGGCCGGACGACGGGGCCGACCGTGAGTGCGGCCGAGGGCTTCCAGGTCATCGAGCATGCGATCGGCCCACGCCCGTGCGGCGGCCCGGCGGCGGGCCGCCGCCCATCGCCGCAGCATGACGCCCGCGCCGACGAGGCCCGTCAACGCCAGGCTGGCGGTGGCGGCCTCCTGACCCCAGTCGGGCATACCGGGAAGGTGGGCCCCGAGGTAGCGGAACAGCCCGGCGCCCGCTGAGGAAGGGACGGAGTCGCCCGACAGCGGAACACTCGCGGTGGGATCGAAGGCTTGCCAGCCGATGCCGGGGAACCACACCTCGGCCCACGCGTGGGCGTCGCTCCCGCGCACCTCGTAGAGCCCGGTGAACGGGTTGCGCTGTCCCGGCACGTAGCCGGCCGTGAGGCGGGCAGGGATGCCGAGCGACCGCAGCATCACCACGAGCGAAGTCGCGATCTGCTCGCAGAAGCCTTGGCGGTCGACGAACAGGAACTGCTCGACGGCATCGGCACCGGGCGGGAGGGGCGGAATGTCGAGGGTGTAGGTCGTGTTCGTGGCCATCCAGTCCTCGAGGGCCAGCACCTTGTCGTAGGTCGTCGGTGCTCCGGCGGCTACGCGCGCGGCGAGGTCGGTGACACGGGACGGCACACCGGGCAGCTGGGTGTACCTCGCATCCAGATGCGGAGGAAGCCCGACGGGAGCAGTGTCGGACCTGCGCAGGTCATCGGCGGTGACGGTGTGGCGTCTGCTCACGACGGTGTACACCGCGCCCTGATCGAGCTGCACGCCGGTCCGGACCGTGCCGTCCGAGAGTTGGAAGACGGTACGGTCGCTGAAGTAGAGCTGGGCAGGCGCGTAGGCGGCGAAGATCAGGTTTGGCCCCGACCGCTCGACGTACACGGTCTGGACGAAGTCCTCGCCTCTGTTGAGGCCCACGAGGGAGTCCTCGACGGTCGGCGGGATGTCGATCGGAGAGAATCCGCGCACAGTGGTCGGCTCGTCGTCGGTCTGACGCCATATGCGTCCGTCCCAGGAGTCGAACGACTGACCCCGCCAGAAGTCGGGCCGCTCGGCGCGCACCCGCATCACGAGAGTGTTGTCGGGTCGTCCCCGCACTGAGGTGTCGAGTGACGAGGCGAACCCGAAGTAGCCGAACGAGGTCCGATCGGGCGAGGAAGGGTCGTCGCCGCCGGAGGGGTCACCCTCGGCGCCCAGCGACGGGTTGGCGAGCCCGCCGGCGTTCGGGACCGGCACGACCCGCGCCAGCTCGGCGGGGAAAGCCACCGCTCGGCCCGCGCCGGCAGAAGGCACGAGGAACAGCGCGCCGATCGACACCACCACGAGCAACACGGCGACCGTCACGATCCGAGACGCGCTCGGTCGGGACAGACGCACCGTGCCGGGTGCCCTCGAGCGATGCCCCACAGCCGGCAACTCCGCCAGGGCGCTGCGATACGACAACGCGAGCGCAACCACTGCCGCCGCGCCCCACACCACGACGTACACCAGCAGACCGGACGACCGCGACAGCACGCCGGCGACGCCGATGAGCACGAAGCTCGACAGCAGGGAGAAGTGGAGGTCACGCCGCGCTGGGACGTCGAGGGAGTGGAGGACCTGAACCCACAGGAAGAGCTCCGCTAGTGGGATCTGAACCTGGAGGAAAAGACCGGCTTCGACGCCGCTGAGTGACCGGAGGAACCCGCCGAACGCGATTACGACACCGATTGCCAGTCCCGCCTTCAACAGATAGCTGTCGCGTTCGCGCGCCCGGTGCGAATAGGCAAAACCAAGGGCTATGCCTGCGGTCGCCGCGAGGCGCAAGGATGCCCCGCCGACGCCGTTCGCCAGTGTTGCCGACGTGGCGGCGAGCACCGCGACCAGCACCGCGACACGGAGGGGCACCGACTCCTCGGGCTTGCGCGTTGCGTTCGCCCGCTTTATCGCGCCGACCAGTCCTCCCTCGGCCGTCATGGTCCGACCTCGACCACGGTGGCGCCACGCGCTCGCGCCGGTAGATCAGGCAACGGACCCGCGATCGCACGGGCCAGCCGGCGACTGACGTCGATCGGTGTCGCCACCAACGCCGCGACGGGACCGCGCGCCTCTGCAGTCAGCAGCGTGACGGCGTAACCGCCCGCCAGCGCGGCGAGGGCGAGTCCCGCCGCCTGCGCGGCGTGCTCTTCAGCCGCGGGCGCGGGTGCCCGCAGGTCGACAGCTATCGCGAGCGACGGACGGTCAGGTGACTCGAGCTCCTTCACCACTAGCTCGCCCGCGCGCGCCGATGCTGGCCAGTGCACCAACTTGATCGGGTCGCCGGCCGTGTACTCACGCACGCTGCGCACGAGGTCGTCTGGGGCCGCCGCAGTCCGTCGATCGCGCTCACCCCCGAGGACACTGGACGCGAGCCTGGGTATCGGCGTCTCGCGCGGTCGCGGCCCTACCTCGAGGGGACGGTCGAGGGCGACCTCATAGGTGCGCTTCCACCAAAACAAACCGACCGGAGAGCCTGACCGCACCTCGAGCCGCAACGCGGTCACGAGACCGCGCCGCTCCGGAGTGGCAACGAGCTGACCGTCCATCGGACCCTGCGCGCCCGCCCAGTCACCAGGCGGTTGGACCGCACGGACCTTCACCGGCGCGCTGCGGCGCGCGAGCTGCACCGTCAGCAGCAGGGGCCGGCCCACCGTGCCGTCGCGCGGCGCGCTCGCCACCAGCTTCGTCGTAGCGAGGCCCAGCGCGGGTGCTACTGCGGCGATGACGAAGAGGGCAGCCAGGCCGGACACCAGCACCATCAACCAGCCCGCGCCGGTAGTCCGGGCGATGCCCACGAGCCCGAGGCCGACCGCACCGCTGGCGATGGCCGACCGGCTGACCGCGGCAGGTCGCGGCCAGCGCGACCCGCGTAGTGGCCTCATCCGCGGGGGACCGGCGTCGTCTCCAGCAGCCTGCGCACCAAGGCGATGCTCGCGTGGAGGTCGGTGCCTCCTGCGAGGATGATGCGGTGCGACAGCACGGCGGTGGCAACCGCTTGCACGTCGTCGGGAACGACGAAGTGGCGCCCCGACATGGCGGCGTATGCCTTGGCGGCGTGTAGGAGCGAGAGGCTCGCCCGCGCGCTGGCGCCCAGCACTATGTCTCGGTGAGACCGAGTCCCGGCGACGACGTCGATCACGTAGTCGGCGACGGCGGGCGTGCAGAAGACGCCGCGGATGGTGGCGATTGCGGTTCCGAGGTCATGGGTCGTGCACACCGGCTGCACGCCGCCAAGAGAGTCGCTGCCGCCCGTGCCGAGAAGGAGTTCGCGCTCCGCAGCTCGCGGCGGGTGCCCGAGCTCGACGATGAGGCCGAACCGGTCCCGCTGTCCCTCCACCAGAGGAAACGTCCCTACCTGCTCGACCGGGTTCTGGGTGGCCACCACGAAGAACGGTTGCGGCAACGGCCACGTCTCACCGTCGACGGTGACCTGACGCTCCTCCATCGCTTCGAGCAGCGCGGACTGCGATCGGGGGGTCGCGCGGTTGATCTCGTCGACCAGCACCACGTTGGCGAAGATGGGACCGGGCCGGAACTCCCAGTCACCCCGCTCACGGTGGTACACCGAAACTCCTGTCATCTCGGCAGGCAGCAGGTCGGGGGTGCCCTGAATCCGGCGGAAGGATCCCTCCACCGACCGCGCGATGGCCTTGGCGAGGAGCGTCTTGCCGACGCCAGGCACGTCTTCGAGGAGGAGATGGTGGCCGGACAGCATGGCGACGAGGCTGAGCCGGATGGCCTCGTGCTTCCCGCGGATGACGCTGGCAACGTTCGCCGTAAGCCGGTCGACCAGCTCGGCGGTGGCTGCGAAGGAGGCGGGGCGCGGCGGTGCAGAAGACGGGCTCGTCACCTCTCCATATTCGACCACCCGTCATCCCTACTTGACCGCGGCCGAACTTGAAAGGACTAACGGGGCGAAACTTGGCGTCATCGCCGCGACGACGACCGGCCTACGCTGCCGGCATGAGCGTCTGTGAGATCACTACCGACGGGCGAGTCCGGACGATCCGCCTTAACCGACCGGAGAAGAAGAACGCGCTGAGCAACGAGCTGGCGTGGGCGGTGGTGACCGCGGTCGAGGAAGCGGCGCGCGACGACGACGTGTGGGTTATAGCGATCACCGGTACCGGCGACGCGTTCTGCTCCGGCCTCGATCTGTCCGGCACCGGCGACGGCTCGTCCCCGCTGTCGGCCCAGGACGAGCAGCTCGACGACATCGGCTGGGTCGGCCGGTTCCCGCTCGTTCTCAGGATGCTCTGCGAGAAGCCGATCGTGGGCGGCGTCAACGGCGTCGCGGCGGGCGCCGGCATGTCGCTCGCCATGGCGTGCGACATCCGGCTCGGCGCCCAAGGGCTCCGCTTCATCGCGGGGTACCCGCGGATCGGCGGGTCACCCGACGGCGGCCTCACGTGGACACTTCCCCAGGCGATCGGATACGAGCAGGCGATGAGGTTCCTTCTCGAGAACCGCACCGTCGACGGTCCCGAAGCACTTCGGATGGGCCTGGTGGGAGAGCTAGTCGACGACGACCGCTTCGCCGAAAGGCTCACGTCGTATTGCGCGCTGCTCGCCGACCGCTCCCCGATCACCGCTCGCCTCACGAAGCGGACACTCGTCAAGGCCACCACGTCGATCGATCTCGAGTCGCACGTCCGCTTCGAATTGTCGAACATCCAGCGGGCCTTCCGGAGCGACGACGCCCAGGAGGCGCGCAAGGCGTTCTTCGAGAAGCGGCAACCCGTCTTCCACGGCCACTGACCTCCCGAGTTAGCTCGGTTGGAGGTCGGGAAGCTCCTGGCGAAGCTCGACAAACGGGGCGAACAGGTCGCCCAGCCGGTCGATACGGTCAAGGACAGCGTCAGAATCGAAGCGGAGGGCGTTGGGGTCGCCCGTCTCGACCTCGTCCCATGACACGGGGGTCGAAACCATGGGCCGCTCCGTCGCCCGCAACGAGTAGACCTGCACCGTGGTCTTGTGTTCGTCGTTCTGGCTCCAGTCGATGAACACCTTCCCCTTCCGAATGTCTTTGGCCATGTTCGACACCACCAGCTTCGGGTGCTCGCGCTCCATGTATTGGGCAACCGTGAGGGCGAAGGGCTTCGTGGCCTCGTAGGTCGTGGCCGTGTTGAGGGGGACATAGAGCTGCATGCCCTTCTGTCCGGACGTCTTGGCGATCACCTCCAACCCGAGGTGGCCGAGGAGCTCACGGATCGACAATGCCACTTCACAGCACTCGGCCAGCCCCGCGGGCGGACCGGGATCGAGGTCGAACACCACCGCGGTGGGCGCGTCGATGGCGGGAGCCACCGATAGCGACGCGTGCTGTTCGAGCGCCGCCATGTTGGCGAGCCACACCACGGTGGCGACCTCGTTGACCAGACAGAAGTTGATGGTGCGCTTGCTGTGCCCGCTCCACACCGGCGCCACCTCAACGAAGTCAGGGCGGTGGCTTGGGCAATTCTTCTCGAAGAAGAACTTCTGGTCGACGCCGTTGGGATAGCGCTTGAGCGTCATGGGCCGTCCCTCGGCGTGGCGCACCAGAGTCGGAGCGACCCGCGCGTAATAGTCGATCACCTGTCCCTTGGTAAAGCCCACGGAGGGATAGAGCACCTTGTCGAGGTTCGAGAGCGAGACCTGGCGCCCTCCGACCTCGACTTGGGTCGACCCTTTTGCAGGACTCACTCGTCGGAGCGACGCGACTTGGCGGCCGCGACGCTCGCCTCGAGCGCGGCCATCAGGTCGCCGACTGGGGTCTGGGCCTCTTCCTCGGCGGGTGCGGAAATGACCTCGCCCGCGGCTTTCTTCTCGATCAGTTCGAGGACCTTCTCCCGGTAGGTGTCGTGGTACTTCTCGGGCTCGAAGTCGTCGGCCGTCATCGAGTCGATGAGCGACTGGGCCATCTTGACTTCCTTCTCGCTCACCTCGATGTCGGCGTCGGGAAGACCGTCGAGCTCTTCGGGTGGCACGACCTCGTCGAAGTAGAGCATCGTCGATATCACGAGCACGCCGTCGACTGACCGGATCGCAGCCAAGTACTCCTTCGTGCGCAGGACGAAGCGCGCGATGGCGACCTTGCCGCTCTCTTCGATGGCGTCGGCCAACAACTTGTATGGCTTGGCGGACCGCTGGTCGGGAACCAGGTAGTAGGGCCGCTCGAAGTAGATGGGATCGATCTGGTCGAGGTGGACGAATTCCTCGATGTCGATCGTCTTGGTCGACTTCGGGTCGAGGCTGTCGAGCTCAGCCGGTTCGATCACGACATAGGTGTCAGGCCCGACCTCATATCCCTTGACGATCTCGTCGTAGGGAACCTCGTCGCCGGTCACGGCGTTCACCCGCTGCTGGCGGATTCGGGCGTTGTCCTTGCTGTGCAGCTGGTTGAAGCGCACGTCCTTGGAGGACACGGCTGTGAACAGCTTCACAGGCACGTTCACGAGCCCGAAGGAGATCGAGCCCGTCCAGATCGGCCGGGGCATGAACCGAATTGTGCCCCACAAGCCGGAACGCTGCGAATTACACTGATGTAGTTGTCGATGTCACACCCGTCTGCCACTCTCGGAACCGTGACCACGACGCTCGATGACGCCGCGACCCGCCTGGCTGCTCTGCTTCTCGGCGAGGGACGCGGCCTGGCCGATCCTACGGGGAGCGACCTGGAATTCGCCGACGACATCGCGCCTCGTCCCCTCGCACCCCAGCCGGCCCCCGCCGACGTGTGGGCGGTCGACGGCGGCCAGGCGCTCGTAGCCGACGCAAGATGCCTTCAGGTGCTCGTGACGCGGGCGTCACGAGTCCGCTTCCGCGGCGGAGCCTGCCAGCTCGAGGAGGAAGGCGAACTGCGCGCCCACCTTCTCGGAGGCCTCGACCAGCGGGTCGCCGCGCTCGTCGCGCTCGGCCTGCCGTTGCCGGCCGACAGCTCCGTCGACGTCAACCTGCTCCGCGATCGCTGGGAGTGGGACGCGGTGGAGAGGTCCGTTGCCGAAGCCGACCGTGGTGCCCTCGTTCTGATCGACGGCGACCTCCAGCCCGACTGGCGGATCCCGTCCAGTTACCTCACCCACCTTCTCGACCTCGCAGCCGAGAGCGACGTCACCCTTGCGGCGGTCACAAAGCACTCATCGCTCTCCCGCGGCGGTGCACCCCTGCTCGGCCAGCTCGAGATCGAGGCCGACGCAGCCCTCGGTGAGCGGAGCCCGTGGTGGACTCCCGTGGCGCGCACCCGCGGCGACGTAGCGGGCGGCATCCAGGTGGTGGCCGCCAAACTCGATCCCGATGCGCGGTTCGCCTTCCGCGTCGATCTCCCCGCCGGCGCCGATGCCGCCGTTGTCCTCGGCCGGCTCGGAGCCGTCGCCAACGACGCTGCGTTCCCCGGCTATCCGTATCCGTTGTCGGTCGCCGACCGGGTCGCGTCATGCCCAGGCTGGCTCCGCCAGGAGATCGCGATGCGCCTCGACGAGCTCCTCGACGACGCGGGCGTCCCGCCCGATGTGCGTGAGCGCGCCTTCGCCGACCGCCACGACCTGATGGAGCGCGCGTAAATGGACGGAATGGAGCACATCCCGCACACCCGCGGCCGGCTGTTCGGCAAGAACGTCCTCGAAGGGGTGTTCCGGGCGGCGCCCGACGAAGACCTCTTCCTCGGCGAGCTGCTCGTGGCCGTCGACGACGCCACCGACCGGCGCTATCTGTTCCGCGTTGTCGACGTCACCTACGGCACCGAGCACCGCGAGCCCGGCTGGGCCGAGCGGGTCGCGGGAACGCTATTGGCCGACGACAGCCGGGACGATTCGGGCGCGCATCCGTTGTACGAGAACGCCCGCCGCACCTACCGCGTGGCCACCTGCCACTGCCTCGGCTACCTCACCGCCGCGCGCGGGGGCGGGCACGAGTTCCGCAAACCCAAGAGCCTCCCGACGCAGTTCTCGCGCGTAGTTGCGCCGACGCCGCTCGACTTCGAGTTCCTCCGCTCGCGGATGGGCGACCTCCCGGTCGGCCAGCTGCGCAGCGGCGAAGCCGAGGTCGACTTCGAGGTCGGCATCCCCGGCACCAGCCTCGCGACCCACATCGGCATCTTCGCCACCACCGGGATGGGAAAGTCCAACCTCATGCAGGTGCTCGCCGGAGCGACGATGCAACGCGGCGGGCGCTACGGCCTCCTCCTCGTCGACCCCCACGGCGAGTACCGCACCAGCCTGGCCCGCCATCCGTGGGCCGCGGAACGGTTGCGCACCTACGCCGCCCGCCGGCTACCCAACACCTCCACCCTCACGCTGAGCCTTGGTGAGCTGAGCGTCGACGACCTCCGCACCGCCTATGACTGGAGCCGCCCCCAGGAAGAAGCTCTCTTCGAGCTCGAACGCCACTATGGCGGTGCAGCTGGCGACGGCCTCGCCTGGCTCCTCACGTTCAGCCAGGTCGACGACCTCCAGGGATTCCGCGAGATCGAGCTCAACGGACGGATCGCGCTCAACACCCTGCAGGTCGTGCACCGCCGCGCCCGCCGTATCGTCGCCCTGCCGTGCATCGCCGCCGACCCCAGCGTGTCGGTCGGCTCCGCCGTACTGCGCGACCTCACCGATGGCCGCGTCGTCCTCGTCGACGTCAGTGGTCTCGGCTCCACCGAGGAGGTCCTCGTCGCCTCCTACCTCACGCGCCGGATCCTCGAGCACTGGCAGTCGGCCTTCCTCGACGACCCGGCCACCCACGACCGGCTGCCGGTCGTAGCCGTGGTCCTCGAAGAGGCCCAGCGGGTGCTCTCGGCGAGTGCCGACCGCGAGTCCAACGTGTTCCCGCGGGTGGCACGGGAGGGCCGCAAGTTCAAGGTCGGTCTCTGCGCCATAACCCAGCAGCCCAAGTTGCTCGACGGCGAGCTGCTCAGCCAGTTCAACACCTTCTTCATCCTTGGGCTCGCGGACGAGAAGGACCGGAACATCCTCCGGGCGAGCTCGAAACAGGACATCAGCCGGCAGGGCGCGGAGATCCAGACGCTCATGCCGGGCGAGTGCCTCATCGCCAATCTGGCCGCGCCGTTCGCGGTGCCGGCCAAGATCCACCTCTGGGATCACGTGGTGCAGCAGGCCGTTCCGCCGCCCGCACCGCGGCCCGTAGCGCAGCCGAACGTCTCCGCCTTGGTCGACTGATGCGGGTCGCGGCGATCGGCGACGCCCACCTCGGGCGCTCTTACCTCAACCTCACCACGCCCGAAGGAGTGAACCAGCGCGAGCACGACTTCGAGGAGAGCTTCACCGCCGCAGTCGACCTCGCTCTGACGCAATCGCCCGACCTGGTGGTATGGCTCGGAGACGTGTTCGATCATCCCCGCCCGACCTACCGCAGCTTCCGCGTCGCCCAGCGTGCCCTCGCCCGCATCCGCGCGCACGGCATCCCGCTCGTGCTCATCAGCGGCAACCACGACACACCGCGGCTCCCGGGCACGGGGAGTCCCTACTCCGCCCTCCACGACACGTTCCCCGAGATGCACTTCGCCCACCGTCTCAGCTACGAGCGCTTCGATCTTCCCGGGCTGTCGGTGCACTGCGTACCGCAGATGCTCACCGTGGAGGCGACCCTCGAGGCACTGGAAACCGCCGACGACAACCGCAGCCTCGACCGGTCGAACCTCCTGCTCACCCATCCCCGCATCACCCAGGTCGAACCGCGGTACGCCGACATCAACGAGATCGAGGTCGATGCGAGCCTGCTGCAGTCCGACTTCGTGCTCCTCGGCCACTACCACTTCCACACCAAGGTGCGAGAGGGCGTGTGGTACGCGGGGTCCACCGACACGTTCTCCTTTGCCGACGACCCCGACAAGGCCAAGGGAATCCTCGTGCTCGACACCGACACCGGTGAGTGCCGGCACGTGCCGCTCAGCGGGCAGCGGCCCCTCGTGACGCTGGAGACCGTCCAGGCTCTCGGTCTGTCCCACACCGAGGTCGAAGCCCTCATCGTCGAACGGGCGACATCGGTACCTGCCGGCGCGATCGCCCGCCTCTACCTCGAGGGGATCGATCCGGAGGTCTACCGACTCCTCGACCGAGAGGCCATCGCCGAGGCGGGCGCGGCGGCTCTTCATCTCAAGCTCGAACCGAGCTTCATCGGCGTCGACTCCAACGTGCAGCTCCCCGACCTGCAGAGCCTCCCCGCCCAGTGGGACGAATACATCGGCGGGCAGGACCTCACCGGTCTCGATCGCGACCGCGTCCGCCAGCTCGGACGCGACTACATGTCGAAGGCAGTGGAGTCGGCGATCTGATGCGCGCGTCATGCTGATCACCCGCCTCTATCTCCGCAACTACCGAGTCTTCGAGCAGGAGCTCGACCTTGAACTGCCCGGCGGGCTCATCGGTGTATACGGGCCGAACGGCGCCGGCAAGAGCTACCTGATCGAGTCGGTGCTCTGGACGTTGTGGGGTCGGTCGCGCACCGGCAAGGAGCAGGTCCGCACCGCCGATGTCAACCAGGAGTGCATAACGGAGGTCGAGTTCGAGCACGAGGGCCACCTCTACCTCGTGCGGCGCACCATCTCGGGCGTAAATCACACCGTGAAGGCTGAGGCCCACGCCGACCGCCAGCTCGTCTCGCAAGGCGTGCGAGACACCAAGCAGTTCGTGCACTCGGTGCTCGGCCTCGACGACGCCGCGTTCCGCGCGTCCGTGTTCGCCGAGCAGAAGCAACTCGCCGCGTTCTCCGATCACACCACCGCGGAACGTCGCAAGCTCGTCCTCCAACTGCTGGGCATCACACCCCTCGACGCCGCAAGAGACGACGCGCGGAAGGACGCCCGCGAGGTCGAGAAGCAGCTCGACCGGGTCAGGTCGGTGCTGCCCGACCTCGACGAGGCCCGTGCTCGGGCCGAGCAGGCAACCGGCGCGGCTGAGGTCGCCGCCCACGATGCCGCATCCGAGGAAACGGCCGCCGCCACGGCGGCTACCCGCCTCGCCGAGGCGGAGGAGGCCTATGAGCGCCTCGACACCGTCGCCCGCGAGTACGACGTGCTCTGCACCGAGGGCAAGTCGGCGCGAGCCGAACACGACGACGCGGCCCGCCGGGTCGAGACACTGCAATCCGAACTCGACCAGCTGAGTGCGGCCGCGAGCCAGGTCGCCGAGCTGGCACCGGAAGCCACCGGTATCGACGAGCTCGAGGCCACCGTGCCTCTGGTGGCGGCGGTCGTGGAGGCCGAGCGCATCCTGGAAGCGCTGCCTGCCGTCGAAGCACCGGCCGAGCCCGATGAGGCCGCGCTCGACGCGCTGCGCGTCGGGGCGGAAGAGGCCGCGAGCGAGCTCGCGGAGGTCGAGGGCCGGCTGGCTGGCGCGCGCGGTGCGTTCGAACGAGCAGAGCACGCGGTCCACAAGTCGAGTGAGTTGTCGGGGGAGGCCGACTGTCCAGTGTGCGGACAGGCGCTCGGCGACGCGTTCGAGCAGGTGCAGGAGCACCGGGCCGCCGAGCTCACCGAAGCGCGTTCCGAGGTGACCGCCCTGGAAGAACGTCGCGACCGGCTGGTCGCGGCGGCTCGGGAAGCCAAGGCGGCCCTCGACACCGAGCAAGCTCGCCACCTTGCGGCGCGCGCTGCATGGGCGGAATTCGAGAAGGTGCAAGGACGCCGTGCCCATGCGGAAGAAGCCCGCGACCGCGCGGTTGCGGTGCTCGGACGGACGGCGGAACCAGGCGAGCTCGAGCAGGTGAAAGCGGAGCTCGGCAAACGCCGCAAGGTCGCTGAGCAGTGCCGCGCTCTCGAGGTCCGCCTCGAACGTCGCCCCGCGGTCGAGCGCGACCTCGAAGTGGAGACCACCCGCATGCAGGAGGCCGCCGAGCGTCGCGAACGACTGCTCGAGAAGGTCCAGGCACTCGGGTTCGAGCCCGCTGCGATGGAGGGGGCGCGCGCGGCGCGCGCCGAAGCCAAGCAGCTCGCCGACGCCGCCACCCGGCGCGCCCAAGAGTCGCGACTCGCTGCGGTGCAGGCGAAGACACAAGCCGACGCTGCAGCCGCCCGGGTGGCCGATGCCGAAGCGCAACATGCCAAGGTCGACGACCTCGCCGCCGACGCGTTGCACCTCGCGCGGGTCGCGGACCTACTCAACTCGTTCCGGAACTCGGTCGTGGGCAGGGTAGGCCCGCGCCTGTCGGCCCAGGCGGCCGAGCTCTTCGACGAGCTGACCGACCACGAATACGACCGCCTCGAGGTAGATCCCGACACCTACGAGATCCAGATCCGCGACGCCGGCCTGCTCTACGGAATGGACCGGTTCTCGGGCTCCGAGACCGACCTCGCCAACCTCGCCCTGCGGGTGGCGATCAGCGAGCAGGTGCGCTTCCAGTCCGGCGGGGCGGTCGGTCTGCTCGTGCTCGACGAGGTGTTCGGACCACTCGACGACGACCGGAAGGAGCGGATGCTGCTCGCGCTCGAGCGCCTGCGGGCCCGCTTCCGCCAAGTGCTCGTGGTCACCCACGACAGCGCCATCAAGGAACAGCTCCCCAACGCGATCGAGGTAGTGAAGCTGCCTGGCCGCCGCGCCACCGCCCGCCTCCTCTGAACTTGAGGCAATAACGCACGGATTCCGTGCGTTATTGCCTCAAGTTCCGCGACAATGACGCTGTGGTGAGCCGGCCGGGTGGCCGCG
>CAZWDB010000064.1:0-24609 GCA_964632885.1 uncultured Acidimicrobiales bacterium | reverse complement strand
TTTTGGGACCCTGGAGGTGGCTGGCCGCTAGCGCGGCAGCTGGGACCACCTGGCGAATCCGACCAGTTACCGCCCGGAGGCGATCCAGTCGGGAGCTCGTCCCACTCGACGTAGTACGGACAATCCGGGTCACTTTCCAGCAAATCTCGCGAGGGGCGCCCCAGTGGGGCGCCCCTCGTCGCGCCCACTAGCCCTCGTGGTGCCCACTAGATTGCGAGTCTCATGGCCCGACCGAGGAACTTCGAAAACCACCGCTGGCTGGGCGACAAGGCCAACCAGCGCGTCCACGATCTCGACAACGTCACCGACGCCTGTGGCATCGACGAGCTGCTTGCTTCGGAGCGATTTGCGGCCTTCGGCCCCGACCTGCTGGCCGAGGCGCGCAACCGTGGCTACCGGCCGTGCCGGCACTGCGTGAAGGTCGCGGCCGCGGCTGCCGAGTGAGGGCCATCGACGTCCACGTCCATCCGTCGACGAGCGAGTACCTCGTCGACGCCCTCGGTCCCCTACAAGAGGCGACCGAGCGCCACTTCCGGACCCAGGTCCCCGTGCGCACCGTGGATGAGATGGCCGACGAGTTCCGCGCCGACGACATCATGGCGGTGCTGCTCGCGTGGGACGCGGAGACCGCCATGGGCAGGCCGCCCGTCACCAACGACTTCGTTGCCGAGTGCGTTCAGCGTCATCCCGATGTGTTCGTTGGGTTCGCGTCCGTCGACCCTTGGAAGGGCAAGGCTGCCATCGTCGAGCTGCGCCGGGCAGTCGGTGACCTCGGCCTCCGCGGCGTGAAGTTACATCCGAGCGCGCAGGCGTTCGCACCGAACGACAAGCGGTTCTACGACCTGTGGGCGACTGCGGCCGAGCTCGCGGTGCCGTTGCTCTTCCACACGGGGACGACCGGGCTCGGCGCGGGGGTAGAAGGAGGCGGAGGCATCAAGCTCGGCTACTCGCGGCCGGTGTTCCTCGACGACGTCGCGGCCGACTTCCCCGAACTCACCATCATCGGCGCCCATCCCTCCTGGCCTTGGCAGGACGAGATGCTGGCGGTCGTCCAGCACAAGCCGAACGTGTGGATCGACCTGTCAGGTTGGTCGCCGCGGCTCTGGTCACCGGAGCTCACTCGGGCGGTGCTCGGACCGCTCCAGGACAGGGCGCTGTTCGGCACCGATTACCCCTACATCCGGTTCGCCAAGTGGCTCGATGCCTTCCGCCGCCACGAGCCGTCTGCCGAGGTCGAGGAGAAGGTGCTCGTGGGCAACGCGAAGCGGCTCCTCGGGCTCTGACGGCGACGACGGCGCGTGGAACTCCAGTTCTCCTCGGGAGACGCCGTGCTTCACGGCTACCTCGCCCGGCCACCCGTCACCGCCGTACGTGCGCCTCGGCCGGGGATCGTGCTATGCCACGACTTCCCGTTCGGCCCGTTGGGCGCGGCTACGACCGGTGAGTCGTATCCGGAACTGGCCGACCGGCTGGCCACGACCGCCGGATGGACCGTCCTCACGTTCAACTTCCGCGGCACGGGGCCGTCGAAGGGGCAGTTCTCGTTGGGGGGATGGCTGGCTGACGCCCGCGCTGCGGTGGAGCGTCTGGTGCAGGAGCGGCCGAGCGCCCTCTACCTCGCGGGCTTCAGCGTCGGGGGCTCGATGGCGGTCTGTGTCGCCGGCGACGACCCGCGCGTGCAGGGTGTCGCCGCCCTCGGCGCCCGGGCCGATTTTCACGAGTGGGCCGCCGATCCCCGTCGCTTCCTCGACCAAGCCAGGTCATTCGGCGTAATCACTGATGCCCAATTCCCTCCCGACTTCGGGGCTTGGAGTCGGGAGCTGCGCGACGTACGTCCGGTGGCGGTCGCGGCGCGTATCCCACCTCGACCGTTCCTGATCGTCCACGGTTCGGACGACGAGTCGGTTCCCCTGTCCGATGGCCGCGTGCTCTCCGATGCGGCCGAGAACCGGGCCGACTTCAAGGTCATCAGCGGTGCGGGTCACCGCCTACGCCACGATCCACGCGCCATCGCTCTGCTCCTCGGCTGGCTGCACAGCCAGCAACCTCCCTCGCCCCGAACTTGAGGCAATAACGAGCGGAATTCGATCGTTATTGCCTCAAGTTCGCCTCGATGGCGGCGCGGAGGGCGCGCGCGTTGGCTTCTGGATCGCGCGCCTCGGTGAGCCAGCGGACGACGACGAACCGCCGAGCGCCCCTGGCGATCATTGCGTCCACCGTCGTGGGTGTCACGCCGCCGGTGACGAACGACGGCCTGATGCCGTGCGCGGCCGCATACGAGAGGTAATCGAGTCCCGTGCCAGGCCGTCCGGGCTTGGTCGGCGTCGGCTCGACCGGGCCGGTGGAGACGTAGTCGACCTGTTCGTCCGCGCTGGCGTCGAATTCGGCGGGAGCGTGCGTCGACAGCCCGACGATGGCGTCGGCTCCGAGGATGCGGCGGGCGAGGGACGGCGGCGCGTCGTCCTGGCCGACATGGACGCCGTCAGCTCCTAATTCCAAGGCGAGGTCGGGCCGGTCGTTGAGGACAAACGGCACATCGTGGGCACGGCAGACCTCAAGGGCGACGCGCGCCCGGTCAAGCAGTGGGCGGGCTTCGAGGCGCTTCTCGCGTAGCTGGACGATGTCGACGCCGCCGGCGATGCACGCTTCGAGGAAGGCGGCGAGGTCGGCTCGGTCGGGAGTGCACAGATAGAGGCAGCGATCACCGATCCGGTTACCGCTCTGGCCGCTCTGGTCGCTCTGGTCGGCGGCCGCGGGCGGATCAGCCACCTGCGACCGCCCGAACCAGTTCGAGCCGGTCGCCCGGGCTGAGGCGAGTCGACGACAGCTCGCGTCGGGGCACGGGCTCGCCGTTGCGCTCCACGATCACCCATTTTGCGCCGAGGCCCAGCGCGTCGAGCAGGTCCGCGACGGTCGCGGCATCGCGGACGGTGACCGCGTCTCCGTTGGCGATGACTTCCATCAGCGCGACGGTACCCTGACGCCGATGGCGCCACCGACGGTCGAGTTCGACTCCGTCCGGCGTAGCTTCGCCGGCGTCACCGGACTCGACGGCCTCACTCTGACCGTCCCCCCGGGTGCGGTCACGGTGCTGGTGGGGCCTAACGGCGCCGGCAAGACGACCGCGATCCGCATGATCACCGGAAGCCTCCGCCCTGATACCGGCTCTGTCCGTGTGTTCGGACTCGACCCGGTCGCCGCCGGCAGCTCCACTCGAGCGAGGATCGGCGTGGTCGCCGCCCAGCCCGCTCTGTATGACCGGCTCACCGGGCGCGCCAACCTCCAGTACGCCGCCGATCTGTTCGGCGTCGGCCGCAACGCGCCGATCGACGACGCCGCTGGGCGGTTCGGCATCCGTGACGCGCTCAACCTCAGGGTCGGCGGCTACTCGACGGGAATGAAGACCCGCCTTGCGCTGGCGCGGGCTGTGCTGCACGACCCCGAGCTCCTGTTGCTCGACGAACCGACGTCGGGACTCGACCCGGAGTCGGCCCGTGCGGTGTTGGGTCTCATCCACGAGCTCGCGAAGTCCGGCCGCACGGTGGTGATGAGCACCCACCTCCTGCTCGAAGCGGAAGGGTTGGCCGACACCCTCGTGCTGTTGGGTGCCGGGAAGGTCGTCATGTGCGGCACTCCTGCGGTGTTGAGCCGGGCAATGTGGCCCACGCCGACCGTCGTCGTCGATGCCGAGGAGCGCGGCGACCTCGACGCGCTCGCATCGCTACCCGGTGTCCTCTCCTATGAACGCAACGGTGGGCCGGCGCGGGTAACGATCGACGAGCTCGGACGCGTGCCTGACCTGATCGCCGAGCTCTGCGCGCACGGGGCCCGGCTCACCCAGGTCACGCCGCACACCCACACGCTCGAAGAGTTGTACTTCGCGGCGCGGCGAGAGCGCCAGGAGTGAACGTTCGCCGCCTGCTGGTGATCACTCGCTGCGACCTTCGCCAGGTCGCGCAGAGCCCCGATTTCTGGGTGCCCATGGTGATCCTCGCGGCCTTCTTCTTCGTGATCGCGCCCGCATCGCTGTTGAGTGCAGTGTCGGCCGTTGAGGACATCGCGGCGGTGCAGAAGATCAGCGAGACGCTCACGGTCTTGCCGCAGCGCGCCCAGGACGCTGTGCCCGATGCCGATCCCGCCGCCCGGACGTCGTATGCCCTCGCGGTCTATCTGTTCGCGCCCCTCGGCGTGATCGTTCCGATGACCATCTCGACCGCGATCGGCGCCAACTCGCTTGTGGGAGAGCGCGAACGCGGGACAGGGGAGTTCCTCGCGCACACGCCCGCGTCTGAGGCCGAGATCTACCTCGGCAAGCTCATCGCGAGCCTGCTCCCCGGTTACCTCACGACAGTCGCCGGCTTCGGCGCCTACTCGCTGGTTGTCAACCTCATCGTGGGTCCCGACGTGGGCGGATGGTTCTTCCCGACCGCCGACTGGTGGTTGCTCATGTTCTGGGTGGTGCCGCCCTTCCTCGCTCTCACCCTCTCGGTCGTGCTGCGGCTGTCGGCCCGAGTCAAGAGCGCCGCGGCCGCCCAGCAGGCGTCGGGCCTGGTGACTCTTCCGCTGATCATGCTCGCCTACGGTCAGGCGAGCGGGTTCCTCGTCGGCGGAGGAGTGCGCGCGGGGATGATTCTCGGCGCGGTGGCCTGGCTGCTGGCGGCGGTCGGCCTCGTTCGCGGCGCACGCGTGGTGAGCCGCGAACGCCTGCTCGGCGCCGAAGCCTGACCAGCCGATCCCCCGAACCTCCCGCCCCAGCGAACTTGAGGCAATAACGATCGGAATCCGATCGTTATTGCCTCAAGTTCGCTTGGCTTTGGCCTTTGCCTTCGCCTTGAGCTCGGCCTTGTAGGCGCGGACGCGGAGAAGGGCGTCGGGGTCGGTGATGTCCGCGACCGACATGAACACTCCCGCCTCGCCGTAGTTGCCGGCGGCCTCCTCCCAACCGGGGGGAGTCACGCCGAGCTGCTTGCCGAGGAGGGCGACGAAGATACGCGTCTTCTGGTCGCCGAAGCCGGGGAGGGCGCGGACGTTGGCGTAAAGGTCGGCGCCGGTGGTGGCCGATGTCCACACCGCCGCGGCGTTCCCGTCGTAGTCGTCGACGATGCGAACGCACAGCTCCTGAACCCGCTTGGCGTTCGCAGCGGGGAAGCGGTGCAGCGCCGGCGGCTCGCGGAATATTGCCGACAGTTCGTCGGGGTCGTAGTTGGCGATCTCGACGACGTCGAGCGCTCCTCCGAGGCGCTCCTTCAGATCGAGCGGGCTCTTGAAGGCCCGCTCCAGCGGGATCTGCTGGTCGAGCACCATTCCGATCAGCAGCGCGAGTGGATCGGCGGCGAGCAGGCGGTCCGCGGCCTCGTCCCCGGAGAAGGCGAGCTTCGTGGGTGCAGTCGTCATCTCCCGATCTTGCCTGAACCCGGCCGAACTTGAGGCAATAACGATCGAATTCCGTTCGTTATTGCCTCAAGTTCGCTGGCTGGCAGGTGGGTGGGGTCAGCTGACGCGGGGTTCGGGGGCGTCGACGTCGATCTCATACCGCGCGATCGCGTCGGCGACCTCCTCTGACTTGGCGTCGCCGGTCTCGGCGAGAGACCGGAGCACGGCGACCACGATGTGGCCGGCGTCGACCTCGAAGTGCCGCCGAAGCCCTTCACGCGTGTCGGACCGTCCGAAGCCGTCGGTGCCGAGTGACGTGAAGTGGCCGGGGATCCAGCGGGCCACCTGGTCAGGGACCGCCTTCATGAAGTCGGTGACGGCGACGAAGGGCCCCTCGGCCTCGCCGAGAGCCTCGGTCACATACGGGGTCTCGACGGGGGCGCTGGGGTGGAGACGATTGGTGCGTTCCACGGTGAGCGCCTGTTCCCGCAACGTCTTGTACGACGGCGCGCTCCACAGCTCGGCGGCCACATCCCAGTCGTCGGCAAGCCGCCTCTGGGCTTCGACGGCCGCGCCGTAGGCGGACCCGCTGAAGAGGATCGTCGCCCGCCGTCTCAGCCCCTCGGGCGCGCCCGCAAACCGGTAGATGCCGCGGATGATGCCCTCCTCGACCCCCGGGGGCATCGCGGGCATCGGGTAGTTCTCGTTGTAGAGGGTGATGTAGTAGAAGCGGTCTTCGGGCTCCCGCCCGTACATGCGGCGTATCCCGTCCCGCACGATCACCGCGACCTCGTAGGCGAAGGCGGGGTCGTAGGCGGCGAGGTTGGGGATCGTCGACGCGAGGACGAGGCTGTGGCCGTCCTCGTGTTGGAGGCCCTCGCCGTTGAGAGTGGTGCGGCCGGCGGTGCCGCCCATCATGAATCCCCGACCGCGCTGGTCGCCGAAGGCCCACACCAGGTCGCCGGTCCGCTGGAACCCGAACATCGAATAGAACATGTAGAAGGGGATCATCGGCTGACCCCACGTCGCGTATGCCGTGCCGGCGGCGGTGAAGCTCGCCATCGACCCTGCCTCGGTGATGCCCTCCTCGAGGATCTGGCCCTGCTCCGACTCGCGGTAGGACAGCTGCATGCTCGCATCGACCGGCTCGTACTGCTGCCCGAAGGGCGTGTAGATCTTCACCTCGCCGAAGAGAGGGTCGAGGCCGAACGTCCGGGCTTCGTCGGGGATGATCGGGACGACCCGCGCCCCGACCTTCTCGTCGCGGAGCAGGTTTCGCAGGAGGACTGCGAAGGCCATCGTCGTCGACACCGCCCGCTCGCCTGACCCTTCGTGGAACTGGGTGAACACCGAGTCGGCCGGCAGACCGATGTCGCGCCATCGCACGACGCGGCGCGGGACGGGACCGGCGAGGGCGCGGCGTCGCTCCATCAGGTACTGGTACTCGGGCGCGTCCTCGGGTGGTCGGTAGTAGGGCGGCATGTCGGCGTCGAGGTCGTCTTCGGAGATCTGATCGTGGAGATAGAGACGGTCGCGCAGCACCTCGAGCTGACTCTTCGACATCTTCTTGATCTGGTGGGTGGCGTTGCGAGCCTCGATCTCGGGCCCGAGGGTCCAGCCTTTGATCGTCTTGGCAAGGATGACGGTGGGTGCCCCCTCGTGCTCGACCGCCGCCTTATACGCCGCGTAGAGCTTGTGATAGTCGTGGCCGCCCCGGGGCAGGTTGCGAAGCTCGTCGTCGGAGAGGTGCTCCACCATCTGGCGCAGGCGTGGGTCGGGTCCGAAGAAGTGCTCGCGGATGTAGGCACCGCTCTCCACCGCGTACTTCTGGTAATCGCCGTCGATGGTGGTGTTCATCTTGTTGAGGAGGACGCCGTCCTTGTCCTGGCTCAACAGCTCGTCCCACTTCGAGCCCCAGATCACCTTGATCACGTTCCAGCCCGCACCCCGGAACACCGCTTCGAGCTCCTGGATGACTTTGCCGTTGCCGCGGACGGGGCCGTCGAGACGTTGCAGGTTGCAGTTGACGACGAAGATGAGATTGTCGAGTTGTTCCCGTGCCGGCAGGGTGAGCGCGCCAAGGGTCTCGGGCTCGTCGCACTCGCCGTCGCCGACGAAGCACCACACTTTGGCGTTCGACGTGTCGGCGATCCGGCGGTTGTGGAGGTAGCGGTTGAAGCGCGCCTGATAGATCGCGTTGATCGGTCCGAGCCCCATCGACACGGTCGGGAACTCCCAGAACTCGGGCATCAGCCGCGGGTGCGGGTAGCTCGACAGCCCCTTGCCGCCTAGCTCCATACGGAAGTGGTCGAGCTGGCTTTCGGTCAGGCGCCCTTCGAGGAAGGCACGCGCGTAGATCCCGGGAGCGGCGTGGCCCTGGTAGTACACCTGGTCGCCGAACTGCCCGTCGTCCTTGCCGCGGAAGAAGTGGTTGAAGCCGACCTCATATAGAGATGCCGAGCTCGCGTAGGTAGAGAGGTGCCCGCCGATGCCGTCCGACAATGAGTTGGCGCGGGTCACCATCACCGCCGCGTTCCAGCGGATGTAGGCGCGGATCCGCCGTTCGATGTGCTCGTCGCCGGGGAACCAGGGCTCGTGCTCCGGGGGGATCGTGTTGATGTAGTGCGTGCTCACCGTGGCCGGGAACCCCACCTGCAGCTCGAGCGCCCGCTCGAGCAGTTTCATCAACAGGAAGCCCGCCCGGCTCTTGCCGTAGACATCGACCACCTGGTCGAAGCTGTCGACCCATTCAGATGTCTCTTCGGGGTCGATGTCGGGGACCTGGCGGCTGAACCCGTCAAAGATCATGTCCCCATCGTGCCCCTTTACCACCCGATCGCTAACGAAGTTGAGGCAATAACGCCCCAATTCGAACAGTTATTGCCTCAAATTCCGGTTTGTCGAGCCTAGAAGGTGTGACGGACGTCTCTGTCGAAACCTCCATCAGCGCAACGCTTTTGTACGCGCCACTCGTAGCACCACTCTCACGCTCTGCGTTGAAGGAATTTGGAGGTAGACCGTGGCCGAAGGCCGTGACGTACCCGAAGGCATCGACGACCCGTTCGTGGAGAAGGCTGTGCGTGTGTCGATGCACGTCCGCCGGTACCTGCCGTTCTATGTCTTCAGCCTCGTGTGGGCATTGATGCTGGCGGCGTTCCCCACCATCGCCAACCTCGGTGGCGACGACCAGGTGGCCGGCCCGGCTGCAAACCTCAACACGACCGGAGGGCAGACGTCAGGGACGGTGAATACGTCCTCTGGGTCGGACACAACGGTCACCGGCGGCAGCGGCTCGGGCGGGTCGTCCGGTCCGGTCGCTACGTCTGGCTCGGCTGACGGCGGGGGTAGCACCAGCGGGCCTGTCTCGTCGGGTGAGGCCGCCGCGCCGGCGCCCGTGTCGGCGACGGAATCGGTCGCCGCATCTCAGGACGCCTCGGGCGTGGCCCGTTCAGGCCTCGAGTGCTCACCTGGCGTGCGTCAGATTCCCATCTCGAGCTATGCGACCCAGTGCACCCGGTTGTTCGAGGGTGACAACGGCGGCGCCACGTACCGCGGTGTCACCGACGACAAGATCATCATCGTGCGCCGGGTGTTCCCGGACAGCGCCAACTCGCAAGCAGCCGACCAGATCAACGAGTCCGCCGGTTTCGCTTCCGACGAGGTCGAGGCCCAGGTACGCGACAAGTTCATCGAGTACTTCAACCAGACGTTCGAGCTCTACGGCCGTACCGTCGAGTTCATCGAGTACGAGTCGGAGAACGGCGACTCGACCGAAGAAGCCCAGAGCCGCGGCCGAGAGGGCGCGTGCGCGGATGCCACCAAGATCTCCCAGGAGATCGGCGCCTTCGGCGTCGTGGGCGGCAGCCAGCCGTTCTCAGAGTGCGCGGCCGAGCGGGGCCTAGTGGTCTTCGGCGGCGCGGCCTACTTCCCCGAGCGGCTGTATGAGCGGCACCATCCCTTCATCTGGCACCGCACCATGGAATGCGAGCGCATCTCCTATCAGGTGGCCGAGTACATCGGGAAGCGGCTCCACGAGCGGAACGCCAAGTGGGCGGGCGATCCGCTGTATCAGCAGCAGGAGCGGGTCTTCGGCACCTACGTGCCTGACAACGACGGCTACCAGCACTGCGTGCAGATCTCCGAGGACGTCTTCGCTCAGGAGTACAACGGCGAGATCAAGAGCCGGTACAACTACCAGCTCGACCTCTCCCGCTTCCCCGACCAGGCGGCCCAGGCGGCCGTGCAGTTCAAGGCTGCCGGTGTGACCACCCTTATCCTCGCTTGTGATCCCTACTCGGTGATCTTCCTGACCCAGGCGGCTGCCCGGCAGGAGTGGCGGCCCGAGTGGTTCCTCATCGGCGTGGCGGCTACCGACACTGACAACTTTGGTGAGCTGTACGACCCGAGCGAGGTGGATGGGCACCTGTTCGGCATGAGCCAGCTCGGGGCAACCGAGAAGCTGCTCGGTCCCGACAGCGAGCCCGGCCGCATGTATGCCCACATCACGGGAGAGGAGATCCCGGAGGGCACCACCGGCGACTACTTCCCGTACATTCAGATCTTCAGCTTCCTCCAGGCCGCTGGACCGGGCCTCACGCCCGATGCCATCGGGGCCGGTGTCATGACGATCCCTCCGGGCGGCGCACCGGACTACCCGGCGGGTTACTGGTCATGGCAGGACGGCCAGGACGGCACCCCGGGAGCAGGCGACCACACGGCGATCGACGACTCCCGTGAGATCTACTGGACCGGCGAGACCTTCCTCGAGACCTACAACGGGAAGCGGTTCCGCAACGGCGAGTGGCCGGCGGAGGAGCCGCCGGTGTATCCCGCCGGCTGATCCAGGCCAGTCAGCAGGCATCGCGGGAGTAACCGTCGTTAACCGACGGTTACTCCCGCGATGTCCGCGAAAGGAGTGAATTCCGCGCGGTGGACGGGGTAGGGGAGACACATGTCACCCCTACTGGAGGCCGGACCCGATGCCGCGACCTGAGGAGCAGCAGGCGCTGGAGGCGATCGACGACCGATTCGTGCGGGGCGCGGTTCGAACGTCCCTGCATTTCCGCCGATACATGCCCTTCTATGTCTTCACGGGCATTTGGGCGCTGATGCTCGCGCTGTTCCCGACGGTCGGCCGCATGGGCGAGGAAGTCGGGACGTTCGCCGGAGGAGGCAGCGGAGGTGGCGGTGGGCAAGTGACCACCTCCGGGGGCGGTAACCGCGGAGGTGGCACCGCCGGTGGCGGCCAGGGAGCAGGCAATGGTGACGGTGGCGCGCCTACGACAGCCGCGAGGGGCGGTTCGGCCGAAGGCGGCGGCGGAGCCGCCAGGCCGGCAGGGGGTGGCGCGGCTGCTCCCGCGAACAGCGCACTTCCTCCTGAGGAGTCGGCGGCCGCCGCCCAGGATCCGTCGGGTACCGCACGATCCGGCGTGGCATGCGAGCCCGGGGTGCGCCAGATCCCGTTCTCGAGCTATGCCACCCAGTGCACCCGTCAGTTCGAAGGCGACAACGGTGGCGAGACGACGCGTGGAGTCACGGCGGAGGAGATCATCATCGTGCGGCGCTCCTTCCCCGAGAGCGCCAACTCCCGCGCCGCAGACGAGTTGAACTCGCGGGCCGGCTTCGCCGACCCTGAGACCGCGGACCGCGTGCGGGACGAGCTCGTGGCCTACTTCAACAGTGCCTACGAGCTGTACGGACGCCAGGTGAAGATCATCGAGTACGAGTCGGAGAACGGCGACTCGACCGAGGAGGTACAGGGTCGCGGCCGTGAAGGCGCATGCGCGGACGCCACCAAGATCGCCAACGAGCTCGGCGCATTCGGCACGATCGACGGCGGAAGCGCTCCTTTCGCCGAATGCGCGGCAGAGCGGGGACTTGTCGTCTTCGACGGCGCCGCGTACTACCCCGAGCGCTTTTACCAGAAGTTCCACCCCTTCGTCTGGCACCGGGTGATGGAGTGCGAGCGGATCTCCTACCAGGTAGCGGAATACGTCGGGAAGCGCCTCCTCGACCGGAAGGCCAAGTGGGCCGGCGACACGGTCATGCAGCAGCAGGAACGGGTCTTCGGCACCTACGTGCCCGACAACGACGGCTACCAGCACTGCGTACAGATCTCCGAGCGCGAGCTCGAGCAGGAGTACGGCGGCCAGGTCGCGTCCCGCTACAACTATCAGCTCGACCTCTCCCGCTTCCCCGACCAGGCCGCCCAGGCGGCCGTGCAGTTCAAGGCCGACGGGGTGACCACGGTGATACTGGCGTGCGATCCGTACTCGGTGGTCTTCCTCACCCAGGCAGCGGAGCGGCAGTCGTGGCATCCGGAGTGGTACATCATCGGCGTCGCCTCCCAGGACACCGACAACTTCGGACGGCTCTACGACCAGAACCAGGTCGACGGCCACATGTTCGGCATGAGCCAGCTCGGCCGCACCGAAGACCTGATCGGTCCCAACAGCGAGGCCGGGCGGGTGTACAAGCACGCCACCGGCAACGACATGCCTGAGGGGACCTCGGGCGACTACTACGAGTCGGTATCGTTCTTCAACCTGCTGCAGGCGGCCGGACCGACGTTGACACCCGACTCGCTCGCGAATGGCGCGATGACGATTCCGCCGGGTGGCGCCCCCGACTTCCCCGCGGGCTACTGGTCGCTCCAGGACGGCCCTGACGGCACCGCCGGGGCGGGCGACCACACTCTTGTCGAGGACTCCCGGGAGATCTACTGGGACGGGAGCGCCCAGGCGCCCGACGGTGACGAGGGAACCTTCCTCGAGACCTACGACGGCCGGCGCTTCCGCAACAACGAGTGGCCGGAGGAGGAACCTCCCGTCTATCCCGGCTAGTCGCAAATTCGGTCAAACAGGTAGGAGCCCGCTGGCGGCGCGTCGAAGTGTGACGTAGGACACACAACCGACGTCGCCCGCACCTGGGGGGTCCATGGCCACGATCGAGGAGAAACAGGCGCTCGAGAACATCGATGACGCCTTCGTCCGGCGCGCCGTTCGCACATCGCTCCACGTGCGGCGCTACATGCCCTTCTACGTCTTCACCGCGGTGTGGGCGCTGATGCTCGCCGCGTTCCCGACGATAAGTGGACTGGGCGAAGAAGCGGACAGCGGCGTGACCGCGGGGGCGGCTACGAGTGGCGGTACCGCTGGTGGCGGGAGCCGGTCGACCGGCAACGTCGACACCAGTTTGGCGAGCGGCGGTGATGCGGCGACCTCCGACGGAGGCACCCGTCGCGCCGGCGCGGCATCAGGGGGACCGAGCGCGGCCGCGACCGGCGGCCCCGCTAGCGGCGTCACCGGCGGCGGCGAGGCGGATGGCGGCCCTCCGGTCGTGCCGGACACGGAGTCGGTCGACGCCGCCTTCGACGCGTCAGGCGTCGCCCGGTCCGGCCTCGAGTGCGCGCCTGGAGTGCGACAGATTCCGATTTCCACCTATGCGACGCAGTGCACGCGTGCCTTCGAGGGACCCAACAGCGGCGCAACCTATCGAGGCGTGACCGACGAGGAGATCATCATCGTCAGGCGTGTCTTCCCCGAGAGCGCCAACTCGCAGGCCGCTGACCAGATCAACGAGCGGGCCGGGTTTGCCTCCGACGATGTTGCCGACCAAGTCCGTGACATCTTCATCGAGTACTTCGACCAGAACTTCGAGCTCTACGGCCGCACCGTCAAGATCATCGAGTACGAGTCGGAGAACGGCGACTCCACCGAGGAAGCCCAGAGCCGCGGGCGGGAGGGCGCGTGCGCGGATGCCACCAAGATCTCCGAGGAGATCGGAGCGTTCGGCGTCACCGGTGGCAGCTCACCGTTCTCGGAGTGCGCGGCCGAGCGGGGCCTCGTCGTCTTCGGCGGTGCCGCCTACTTCCCGGAGGTCTTCTACCAGGAGCGTCACCCCTTCGTGTGGCACCGGACGATGGAGTGCGAGCGGATCTCGCGCCAGGTCGCGGAATACATCGGCAAGCGCCTGCTCGGCAAGAACGCCCAGTGGTCTGCCGACCCGGTCATGCAGCAGCAGGAGCGCGCCTTCGGCGTCTACGTGCCTGACAACGACGGCTACCAGCACTGCGTGAACCTCTACGAGCAGGATCTCGAGCAGGTCTATGGAGGCGAGACGACGTCCCGCTACAACTACCAGCTCGACCTGTCGAGGTTCCCGGACCAAGCCGCCCAGGCGGCCGTGCAGTTCAAGGCGGACGGCATCACGACGCTGGTGCTGGCATGTGATCCCTACTCGGTGATCTTCCTCACTCAGGCCGCTGCCCGCCAGAACTGGTACCCGGAGTGGCTGCTCATCGGTGTCGCCGCCACCGACACCGACAACCTGGCGAGGCTGTACGACCAGAGCGAGGTCGACGGCCATCTCTTCGGCATGAGCCAGCTAGGGGCCACCGAGAAGCTCCTGGGACCTGACAGCGAGCCGGGCCGGATGTATGCCCACATCACGGGGGAGCAGATCCCTGACGGCACGACGGGCGACTACTTCACCTACGTGCAGATCTACAACTTCCTTCAGGCGGCCGGGCCTACGCTCACGCCCGACACGATCGGCATCGGCGCACGGCGGATTCCTCCCGGGGGTGCGCCCGACTTCCCTGCCGGGTACTGGTCATATGCCGACGGTTCGGACGGGACCCCGGGCGCGGGCGACCACACGGCCATCGATGACTCCCGCGAGATCTACTGGGAAGGCGAAGCCACCGGGCCCGACGGTGACGAGGGCACCTTCATCGAAACCTACAACGGCCAGCGGTTCCGCAACGGCGAGTGGCCCCAGGAAGATCCTCCGATATATCCGGAAGGCTGACACCACGCTCTGGAGTGGTTAGCCCCCGGATTCCGGGGGCTAACCACTCCAGAGTCATGTCTAGGTAGGAGCCGCTGCCCTCGGTGTCGAAGTTTTGTGACATCCGCCACAGAACGACCGTTACCATGTGCCCCCATCTTGACCGGACGGTCAAGCAACTAGGAGAATCCCTGGGTCTTTGCTGTGACTCCGGTCACCGCATCGGCACTTTGGGGGCCCAGCTTCCGGAGCTGCCGGTCATCGCACGAATCCGAGGAACCACATGACTGCAGTGCTCGAACGGGCCAAGGAGAACCTGGCGACCGCCAGGGAGGCCGCGGGCAAGGCGAGCAAGACCGGGCCGCCCCCGGTGCGCTGGGCCGCTTATGCAGTCGGCGCGTTCGCTTTATGGCTGTTGCTCGACAACGTGCTGATGAGCCGCGGTCTGCCGCTCGGCATCATGTTGCAGGGCGCGGTCTTCGGGACCTTCTTCGCCATCACCGCCATCGGCCTCGTCCTGATCTACCGCGCGAACCGCGTCGTCAACTTCGCCCAGGCCGAGTTCGGGTCGGTCGCAGCGGTGCTCGCGATCGAGTTCGTGCTGCAGTGGCACTTCAACTACTTCCTGGCGATCTTCCTCGGTCTCGCGATCGCCGCGGCCATGGGCGCCGTGCTGAACACCCTCGTGATCCGCCGCTTCCGTAACGCTCCCCGTCTCATCCTCTCGGTCGCCACCATCGGCCTCGCCCAGATCCTCTCCGGCCTCTCGATCCTGATCCCCTTGCTCTGGGAGGGACTTGGCGCCGGCCGGTTCACGACGCCTTTCGAGGTGCAGTTCACCGTCTTCCCGGTGATCTTCAACGGTAACCACGTACTCGCCATGATCGCCGTCCCGGCGTTGATGCTCGGGCTCATGGCGTTCCTGCGCTTCAGCGACTACGGCGTCGCGATCCGGGCCGCGTCAGAGAACGCCGACCGGGCCGGCCTGCTCGGCATCCCCGTGCCGCGCCTGTCGACGATTGTCTGGGCAGTGGCCGCGCTGCTCTCGGCGACAGCAGTGCTGCTCCGGGTGCCGATTGTCGGATTCGCGTCGTTCAGCAGTGTCTCGGCCGGTGGCCCACAGTTGCTGCTCCGCACCCTCGCCGCCGCGGTGATCGGACGCATGGAGAGCCTGCCCCGCACAGTGGTGGCCGCCATCGCCATCGGCGTGTTCGAAGCGTCGGCCGTCTGGCAGTTCCAGCGCACCACGGTCGTCGACGCCATGTTGATGGCCGTCATCCTCATCGCCCTGCTCGTGCAGCGCGACTTCTTCAGCCGGGCGGCGGAAACCGGGATCTCGTCGTGGAAGGCGATCAAGGAGGTGCGCCCCATCCCGCAGGAGATGCGCAAGCTCCCGGAGGTCCGCTACGTATTCGGCTTCCTGAGGATCGCGCTGGTGGGCTTTGCCGTCTCCCTTCCGCTGTGGGCTCAGCCGAGCCAGGAGGAGGTTGCCGCCCTTGTCTTGATCTACGCCATCGTCGCGGCGTCGCTCCTGATCCTCACCGGGTGGGCCGGCCACATATCGCTCGGCCAGTTCGCATTCGTCGGCTTCGGGGGTGCCACGACGTCGCTCTTGTACGGACGCCACGGGTGGGACTTCTTCCTCGCCGTGCCGGCGGGCATCGTCGTCGCCGGACTGGTGGCACTCGTCATCGGCCTACCTGCCCTCCGCATAAAGGGACCGTTCCTAGCCGTGACGACCCTCGCGTTCGCGACTACGTCGTTCTATTACTTCCTGGAAGACCGCTACTTCCCCTGGTTCATCGAGAGCCGCATGGAGCGGCCCACGCTGTGGAACCGCATCCCGCTCACCGAGGAGTGGCAGGTTTATCTTCTGTGCCTTGCGGGGCTCATGCTCGTGCTGTACGCCGTGCGGAACCTGAGAAACAGCCACACCGGACGCAGCCTGATCGCGGTGCGCGACAACGAGACCAACGCCGAAGCCGTGACGCTCAACGCCACCCGGCTCAAGCTCACCGCCTTCCTCATCTCGGGCGCAATCGCAGGCTTCGCTGGTGGCCTCTACGTGCTCCACCAGAAGGGCCTCAACACCGACTCGTTCGGTCCGAACGTGAGCCTCCGTCTCTTCACCATGGTCGTCATCGGCGGCCTCGGGTCGCTGCCGGGTGCGATCCTCGGTGCGATCTACGTGCGCGGCGCGGAGTTCTTCCTCCCGCCCGCGTGGTCCGCGATCGCGAGCGGCACCGGCATCCTCCTGTTGTTGATGTTCATGCCGCAGGGCCTCGGTGGCCTCATGTACGGAATACGCGACGACTATCTGCGGCGTGTGGCGAAGCGGCGCAAGCTGCTCGTGCCCAGCCTCGTAGCCGACCGAAGACAGATCGACGAAGACCAGGCCGAACTGCTCGCGGCGGAAGACGAACAGGCCCTGGGGAGCGCGCTCGGCGGCCTCGAGCGGGCCGAACACGACGGCGAGCCCGGCGGCCGGCCGGCGAGAGGTGCGGCAACATCCCCCGACGAAGAGTCCGAACCGACGGCCCCGGCCGTGGGACCGAGGAGCTGACCACATGGCAGACGAACCGTCCACGCCGCGCAGTCGAGCCCGCGCCCGCCGGGCCAACCGCGTCGTCGCGCCAGGCCGCGAGTCGGGCGAAGCCGAGGCGCACGCCGGCGCCGAACTCGACGACGTCGTCGAGGGACGCGACATGTTGTCGAGCCTCGACGACAAACCCGGTGCGGGTGACACGGGCGACGCGATCGCGCCAACGGCCGGTGCTGTTCCGCCGCGCGGATCAACTGTTGCCGACGACATGTATGGCAAGTGGAACCCCCGACGCATCACCGGCGCGGCTCCGTTCTTCCCGCTGCTCGTGCTGTTTGTTCTCAACGCCGTCGACGAACTCGACCAGCAGGCGTTCAACGTGCTGCTGCCGGAGATCCAGGATCACTACGGGCTCAGCCTCACGGGCGTGCTTGCCCTCGCCACGGTGACACGCGTCGCGAACCTGGTGCTCGAGTTGCCGATCGGCTACTACGCCGATCGGCTGAATCGGGTCCGAATGGCCAGTGTCGGTGCGTTGCTGTGGGCCAGCTTCAGTGTCCTGACGGGCGTCGCCGGCGTGATGACGCACCTGGTGTTGATGTATGTCGCCCGCGGGGGGTCGAGCATCGCAAAGAATTTCAACGCCACCCACAACAGCCTCCTCGCCGACTACTACCCGGTCGAAGCCAGGGCTCGCGTCTTCTACGCCCACCGCCTCGCCAACTCCCTGGGCCAGTTCGCCGGCCCGCTGATCGCCGGCGGACTCGCTGCATGGTTCGTCACCTCGGACGGCAACCCGATGTGGCAGCTGCCGTTCTTCCTGTTCGCTATCCCCACGGTGCTAGCCGTCCTGCTGGCACTGCGGCTCCGTGAGCCGATCCGAGGACGGTATGAGCGCCTCGCCGCTGGGGCGGACGAGGAGACTGCGGGCACTGAGGAGCACCCGGCCGGCTTCGCCGAGACCTTCCGCGTCCTGTTCAAGAACCGCTCCGCCCGGCGGATCTACTACTCGCTGCCTTTCCTCACGGCATCGAGCATTGGCATTCAGAACATCCTCAACCTCTTCTACGACGAGGTCTACAACATCGGTCCCGGACTCCGTGGAGTGATCGGCGCCGGGGGCGAGGTCGCCCAAGTGGTGGGCTTGTTCTTCGGCGCGGTGCTCGTTCAGCGCATCATGACGCGCGACCCGGGCCTCGTGATGAAGCTTCTGGCCGTGAATGCTGTGTTCAGCGCGCTCATGATCACGGCCATCGCCCTTTCACCGAACGCGATTTTCGCGGTCGGTGCGCAGATCCTCAACGGCGCTAGTAACGCGGTGCTCGCGCCCGGGATATTTGCGGTTATCTCGTTGGCGGTTCCGCCCCGCATGCGGACGATGGGCTTCGCCACCGGTGCTTTGTGGTTCCTGCTGGGATTTCCGATCGTTCCCTTCGTCGGCGCCATCGGCGACAACTTCGGCCTGAGGGTCGGATTGTTGGTGTTCCTCCCGGTCTACCTCCTCGGGTCGTTCCTCATCGCCTCCTCGGGCAACTTCCTCAACCAGGACATCCAGAAGATCCGGGAGTCCTCACTCGCCCAGTCCGAGGTTCGCCGCCGCCGTCTCGCCGGTGACCCCCAGATCCTCGTGGTGCGCAACCTGGATGTCGCCTACGACCAGACGCAGGTGCTGTTCCGCATCAACTTCGAGGTCAGGGACGGTGAGATCATCGCCTTGCTCGGCACCAACGGCGCCGGCAAGTCGACTCTGTTGAAGGCGATCTCGGGTCTCCTCATGCCCGAGGCGGGCGCCGTCATCTTCGACGGCATCGATGTCACGAGTGCCGACTCCGGTATGACCGCCAAGCTCGGCATCACCCAGGTCCCGGGTGGTCGAGGCATCTTCCCGAGCCTCACCGTGGGCGAGAACCTCCGGTGCGCCGGCTGGATGTACCGGAAGGACTCGGCCTATCTCAAGGAGGCCACCAAGACCGTCATCGAGTACTTCCCCATCCTCGAGCGCCGCTGGGACACGGCGGCGGGCAGCCTCTCCGGCGGCGAGCAGCAGATGCTCTCGCTTGCCCAAGCTTTCATCTCCCGGCCCAAGCTCTTGATGATCGACGAGCTCTCGCTCGGACTCGCGCCCACCATCGTCGAGCGGCTGCTCGACATCGTGGGTGCGATCCACGAGCGGGGAACCAGCATCATCCTCGTGGAGCAGTCGGTGAACGTCGCGCTCCGCATCGCCAAGCGGGCCGTGTTCATGGAGAAGGGCGAGATCCGTTTCAGCGGTCCGACGTCGGAGCTTCTGGAGCGCACCGACATACTGCGGTCGGTCTTCCTCGAGGGCGCCGCCAGCGGGATGGCGATGGCCGAGGGCGACGGCGGCGGCAATGGTGCGCCCAAGAAGTTGTCAGCGCGAGCCCGCCGAGCCGATCTCGCCCGCAGGGCCGAGTTGCTCGAGAAGCCGGTGATACTCGAGACGATCGGCCTCACCAAGCGCTACGGAGGGGTGACCGCAGTCAACGGTGTCGATCTCCAGCTCCACCAGGATCAGATCCTCGGACTGATTGGCCCGAACGGCGCGGGCAAGACGACGATCTTCGACTGCATCTCCGGCTTCACCCCCATCGACGGCGGCCGCATCATCCTCGACGGCGTCGAGGTAACCGACTGGCCGGGATGGAAGCGGGCCGAAGCCCGCCTGGCGCGGTCGTTCCAGGACGCGCGCCTGTGGCCGTCGCTGACCGTCAAAGAGGCGCTAGCGGCCTCGATGAAGCAGAGCATGGACACGACCAGCCCTCTGCCGGCCATATTCGGTCTGCCGCTCCACAAGGACACCGAGCGGCGTCTCGACCGCAAGGTCGAGCACGTCATCGAGATGCTCGGCCTGGGCGCGTTCCGTGACAAGTTCGTCTCGGAGCTGTCCACCGGTTCGCGCCGGATGGTCGAGATCGGAACGCTGCTCGCGAACGACCCGAAGGTGATCGTCCTCGACGAGCCGTCCTCCGGCATCGCCCAGAAGGAGACCGAGGCGTTGGGACCCCTACTCCGGGCGGTCCAGCGCTATACCGGTTGCGCCATCCTCATCATCGAGCACGACATGCCGCTCATATCGAGCCTTGCCGACCACATCCTGGCTCTCGAGCAGGGGACGGTCGTGACGGTCGACGTCCCCGACGAGGTGCTCAACCACCCCCGCGTGGTCGAGGCGTATCTGGGCAACACGAGCTACGAGGAGCTGCACGGCGCGCCTCCCGAGGACGGCGCCGCTCGCGACGCCGACGATGCACAAGCTCAGCCCGCGTCCCGTGCTCCAGCCGCCACCAAGGCGCGGAAGCGCGCGAAGAAGCGTGAATAACACGCCTGAACCGAGCCGGTGAGCCGGTCGCCCCGGGCGGCGGTCCTGCGGCGGGCGCACCGCCGGCGTCTCATCAAGCGAGCCGCGATCGTGGTGGCGGTGCTGGCGATCATCGGCGTCGGACTCGCCGTTCTACAGACACCCGACACGCTCAAGGACGATCGCCGGGGCTCAGAGCTCGTGGCCGAGGACGGACGTCTACTCGCGGTCGAGCGGGAGCCCGACTCATACGAGATCGTGTACCGCTCGGTGGAGACCGCTACCGATGAGCCGGTGACGACCACGGAACACATCCGTGTGAAGCGACCCTTCCTGGCGCGGGTCGAGATCAGGCGGGGGCCTCCACCGGGCAGAGAGGCCACCTCGCAGCGCCTCACCCGCCTCGGCGTTCTCGGCACGATCGGCAACGCGGGCAAGTGGACTCTGTTCGCCGTGCCGCCGTCGGTAGCTGGCTCCGACCTTCGTCCCTCCCGCGTGCTGGAGGACGCCGTCGACCGGGGCATGCTTCGCGTCGGAGAGCGCCGGCGCGTCCTCGACCGCGAGTGCCAGATGTACCGGGCGGGCGGTGTCGCGTCGGGCGGCAACCTCGTCCCCTATGACCCCGATGGTGAGGAGTATGCCGATGTCTGCATCGACGCGGCAGGGCTGGTGCTCGAAGAGATCTGGGTTGACAAGAGCAAGCGACTGACCCGCAAAGTCGCCACATCGGTACAGGAGGGCGTCGAGCTCGCCGACCGCCTCTTCGCGCCGAGCGACGCGGAGCAGGTGGCCTTTGAGGACGGGGGCGGGCTGGTGCAGGAGGTCGATCCGTCTACGACACCGCAGTCGACGACGTTCTGGGTCCTCGACGAGCCGCCGCCGGAATTCGAGCATCGGGGCCGTTACTCGGTGGTGCCGGCTCGCCTTGATCCGTTCCGCCAGGAGATCGACCCGAGCGACGACCCGAGAGGCACAGCCAGCATCGCTGACGTCTGGGTCCGCGGTGCCGACGTCCTTGTCGTCGACCAGGGCTTCGTGACCTCGCCCGGAGGCGAGATCGAGGAGCATCCCCACGGCGAGGAGGTCGACCTCGGGGAGCTCGGGACAGGCGAGGCGTTCCTCGACCTGCGTTCGAGCGAAGTGCGCGCCAAGCCCTCGTCGGGCGGCTTCGTACGCGTCTACGGCACCCTAAGCCTCGACGACCTCATCAAGCTGTCCCGCTCGCTACGCCCGGTCGAAACCGACGACGAAGGTCTCCGCTTCCTCGAGTGAACTCTGGAGTGGTTAGCCCCCGGAATCCGGGGGCTAACCACTCCAGAGCAGGCGTTACTGGGCGAGGGCCTGGAGTTCCTCGCGGTTCTTGGCGCCGGTCTCGTGCATCTCCTGGATGTCGGCCCACGAGAGCTTGTCGGAGGTCCACAACCGCTGGAACAGTTCGTCGGCGACGTCGTTGAAGCCGTGCCGGACTCGGAAGTGGTAGCGCAGTCGCTGCTGGCGGGTCGGCATGCCGGCCCGGCTCAGCCTGCCCTCCGCGTAGACGTCCCAGGCGATGCCCTGACCCGGCGTTAGGTCGGCATCGGCGGGCGGCTCGCCGAAGGCGGGGTCGAGACGGTCACGCGCCCGCATGAACTTGAGAGCGAGCAGGCGCTCAGTGCGCTCTTGTGAGAGATGGCGTGACTTGCGTTGGTCTTCGAGCGCGCCGCCCATGACCTCAAGGACGAGCTGGTTGCCTTCGAGGACCGCCGTCGACCGGGCGTTCATCATCGCCTCGTCGACGTTGATGGCGACCTCGGTGCCGTCGGGCAGTCCGACCACGTCGGCCACCTTCTCAGCTATCCGCGTGATCTCGTCGGCGTCGAAAAAGACCAGCTCGAAGGACTCCGGTGTGACGGTTACCTTCGCCATCGCTAGGCCCCTTCAGCCGGAGCGGCGCCGGTCATGCGGGCCATGCTCTCGTCGGCTGCCTCGGCGGCTACGGCGGCGATCTCGTCGATCTCCTCCACGGAGAAGCCTGCGAGCTCGCGGAACTGGCGGGCCAGCTTCACGGGGCTCTCGTCCCGATCGCTGCGGAGGCCACCGAGGCTGAAGATCTTGTCGACGACGTGCTGGAACTCGAGCGCCCGTGCACGGCGGTCGGGATCGTCCTCGGTGAGACGTCGCAGCCAGTCGGAGCCCATCTTCACGTGGGTGACCTCGTCCGCGAGCATCCAGTCCTCGCAGAACGTCAACACCGGGTCGACGCACTCCTCACCGAAGCGCTTCATCGAGTTGAACACGTCGATGGCGAGACCCTCCAGCGCCCGGTTGACGCCCGTCAGGCGCATGACCGGGTCGGGGTTGCAGGCCGCCTCGTAGAGGAAGGTGTTCTCGGAGAACTCACCGATGGGTGTGCCCATCCACTCGGTGAGCTTCACGGAGATCTCCACGTGGCGGGACTCGTCCCAGCACTGCCGGGCCATGTCGAGCTTGAGGGCGAAGGGGGCCTGGTCGCTGCCGGTGCCGGTCTCGAAGTCCCAGCAGGTGCGGCCCGCACCCTCGAGAGCCTGGATCTCGCCCATGAAGATGCCGTGCATCAGGGAGCGGGCGCCTTCGGGAGCGTCGGCGTCAGTAGGCGTGAACCGCTGCATGGGACGTTCGTAGTTGCCGCGTACGCGCTGGGCGCCGACGCGAGGATCGGTGAACTGTTCTTCGAGCCGGGAGCGGAAGAACCGCTTGTCGCGGGCGAGCTCCTCGACGGGCAGGGCCTTCTTCATCGGACAGGAACCTCCTTGATGGCGTCTTCGGAGAAGTCGCCGAGCGTCGCCGGGCCGAGGAGTCCCCCGACCTCGACGATCATGGATTCGAGCGACGCACGCGTCGAGGCCGACTTCTCGGCCGCCTTGGCGTCGGTGAGCGTCGGCTGGAGAAGCAGCTCGCCGTCGCGGACTGCTTCGAGCTGGTCGGACAGCATGAACGGGACCCATCGGTGGGTCGCGGAGTCTTCGTGCACGTTGAGGGCGCTCTGGTGGTAGGTCTGGGCCGCGACGACCCGCGGGATGAGGACCCGGTAGACAGCGGTGAGGGCGGCAACCAGATCGGAAACGTCGGTCGCGGCAACCGCGTCGACGATCTTCTTGGTGTCGCCGGGGTCGGCCTTGCCCTTGCCGCCGAGGATCTCGTCATTCCACAGCTTGGCGTGCCAGCCGAAGTTGGCGGCGTGCTTGGCAAACACGGTCTTGGCGGCGTCGGAGCCGGCCTTTCCCGCCCACTTGTCGAGGATCTCGGACAGTTGGGTGTTGATCCAGCCGAAGATCGCCGCCCGGCGGGCGGCCTCCTTGGGATCGAGGATGGCGGGCAGCTCTCGCACGTCCCACGGTGTGAACGACGGACGACTGGTCAATGATCCTCCCTAAGTGCGCTGACGAACCGGTGGATGAGCGACGACCACTCGTCGCTCGAGGGTGTGTCGAGGTCGACGGCCTTGAAGAGCAGCGACCCGAGGGCGAGGACGAGCGCGAACCGCATCAGCGCGTCGGTGCTGACGTCGTCGGCGATGTCGCCTTCCTGCCGCGCCCGGTTGATGATCGAGGCGAGCCCGCGCATGCGGTCTTCGGCGAGGCCGCGGACGAACTCGGCGAGGTCGGCGTCGCGGCGGGCCGCGACGAATGCTTCGACTAGCAGGCCGGAAGCGGACGACCCCCGGCTGTCGAGGAGGTGACTTCCCAACTCGGCGAGCAGGTCGGCAGCGGAGGTGGACACCGCGCCCGAGCGCAAGAGCTGGTCGAAGTCGGCGCCGCTCCGGGCCCCGATGGCCTCGAGAAGAAGTTCGGCCTTGCCCGAGAAGTTGGCGTATATCGAGCCGGTGGTGCGGCCGGCCCGGCGGGCGACCTCCCGCACGTCGGTGCCCTCATAGCCGCGCTCGGAGAAGACCTCCGTGGCGGCGCGCAAGAGCTGTTCGCGGGTGGTCTCGGTGCGGTTCGAGGCAGGCAGCGCCTCAGTCATATCCGGCCACCGTAACACTCGTTATAGGAACGATCCAGACGTCCTCTTCTCCGACATGGTCGCGGAGGGAGCGAACCAGCCTCCCCACGAGTGGATCGGCGCCGTCCCACACGACGATCGCCTCGTCGACGTGGCGGGCAAGGAAAGCGTCGCGCCGGGCGAGCGCACCCCCTGCTTTCTGTCTGGTTTCCGGCACTTTGGTCTGGAGGATGACGGTTCGCGCCGCCTGGTCGAGCAGGGCTCGGTAGGCGTCCCGGCTTTGCGGCGGCCATACCGACTCCTGATCCGGAAAAGGGAGTACCGCGACGAACGGCAGGGCGGCGTCGAGGGCTGCCTCCGCCCCGATTTGCTCCACGCCGAGCCCGAGTCCGGTGAGGACGGTCAGATCGTCGTGCATCTGCCTCTTGGCGGCGAGGATCTCGGCGAGACGGCGGCGGATGTCGTCACGGACCGGGTTGGCGTCGTAGCCGCCGATCGCCGGCGGCCGGTGACCGCCGACGACCACGAGCCGTCCGGGCGGTAGCCGGGGGTCACGTCCACCCGCCGTGCCGGCGGAGGGCGCGCCGGCCGCGTCGACGGCATCGGGTGCCCCCACTTCGTCGGG
>CAZWDB010000063.1:0-24733 GCA_964632885.1 uncultured Acidimicrobiales bacterium | reverse complement strand
ACTTGGTGATCGACGACGCGCCGTCGGTGGAGATCACCGTCATCTTGTCGATGGCCGACACCGGCTCGGCGGCGGCGCGGACGAGGTCAGGCAGCACACCCACGACGAGGTCGAGGACGGCGGCGTCGCCGTACTGCCGGAACGCCTCGGCCCGCTTCTCCATCGCCTCGGCTTCGGCCTGGCCCTTGGCGAGGGTTGCAGCCGCCTCCGCCGTTCCCTCGCGCTCGACCGCGGCGGCGATCGCCTCGCGGCGGGAACGCTCGCCGTCGCCCTCGAGCCGGGCGCGCTCGGCAGTGGCCTGAGCGGCGGCGATGGCCGCCTGGCGGTCGGCATCGGCCTGGAAGATGGACGAGTTCTTCCGACCTTCCGCCTCCTGCTCCACCCGGTAACGCTCGGCGTCAGCCGGCTTGCGCACCTCGGTGTCGAGACGGCGGTCGGTGAGCATCGCCTGGCGCTCCGCCACGAGTTCCTGGGCGGTGAGCACCTCCTGGTCCTCGGCCGCCTTGGCGATCGGGCCGGCCGCGTCGGCGCGGGCCTTGGCGGCGTCGGTCTCCGACTGGATCTCGGCCTGCTTGAGGGCGAGGGTGCGCTCGGCGATCGCGATCTGCTCCTCCGCCTTGAGGCGCTCCTCCTCGGCCGCCTGCCGTGCCTTGGCCTCGGCAATCGCCGCCTCCATCTCCACCCGGGCTGCCTCGGGGCGCCCGATGTCGATGAGGTAGTTGCCCTCGGTCTGGATGTCCTGGAGCTGGAACGTATCGAGCGCCAGACCCTGGTTGGTGAGGCTCGTCTCGGCTTCCTCCGCGACGGCCGACGCGAACGCGGCGCGGTCCTTGATGATCTCGTCGACAGTGAGCCGCCCGACGATCGCTCGGAGGGAACCCGACAACACCTCCTGGGTGAAGGTGTCGATACCCTCCTGCTGGTCCATGAAGCGCTGGGCGCCGGCGCGGATGAGGTCTTCGCTGCCGCCCACCTTCACGATGGCGACACCGTCGAGGTCGCACTTGATGCCCTGCGCGCTCACCGCTCCCCTCACGCCGACGGAAATCCGCCGCGACGAGAGGTCCATGATGTGCAACTTCTGCACGAACGGCAGAACGAAGACGCTCGCGCCCATGATGACCTTCTGACCCGACATGTCATGGGAGATCTCGCCCGTCTCCGGATTGCGTACAGGCTTCCCCTTGCGCCCGGTGATGATGAAAGCCTCGTTGGGGCCGCCCACCTTCACCCGGCTTACGACGAGCATGATCACCAGCAACAGCAGGCCGGCCGCGCCGAAGACGCCGATGACGAGAGGACTCATGGGTTCACTGCTCCTGTTCTCCTGGGAGGGTGCCGAAGAAGGTCGCCTCGGGCTCGACGAGTACGGACGACGATGACGTCACCTTGGTTATGACCACCGCGGTGCCCGAGGTGATCGGTTGCGCGGCGCGAGCGTTCAGCTTCATTGGCAACCCGACATGGCGCACGCGCACCTGACCGTAGCCACCATCGGGGATCGCGCTGATCACCTTGCCCTGCTTGCCCACCAGATCGGCCATACGCGGCGTCTCGTCGGTCGGCATCCGCATGAAGGCGCGTGTGAGCCAGAAGGTCACATAGCCGAGCACCACTCCCGCGCCCGCGCCGGCGACCGCACTCACCGCCAGTCCTGCGCTGCCGCCCCACATCACGAGGGCGCCTCCCCAACCGAAGGCGGCGAGGAACGCGCCGATGACTGGTGTCGAGAACAGTCCACCGCCGACATCGATGTCGATGGCGTTGAAGAACCCTTCGAAGATGTCGTCGAGGAGGAGGGAGACGAGGATCAACGCCAGGCCCACCCCGCCGATGATGATGAACCCCGTCACGCCGGTGCCTTTCGACGAACACCAACGCTACCGGAAGCGGCCCCCCGCAGTCCGGGCGACTCCGTGAGCTCCCGCTGCCGATCGACCGCGGCGTCCCCCATGACGTCTTCCTACCACTATCCATCACCCGCGCATAGCGCGATCGGACCATGCCTAGTGGCCACCGCGGACTAAAGGCCTATGGCCCGAATGCCGATCATTGCTGACATCACAACAGAAAATGAGGTGGTGCCCATGCGGACGGGGCGTCGTAGAAGGCGGGTGGACTCCGGTCCGATCCGAGTTGTCCTGATCGACGACGTCGACGAGTTCCGGGCGTTGCTCCGCCACCAGTTGGTGCTCCACCCGGAAGTCGACGTCGTCGGCGAGGCCCGCGACGGATACGAAGGGGTTCAGCTCGTCGCGCGGACTTCTCCCGACGTCGTGGTGCTCGACCTCGAGATGCCCAACTGCGACGGGATCACCGCCATACCGTTGCTGCGCGAGGCAAGCCCGGACACCCGGATCCTCGTGCTCTCCGCGTTTCCGGAGCCCTACACGCTCGGGAAACTGCTGCAGCTCGGCGTCGATGCCTACATCGACAAGGTGAATGCCTGGTCGGAGCTTCCTCCGACGATCCTCGCGCTGTGCGGCGATGCCTCATCGTCAGTCGACGCCTGACGCTGCGCCCACACGCCGGTCGCCAGACCACACGTCGTTCCACAGGTGGACAGCGGCATAGGCTCGCCACGGCCGCCACGACTCAGCCCGGGCCGCGACCGCCGCAGGAGCCGGCGCCTGACCTTCGGTGGCGAGGGCCCGGCGTAGCCCGAGGTCACCCGCGGGAAAGGCGTCGCGTTCACCGAGCCTGAGGGCGAGGTAATGCGCCGTCCACGAGCCGATGCCCGGGAGCCTGGTAAGCGAGGCCACGAGGTCGTCGAGCCCGACCGCGCCGTCGAGGCGCACCTCGCCGAAGGCCACCGCGGCGGCGAAGCGACGTACCGCCGCGGCGCGCGTCGCGGGCATACCGATGGAGCTGAGGTCGGCGACATCGCAGCCGGCGAGCGCATCCGCGCCCGGAAAGACTCGATCGAGGCCGAGAGGCGAGAGCCCGGAAACGGGGGTACCGAACCGGGCAACGATCCGGCCGATGAGCGTCGTCGCACCGGCCACGCTGACCTGCTGGCCCACGATTGCTCTGATCCCACACTCGTAGGGGTCCCACGCGCCGGGCAGCCGCACTCCGGGCCGCGTCCGTACCCGGTCGCCGAGCACCGGGTCGTCGCCGAGCGCGTGCATGATCGCGTGGGGGTCGGCGTCGAGGTCGAACAGCCGCCGGACGCGCTGGACGATGTGGATGAGGTCGTCCCAGTACGGGAGGTGGGCGGTCAGCACGAGGTGATCGCCATCACCAGGAGCGACCTCCAGGAGGCCAGGCGTACCGTCGACGGCGATGGTCCGGCGGTAGGTCTCACCATCGACGGTCTCCACGCCCGGAATCGCCCGGGCCCGGAGGAAGCCGGCCAGGGCCGACCAGTCGAACGGAGCGCGGTAGGGCAGGCGAAGCGCAAGGCCTCCGTCGGCGACGACCCGGTCAGCCCGCCGGCGCCGGGCCCGGAGGACGGTCGGCGCGGCACGAAAGATCTCCTGGGTCGCCCGGTTGAGCTGGCGAACGCTCCCGAACCCCGCGGCGAACGCCACCTCGGTGACGGTCAGGTCGGTGTCGTCGAGCAGCCGGCGGGCGAAGTGGGCCCGGCGTGAGCGCGCGACCTGGTCGGGTGTGGCGCCAACGTGATCGACGAACAGCCGGCGGAGATGGCGGGCGCTCACACCGAGGGCGACTGCCAGGTCGGCTTCCCTGGCGTCGTCGAGGGCGCCGTCGACGATGAGCCGCACGGCCCGGCACACGAGCTCAGGACCGTCGAGCCACGCCACCGGCTCCGAGCTCCGGTAGGGCCGGCACCGGAGGCATGCCCGGAAGCCCGCCGCTTCGGCGGCGGCGGCGAAGGGGAACGGCGTGACGTTGCGCGGGTGGGGGTTGCCTGGGCACCCCTTCGGCACGCAGTAGATGCCGGTGGTGCGCACCGCGCTGACCGCCGGATCCGAGAAGGCCACAGTGCGTAGGTTCGCGTGTCGGAGCCGGCCCGCGCCGGTCGGATCCGGACACGGGCGGACCGGGAGAAACCACCTGTCCGGATCTGTCCAGACCGGCCCGGCCGTGGCACGCTACGACACACCTATGGAACGAGCAGTCATTCCCACACCGGTCGGACCCTTCACGATCCGCGTCGAGGACGGCGCCCTGGTGGAGCTCGACCTCAACGGCGCCGGCGAGCCGACGGTCGACCGCGACAGCGCGGGTATCGCCGACCGGATCGCGGCTTACTTCGCCGGCGAGATCGACGCCATCGACACGATCACGGTCGACGCCGCGGGTACGCCGTTCCAACGGGCGGTGTGGGACGCTCTACGCCGCATACCGGCCGGCGAGACGGCGAGCTACGGAGAGATCGCGGCGGCCATCGGTAACCCGCGTGCCGTTCGGGCGGTGGGCAGCGCCAATGCCGCCAACCCGGTCGCGCTTGTCGTTCCGTGCCACCGGGTGATTCGCAGCGACGGCACGATCGGCGGCTACGGCGGTGGGCTCGACCGGAAGCGCTGGCTCCTCGCCCACGAACGGGCTCAGGTAGGAGATACCGAGGGCACCGAACGGTTGTTCGCCTAGTATCGATGCATGCAGGACGCTGCGACGCGGCTCGAACACGTCGCCTTCGCCGTCATCGATCTCGAGACCACCGGATGCTCGCCCGCTGACTGTGCGATAACCGAGGTCGGCGCGCTCAAGTTCCGCGGTGGCGAGCGGGTCGGCACGTTCCAAACCCTGGTCGACCCCGGCGTCGCCATCCCCGACCGGATTGTGGGGCTCACGGGGATCCACGACGGCATGGTCGCGAGCGCGCCCGAGATCCCGGCGGTGCTGCCGAGCCTGCTGGAGTTCCTCGGCGATGCCGTCATCGTGGGTCACAACGTGCGGTTCGACCTCGGTTTCCTGCACGCCGACCTCGCCGCGCTCGACTACCTGCCGATCGCGAACGGCTTCGTCGACACCCTCGCCCTTGCCCGCCGCCTGGTGCGCGACGAGGTACCCAACTGCCGGCTCGACACGCTCGCCCGTCACCTCGGAGCGACGGAAGCGCCGTGCCACCGCGCGTTCGCGGATGCCGCTGCCACCGGTGAAATCTTCCACGCTCTCCTCGAACGCGCGGCCACGTTCGGGGTCCTCGAACTCGACGACCTGTTCGCGTTCCCGACCACCGGCGGCCACCCTGATGCCCACAAGCTCCGCTGGGTCGGAGGTCTACCGCGCGCGCCAGGTGTCTACGCGCTCGTCGGCCCGCGCCGCGAGGTGCTCTTCGTCGGCGTGGCCGGCGACCTGCGCGTCGAGGTGCGCGACCTGTTCCATCGAGTCCGCCGGCGGGGAGCCGGTGCGGCCCTCCACCTCGCAACCGGCATCGTGCACGAGGTGCACACTGCTCACGGCGCCGCCAGCACCCGGGCAGACGAGCTCATCGAGCGCCACCAGCCGCGGTTCCAGGCTGGAAAGGTTCACTCCCGAGCACTCGCCGCCGACTGACCGACGGCACAACACCCGACGAACACCCCGACGCACACCCGCCCACCCGTCATTGCGTCAGTTGCAGCGCTCAGCGCTGCAGGTGACGCAATGACGCGTCCTGAAGCCACGGAGGGGCGGGCCGATAGCCTGGCGCCGTGGACACGTGGAGTGACGAGCGGTTCCTCGCCGACGCCTTGTCGGCTCGGGCACGACGGGCGGGCGCCGCCTACGCCGGGCCTGGCTCGGGTAACGACGTGGCGCGCGCCGCGCGTCCACCCGTCGCGTTCACCGGCGGACTACCCGATCCCACCCTTCTGCCTGCCGACGCGCTGGCGGCGGCCACCGCGGCGGTGCTGACCGACGACCACGACGCCGCCTTGCAGTACGGCGGAGGCCAGGGTTGGGACGGCTTGCGCGACTGGCTCGCTCAGCACTGGTCGGCGCTCGACGACGTGGCGCTGACGCCCGGCCACTTCATGCTCGCCAACGGGAGCGCGGGCGCGCTCGCGTCAGTGTGCGAGACGTTCCTCGACGCGGGCGACATCGTGGGTGTCGAGCTGCCCAGCTTCCCATTGTCGATCCGCGCCATCCGGCAGGTGACGCCGCGGATCGAGTCGCTTCCCGTCGACGACGACGGCCTCGACGTCGATGTCCTCTCCGACCGCCTCGACGCACTTGAGCGCAATGGCGAACGGATGCGGCTGCTCTACACGATCCCGACCTTCCACAACCCCACCGGTTCCACCCTCACGGTGGAACGACGTCAACGGCTGCTCGAGCTCTGCCGGCGCCACGAGGTGCTCGTGGTGGAAGACGACGCGTACCGAGAGCTCTACTTCGAGGATGAGCCGCCTCCTTCGCTGTACGCCCTCGCTGGTGGTGACGGGGTCGTGAAGCTCGGCACCTTCAGCAAGATCGTGGCGCCCGGCGTTCGCGTCGGTTGGTGCCAGGCATCGCCCCGTCTCATCGATCCCCTCGTCGCCACGCGCACCGACATGGGAACCAGTCCCCTGCTCATCCGGGTCCTGGCGCGCTACGCGGCCACCGGTCAGCTCGAGCCCCACATCGCCGGGCTGCGGAGCGCGTACGCGAGGAAATGCGCCACGATGCTGTCAGCCCTCGAGTCCACGTGCACCGGTCTCGCCACATGGAACCAGCCCCGAGGCGGGTTCTTCGTCTGGGTCACCCTCGACGAGTCCGTCGATCCGTTGGTGCTCGTCGAGCGGGCGCGGGAGGAAGCGGTCACCTTCGTCGGGGGCCACGTCTTCACCGGCGAGCACACCAAGGACGAGGGGCCGCGCACCCGCTGGGGTCCCGGCGACTCCCCGTTCCTCCGGCTCGCCTTCAGCTACGTCGCCGCCGACGAGATCGCCGAAGGCATCGACCGCCTGGCGCGCGCCCTCAAGTCCTCCGTCCGCACCTGAGGGGGGTGGCGCTCAGGTCGGGAGGGTGGCCTCGATCAGGTGAGGGCCGGGCTCGTGGAAGGCGCGAGCGAGGTCGTGGCAGAGCTCTTCGGCGGTCTCGGGTCGGCTCGCCGGCACACCGAGACCACGCGCCAAGGCGACGAAGTCGATGTCGGGCCGGCCGATCTCGAGCATCGACTGCGCCTTGGGCCCGCCTTGCCCTGCGCCAGTGCGCGCCAGCTCCATCTGGAGGATCGCGTAGGTGCGGTTGGCGAACACGACCGTCGTGACGTCGAGCTGCTCGCGCGCCTGAGTCCACAACGCCTGGATCGTGTACATGGCGCTTCCGTCACCTTCGAGGCAGAGCACGGGACGGTCGGGACAGGCGACCGCCGCGCCGGTCGCGCACGGCAAGCCCTGGCCTATCGACCCGCCCGTGACCGCCAGCCAGTCGTGGGGCGGCGCGCCCGCGGTGGCACCCGAAACCCGGATGCCGGCGGTGATGCCCTCGTCGACAACGATGCTGTTCTCGGGGAGGAGGGCGCCGATGGCGTTGCCCACCGCCTCCCACGACATCGGTCCGGTCGGCCGGTCGGGTCGCGCCGCCGACTGCAGCGCGGGCTCGGTGCCGGAGGCCACCATCTCGGCGAGCGCCGCCAGGGTGCCGCCGACATCGTCGCGGCCCTCCGCGAGGGTGTGGACCGCGCAGCCCTCGGGGGCTAGGCGGCTCGGCTTGCCCGGGTAGGCGAAGAACGACACCGGGTCGGCCACGTCGACCAGCACGAGATGGCGGGCATCGGCCAGTTGGGCCTGGGCCATCTCGCCGAGATAGCTGAGCCGGTCGAGCGCGACGATGCCCGCGCCCCGTTCGAGCCGGGCCGGGAACGTCTCGCCGATCAGGGTGGCGCCCGTCGCAGTCGCGATCCGGCTGGCCGCCGCCAAACCATCGGCACGGGTGGCCGCCCCTCCGACGAAGAACACCGCGGGTTCTCCCGATCGGAGGATGTCGGCGATCTTCCTGATCTTCTCCTCGGGAACCACCGCGGGGCGCGCGGGAGGCGGAGGCCCAACCGGCTCGGCGCCTTCCTCCCACGACACGTCGGCCGGCAGGATCAGGGTGGCCACCGCGCCGGGCGGCCCGACCGCGGCGACCACCGCGTCGGAGGCGTCCTGCGCCACATCGGCCACCGACCCGGTAGTGCGCACCCACGCCGAGACGTTGCGGGCGACACTCTCGATGTCGGACGCGAGCGGGGGATCGGTGTCGCGATGCCAGGTGGCGTGGTCGCCGACGACGTTGACGATGGGTGACGCGGCCCGGCGCGCGTTGTGCAGGTTCGCGAGGCCGTTGCCGAGACCGGGACCGAGATGCAACAACGTGGACGCCGGCCGGCCCGCCATACGCGCGTAGCCGTCGGCCGCTCCGGTCGCCACTCCTTCGAACAGCGCGAGCACCGCCCGCATCTCGGGCACATCGTCGAGGGCGGTCACGAAGTGCATCTCCGAAGTGCCCGGATTCGAGAAGCACACGTCGACGCCGCTGTCGACGAGGGTTCGGATGAGTGCCTGGGAGCCTCGCATCTCAGCGGATGAGGCTTCCGCCGTCGACAGTGAGCGTCTGACCGGTCATCAGGTCGCCGCCGGTCACGACGGCGAGGATAGCGTTGGCCACATCCTCGGGCTCGCACACCGCTTGGAGGGGATTGTTCTTCTCGGCCCGGGCCTTGACGGCCTCATAGGCGTCACCCAGTCCACCTTGCAGCCACCGGCCGGTGATGAAGCCAGGCGCCACCGCGTTGACGCGGACCGACGGCGCCATCACGCGCGCCAGGGTCACGGTGAGGTTGAGGAGGGCGGCCTTCGACGCGCAGTACGGGAGGGAACTGCCGACGCCCGCGACTCCCGCCACGCTCGAGACGTTGACGACGTGGCCGCCGCCGTCGGCCTGCAACAGTTCCTTCGCGGCACGGACGCAGTGGAACGGCCCGAGGGTGTTCACCGCGTATAACGACATCCAGTCGTCGTCGCTGAGCGCCTCCATGTCGTGGTGGCCGACGAAGACGGTGCGACCGGCGTTGTTGACGAGCACGTCCAGCCGTCCGAACCGGTCGCCCGCCGCGGCCACCATCTCCCTCACCGCGGCGTCGTCCGCTACGTCAGCCGCGTGGGCAAACGCCTCGACGCCGAGCGCGCGCGCTGCCGCCGCAGTGTCCTCGGCTTCGTCCTTCGACCGGCTGTAGTTGACGACAACCGCGCAACCCTTCTCGGCGAGTGACAGCGTTGTGGCCCGCCCCACCCCGGTGCCGCCCCCGGTTACCAGGGCCGCCTTGTCTTGTAGGTCCATGCCGGCACGGTAATAGAAACCGAACTTGAGGCAATAACGAACGAATTCCGACTGTTATTGCCTCAAGTTCAGGTCGTACCGTGGCGGGCCCGCGGAACTTGAGGCAATAACGAACGAATTCCGTTCGTTATTGCCTCAAGTTCGGCGGGTGGTGGAGGTGGCGGGGGTCCAGGCGGTTGGGTCGAAGGGGTCGGGCAGGGTGTGGAGCACGGCGGGACCGGTGGCGGGGAAGGCGACGAAGGAGACCGAACTCGTGCCGAACACCTTCCCTCGGGGCTCGCGGCGGATGAGAAGAGCGAGCTCGTCGGTCGGGTCGAGTGCAGCCGCACCGGTGCGCTCCAACCATGGTTCCCAGTCGTGGGCGGGTGATCCTGACGCGTCGAGCTTCGGCAGGCCGGCCGACTCCACCACGTGGGTCCAGTGCCGCTGCCGGGCCCGGGGCGTGTCAGGACCGAGTCCGGCCACGCTCCCCAGGTGCCTACCGGGCGCGATCGTCTGGGTCGTGAGCTCGGCGTCGCGGTAGGCGTACCAGGTAGCCGAGGCGTCGTCGACGACCATGAGCGTGAAGTCGTCGAAGCAACCGAGGTCGTCGTGTTCCCATCCGTGTCCGGCGGCCGCGGCGACAGGGAGCACGCCGCGCGTGCGGCGCCGGTCGGCGGGCACGCGCTCGGTGAAGGAGGTGTGGATCGCCGCCAGCCGCCGAGCGGCGGGAGCGAGCGCGAGCCAGGTGCCGCCCGCCCGCCGGTCGCGACCGCCTACGACGCCGGGGTGGTCGTCCCACCACTCCCCGGCGCGATCCCACTCCCGGTCCAGGAACTCCTCCCGGAACGACAGCAGCCGCACCGGCCACTCCGCGTCCGGCTCGATCTCGAGCACCGAAAGGCACATCGCCGCCCAGTATGGAACTTGAGGCAATAACGAACGGAATCCGTTCGTTATTGCCTCAAGTTCGGCGGCCGAGGAGGGCGAGGAGGCGGGTCTGGGGGTCGGCGTCGTCGGGGACCTCGACGTCGTCGCCGAACATGCCGCTCGCGCGCAGGAGGTCGGCCTGCGGTTCGACGACGGCCGCGGCCCCCGCGACGAGCTCGGGATCGAGCGTGGTGTCCTGGTCGGTCGACCGGGCCAGATCCCAACCGTGGATGAGGATGTCGATGAACCGGTGGCCCGCGTAGATCTCGCCCGGCACCGGCCCATAGGAAACCGCACACGGACGCTCCATCGCACCGGGCCCCCTGAAAGCGGCGGCGGCGGCGCTCGCCGACGCGTCATAGGCCGCGTTGGGATCGTCGCCCAACACATCGCCGTCGAGGCGATCGCCCACCTCCTCGATCGTCCTCCCCTTCCCACCGAGCTCGACCGCCCAGAGGTTCCCACTCACGACGTGGTTCACCAGTTGCCGGACTGTCCACTCCTCACAGGTCGATGGCAGGTCCCACTGAGCCCGTCCGATGCCGCCGACGATGCGGCCGGTCTCGGCGAGTGCTCGCTCATGCAGATCGGCGATGTCCATGTCGGCCCCTTCGCTTCGAGTTCGCGACAAGACTGTAGGTCGATGACAACTTTTCAGGGCCTCCGACCGATGCTCAACGTCGACAGCATCGCCGAGACGATCGCTTTCTACGAGGGCAAGCTCGGCTTCACCTGCATCGGCACGTGGGGGGAAGACCCCGACAAGCCGACCTGGTGCCAGCTCCAGCGCGATGACATACGCATGATGTTCACGCACGGCGAGCCTCATACCCACGACGACGGCGAGGTGCACGTCGACGAACCCGCGCTGGGCGGCTCGATCTACATCAATGTCGACGACGTCGACGGTCTGTTCGAGGAGTTCAAGCCGAAGATCGAAGGCTTCGAGTGGGAACCCGACAACACCCCGTACGGCATGCGCGAGTTCGCGCTCGAGGACTGCAACGGCTTCCTGCTCGTCTTCGGCCAGGAGGTGCCCGAGGAATCCGAGTCAACCGAGTGAGCCGAGTGTGAGCGACGGGTGAAGGAAGCCACCGTCCCCCGCCTGCGCCAGGTCGCCCTCGTAGCCCGCGACCTCGAGCCGGTCGCCGAGGCACTCCAAGGTGACCTCGGCCTGCCCGATCCCTACCGAGACGCCGGCATCGAAGCCTTCGGTCTCGAGAACGTCGTGTTCGCGATCGGCGACACCTTCCTCGAGGTCGTGTCACCCACCCGCGAGGGCACGACCGCCGGCCGCTATCTCGACAAGCGCGGCAGCAACGGCGGCTACATGGCCATCTTCCAGTTCGCCGACCTCGCTCCCGCCCGCGCCCGCCTCGACGACCTCGGCGTGCGCGTCGTGTGGAGGGCCGACCTTCCCGACATCGCCGGCACCCATCTCCACCCGAAGGACGTACCGGGCGCGATCGTGTCGCTCGACTGGGCCGACCCGCCCGAGTCGTGGCGGTGGGCCGGTCCCGAGTGGACGGGTGGCGCGCCGGCCCACCCACAGGGCGGGATCACCGGCATCACCGTCGAGGTCGCCGATCCGCACGCGGCTGCGGCCCGGTGGGCAGCAGTGCTCGGCGTGCCGCCCACCGGCACCACGATCGCCCTCGACGGTCAGAAGCTGACGTTCACGGCGACGACCGCGGCAGAAGGAATCACCGAAGTCACCCTCGCCGGAGCCGAACTTGAGGCAATAACGATCGAATTCCGATCGTTATTGCCTCAAGTTCGGCGGGGTGAAGGGCGGTGAAGGTGGTGAGGGGGGTTGGGGGGGTGGTTAGACGGTGAGCTTGGCGCGGAGCTCGTCGCGGCGGGCCTCGAACTCCTCGAGGTCGAGTTCGCCCTCGTCGAAGCGGCGATGGACCTCGGCCAGCGCGTTGAGGACGGCGCCTTCGTCGGGAGTCGGCTCGGCCGGGGCCGCCTCGTCCTCATCGTCGGATTGCAGCGCGGCCCGGCGCTCGCGCTTGGCGGCCGCCTTCTCGCGCTTTTGTCGTTCTCGCTCCAGTTTCCCGAATGTCGTGCGTCGAGTAGCCATCTAATACCTCACGATGCGATCGAGACAGAAGGATTCAGAGATGGGAGATCGGCGAGTCGGGGGTCGTTCGAGAAGACCTCGACGATGGGTTCGGCGAGCCCCAGACGCTTCTGGATCCGCTCGACGTCGCCAACCTGGTTCCATAGTACGAAGGTTGCGACCGTTCCCGCCCGTCCGGCTCGGGCAGTGCGCCCCGACCGGTGGACGTAGGCCTTGTGGTCCTCGGGCGGATCGAAGTGCACAACCACGTCGATGCCTTCGACATGGATGCCTCGCGCCGCCACGTCGGTTGCGACCAACGCCTTGAGCTTGCCGGAAGCGAAGTCGCTCAGCGCCCGGTCCCGGGCCGTCTGGCGGAGGTCACCGTGGATCGCGCCGACGTTGATGCCTTCGCGCTTCATCTGGCCCACGAGGCGATCGGCGCCCCGCTTGGTGCGCACGAACAGGAGCGTGCGGTCCGCACCCCGCACCACGGCGGCGGCGACCTTGACCCTGTCCATCTGATGTACGGCGAGGAAGCGGTGGGTCATGTCCTCCACGGTGGGCACTTCCGACGGGACCTCGTGGAGCACGGGATCCCGCAGGTAGGTGCGCACCAGCGAATCGACCTCACGGTCGAGGGTGGCCGAGAACAGCAGCATCTGGGCGGGCCGCTGGCGGAACTGGCGGAGCAGCCACTCGACCTGGGGCAGGAAGCCCATGTCGGCCATGCGGTCGGCTTCGTCGATCACCGCGATCTCGACCTGGTCGAGGACGAGGTCGCCCCGCTCGACGAGGTCGATCAGGCGACCGGGCGTGCCGACGACGACGTCGAGGCCATTCTTCGCCGCCGCGATCTGACGCTCGGCGGACGCACCGCCGTACACCGCTTCCACGCGCAGACCCTCGCTCTTGGCCAGCGGCCGGATGACCTGCATGACCTGCTGGGCGAGCTCACGGGTGGGCACGAGCACGAGGGCTCGGGGGTCCCGCTGCGAGGTGCGCTCGAGCCGCTGCACGATGGGAAGCGAAAACGCGAGCGTCTTGCCGGAGCCGGTGCTGGCCCGTCCGCAGACGTCGCGCCCGGCGAGGGCGTCGGCGACCGTGAGGGCCTGGATCGGAAACGGGCTCGTGATGCCTTCTTGGGAGAGGGCCTCAACGAGGGATGGGCGTATGCCCAGTTGGGTGAATGATGTCAAGGGGTTCCTTCGTTCTCGGGAGTGTCGTGATGGCCTGCCTCAGCGACACAACGAAGAACGAGGAGCGCACGGAGGTGGGCCGCGTGACCGATCGATTCGGCCTCGGCACTGTCCACGGTACCGCACACCGCTCCGGAATCACCTACCAGGTCCCTTTTGGACGCCTGGCGTGCGCGCTTCGGGCATCCGCGTTGTACGCTTCTGAGTCGAAGGGTTCAGCATCGTCGTACAGCTTCGAGCAGTTCCCTTACCGGCACCACAGCCGGGGCCACCGGGCGCAGCGACGCCCGGCACGGCCAAGGAAGGAGGGATTGCTTGTGGCTACTGGAACAGTGAAGTGGTTCAACTCCGAGAAGGGGTACGGTTTCATCTCTCAGGATGGCGGCCCTGATGTGTTTGTACACTTCAGCGCCATCGAGGGATCGGGGTACCGTAACCTCGAGGAGAACGACAAGGTCGATTTCGAGATCACCGCGGGCCCGAAGGGGCCGGCGGCGGCGAACGTTCGCCGGATCGGTTGACGACCTGACCAATCTGAAATAACTCGACGACGATGGGGCACCGATTCGGTGCCCCATCGTCGCGTCTCAGAGCAGTTCGTAATCGGCGGGGTCGGGGGCCCGAGTCTGCTCCCAGTACTCGAGCAGTGAGAACGGCCAGTTCTGGGTGATGCGGCCGCTCGCGTTCTTGTACCAGGTGTTCACGGTCGACGCGCCCCACGCCATCGCCCGGTTGCCTTCGTCGATCTTGACGTTGTACTCGTCGTGCACGTCGCGGCGGCACACCAGCGCGCGATGGCCTCCTTCGAGCAGCATCCGGATGCAACCGAGGATGTAGCGCACCTCGCATTCGGAGAAGTAGATGATGCTGCCGTTGACGACGATGTTGGTGTTCGGCCCGTAGAGCAGGAACAGGTTCGGGAAGTCGGGCACGGTGATACCGAGGTACGCGCGGGCGTCGCCATCCCACTGCTCGTGGAGGTCGACGCCGCCCCGCCCCGACACCTTCATAGGGGTGAGGAACCGTGAGGCCTGGAAGCCCGTGCCGTAGATGATCACGTCGACATCGTGGGCCTCGCCGTCGGCGGTGACCACGCCCTGTTCGGTGATCTCGGAGATCTTCTCGGCAACGAGGTTCACGTTGTCGCGCTTGAGGGTCCGCGCCCAGATGCCGTTGTCGCGGATGATCCGCTTGGCGGCCGGCGGGTAGTCGGGCACCACGTGCTCGAGCAGGTCCGGGGCGTCGGCGAACTGGGCCTGCAGGTAGCCGGTGAGCAGCATCCGGATCATGTCGTTGGCGGCGCTGACTGCCCGGTCCTTCGGCTCCCACTCGGGGTCGACCCGCACCGAGGGCAGCATCCCTTCGGCGTTGCGCCAGAACAGCCAGAAGCGGTACCAGTGCCCGTAGGTCGGGACGTGCCGGAGCAGCCACCGCACCCCCGACTCGACCTCGTCGTGGTAGTCGGGCGTGGGAACCAGCCAGTTGGCCGTGCGTTGGAAAACCTGAAGTTCGGCCACTTCCTCGGCGATCACCGGGATGAACTGGGCGGCGCTCGCGCCGGTGCCGATCACCGCGACCCGCTTGCCCCGCAGGTCGATGCTGTGATCCCACTCCGCCGAGTGGAACGACGGCCCCTGGAAGCGGTCGGTCCCGGCGATGTCGGGGTACTGGGGCCGGTTGAGCTGACCGACCGCGCTGATCAGCGCGTTGACCTCGACGGCCTCTTCCCGGCCGTCCTCGGTACGGATGCACACCGTCCACATAGATGTCTCGTCGTCGAAGGCCGCCGACGTCACCTCGGTGCCGAACCGGATGTGGTCGCGCAGGCCAAGCTCGTCGCAGCAGCGGCGGAAGTAGGCGAGGAGGGTGTCCTGGGTCGAGAAGTGGTGGTCCCACTCGGTCTGGACGAACGAGTAGCTGTAGAGGTGGTTCGAGACATCGACCCGGCAGCCGGGATAGGTGTTCTCGAGCCACGTGCCGCCGACGTCATCGTTCTTGTCGAACACGACGAAGGGGATCCCCGCCTGCTGGCAGCGGTACGCGGCGATGAGCCCGGACATGCCGGCGCCGACGATGCCGACCGTGAAGGGGGTGTCGGTGATGTCGTCCTTGCGCCAGTCGGGCGCGCGGAGGTCTTTGCCCGATACCGCGAGCTCCTCCTGGAACAACGGCAGGTACTCGGGCGGGGCGGCGCCGCCGGTGGCGAAGTCGACCATGGCCTGGAGGCCGGCGTCATCGGGAGGCGGTGCGAGCTCGCCACCGCGGTCGCGGAACGCCGTCAACGCGTCGAGGGCGAGCTGGCGCGCCTCCTCCTGCTTCTCCGGCGATATTCCGCCCTGCGGGTCGAACAGCTGGTTCGGATCGGGACGCAGGTCGTCGCGAAGCAACATGAGGTCGCCGGTGATGTAGGCGAGGGCGGGGAGCAGCGCGCCGATGCTGGCGTCGGCGAGCGCGGCACGGATCTCCTCGTCGCCGGCCGTGATCGGCTCGATCACCTCGAGGGAATCGGGGGCCTCGTGCCCGTCGGATCCAGAGCGGTCAGATCCAGAGCGGTCAGAGCGAGAGCGGTCGGGGGAGGACACGGGAGCGATTCTCCCACGGAGTCACTCTTTGGTGGCCACGAAGTTGGGCGTGACGTTCATCTTGGGCGCATAGGCGTCCACAGCAACTTCACGTCCCGAGGTGCCGAGCGTCGCCCGGAGCTCGTCCCGGCACGTCGCGCACGGGCCGTAGAACCGTTCGTGCGCGTCCCGCTCGCAGCGCGGACACGTGAATTCAGCAAGATCGGAGTCCATACGCCCCCAGCATGCCGAACTTGAGGCAATAACGAACGGATTCCGTTCGTTATTGCCTCAAGTTCGGGGGACGAGCTGGCACTCGCCGAACTGGAGCCACTCCCAGAAGGCGTCGCAGCTTCCCTCGAGCCGGTACTCGATGCGCTCCACGGAGGAGAACTGGAACACGGTGGCATCGAGGGAGGCGAGGAACGCCTGGCTGCCGGCGGAGGTGTTGGCGTTGGGCACGGTGCCGGCGATGTCGACGACGGCAGTGCCGTCGGAGCGGACGTTCACGTCGGCCAGGAGATCCGCGGTCTCCTCCGAGAAGAACGAGGAGACATCGGCGCCGTCCTCAGGCCGGGGTCCCTCGAAGAGGGCGGTGAGCGCGGCCCGCAGCACGGCGGTCGTCTTCGGGACGGTCCGCTCTCGCTCGACGAGCTTTTCCCCTTGATGGAAGAACACCGAGAACGTGGTGGTCTCCTCGCTGAAGCCCACGCGGACGACCGTGGCCTCCTGCACCGAGCCGTCCCGGGCCGAGTCGGTGAAGAACACCACCGCACCGGCCGGCTCCGTCGGGGCGTCGAAGGAGATCGAGCCCGCGAACGGCTCGAGGTCGCCGGACGCGCCGCCCATCACGATGCCCTCGCCGAGTTGCTGTCCGAAGGTCTGGCCGTCCTGGCGCACTTCGACCCGCACGGTCGCCTCGAAGGCGGTGCTCCGTCCGGCGACATCGACCGGGTCGGTCACGGTGTCACCCGACGCGGGCTCGTCGACTGCGATGTTGTCGGTCGTCGCGCCGATCACGCTGTAGGGCCCGTCCCCGCCGCCGAAGCGTTGCAGCGCGATGCGGGTCACCATGGGAGAGTCAGGTTGGGCGCGGACCGAGACCGCCGCGCCGTACCCGCTGTCGGCGCTGAGCTTCGTGTCGGCCGCTCGGGGATCGGGCATGCCGAGATACTCACGGGCGAACTCGAGCGCGGTGGCCTCCGCGTCGCGGTACGTCTCGCCGTCGTAGGCCTCGACCTCGCGCTCCGATGTGAACGGCCAGATGCCCCGGAACACGCTCTCGTCGTCGACTGGGCGCGTGGCCTCGGTGGTCGTAGGGCTGGTGGGGTCGGTCGGATCGGTCGCGACAGGGGGTCCGACGTCGACGGTTTGGCCGTCGTCGCCGAGCAACGTGACCGCACCGAGCACGAGGGCGACCACGGCTGCGAGGGCGAGCGCCCCCATGCCGGCCCGCTGGCGTGTGCGGAGGCGACGCCGGCTTGCCACCTGTTCCTGCAGCGCGTTCCATGCGCGGGCGTCGGTGTCGACGGCTTCGGCTTCGGCTTCGGTGTGAAGGGCCCGGCGCAGGCGGTCTTCGATGGTCATCGGTCTTCCTCCGCGATCTCCAGCGCCGCGTGAAGCGCGGCGAGTCCTCGGTGCACGTGGGTCTTCACCGACCCGGGCGAGATGCCCATCGCCGCCGCGATGTCGGCCTCCGACAGGTCGAGGTAGAACTTCAGCGCGAGCGCCTCCCGCTGGCGGACCGGAAGCCGGCGCAGCGCACCGATCATGCGGCGGTGGTCGTCATCGGCGAGTGCCCCGGCTTCCGCGGACGGCGCGACGCGGACTGCGGGTTCGCGGTGGCGCTGTCGCACCCGGCGCCGGCGAAGCTGGGAGCGCGCGCCGTTGAGCACCGCGCTTCGCAGCCAGGCGGGAGCACGTTCTCGCTCCCGCACCCGGCCCCAGCCGAGCTGCAGCTTCACGAACGCGTCCTGAACGACCTCCTCGCTCGCACCACGGTCACCGAGCAAGAGCGCCGCCAGCCGAACCAAGGAGCGGTAGTGCTCCCGGAACAGACCGGCGATTGCCTCCTCGGGTGCGAGGTCGGCCGCTTCGTCGTCGAGCGCCATTGACGTCATCATCACCCCTACTGACGCCCGCCGCCCCCATCCCGTTGACGAACTTGAGGCAATAACGATCGGAATTCGATCGTTATTGCCTCAAGTTCGTGAAGAAGCGGGCCGCGATCGGGGCGGCCACGCTGCCGCCGGCGCCGCCGCCGTCGACGAGGACCGCGACGGCGATGCTGTCGTCGAAGCCGATGAACCAGGCGTGGCTCGGAGGCGGGTCGCCGGTGTCGAACTCGGCGCTGCCGGTCTTGCCCGCGATCGGGGCGCCCGGGACGGCCGCGGCTGTGCCGGTGCCGCGCGTAACGACCGCTTCCATCATCTCCCGCAGGGTGCCGGCCACGCCGGAATCGAGGGCAGCGGGCGGCGGGGGCAGGTCGCGACCCAGCAGCCGGGGAGGTCGCCAACCGTCGGCCGCCACCGCCGCCGCGACAGTGGCCATGTGGAGCGGGCTCGCCTCGACGCGGGCCTGGCCGATGCCGGCCGCGGCGGCTTCGGCATCGTCACCCGGCATGGGAAAAGCGCCGCCGCGCGCGCCGACCGGGAAACCATCCGCGTAGGGAACCCCGAAGCCGAAGTCTCGAGCAACGTCGGTGAACCTCTCACGGTCGAGCCGCGCCGCGAGCGGACCGAAGACGGTGTTACACGAGTGCGCGAACGCGTCCCGGAACGACACCTCCCCCCTCTCGTCGCCACCCGCGTTGCGGAGCACTCGGCCGCCGACGCGCACCTCGGCCGGGCACGTGAAGGTCTCGTCGGGCGACGTTCCCGCGCCGAGGGCAGCCGCAGCGGTGACCACCTTGAACGTCGACCCCGGCGGGTAGCGGCCCGCCAGCGCCCGGTTGAACTCGCCGAGGGGCCGGCTCACGGTGGCGCGGATCTCTCCCGATCCGGGCGAGACGGCGACGATCGCGGCCGGCAGTTCCACGCCCTCGAGCGCGGCCTCGGCCGCGGCTTGCACCTTGACGTCGAGCGTGATCTGCAGCGGCACAGGGTCCCGCCCCTCGAAGCGGTGCAGCACCTCCACCGTTCCCTCGCCATCGGCGGCGGGGTCGACGAGGCGCACCTCACCCGAAGCTTCGCCCCCGAGCTGGTCCTCGAAGGCGCGTTCGAGACCGGAAAGACCGACGACGTCGTGCTGCTGGTAGGGCTCGCCCATCTCGTCGAGAAGCTCGCGGGTGATCTCGCCCGCCCGGCCGAGCAGGTGGGCGGCGAAGCCATCTGCCGGTGGGAGGCGTTGGGCACCGCGCTGGAAGACGGTGCCGGGCACGGGATAGATGGCGTCCTCGACGGCCGCGTACTCCTCGGGCCGGAGCCGCTTCACCGGCACGAACCAGTCGGGTTGCACCGCCGGTCGGTTGAGGTCGGCCTCGACTTTCGCAGGGTCGACACCGAGGTGCTCCTCCAACACGGCTAGCAGCGCAGGCAGGTCGGTGATGCGGGAGGGCTGCACACCCACTTCGACGACCTCGACCTCGCCCACGATCGGTTCGCCGTCGTGGCCGAGGATCGGCGCCCGTTTCGGGCGCTCCCGGGACCGGTCGAGTTCCCAACCGGCGCGCAGCGACGGGTGGATCACACTCGGGTCCCAGCGGACGCGCCACTCGTCCTCGACCCTCACAAGCTCGAGGGTGTTCTCATAGGTCCACTCCCCGAGGCCCGCGAGGGTGAGGGACGCGGTGAACGGCACCGACGCGGTGTGCCGCTCCTCCCGGGCTCGGCCGGGCTCGTAGGTCGCCGTCCGCACCGCCAACTCGTCGACCGTCTGCTGGTGGACCTCCGTGAAGTTCGCCGGCGGCTGCACCACGAGGGCGGTCATGGCGTCCCACCGCCCGTCCTCCCACGCGCTCAGGTACGAACGGGCGGCGTCGATGGCACGCGCCGGCTCATCCTCCGAACGGGAGAAAAAGACGAACCCGCCCGCCACGGCGGCGGCGGCGAGCGCCACGATGAGAAGGGCGATGACGGCGCGGCGCACGCCATCGACGGTACGTCCCGGCGCGGCCGCCGACGCGGATCAGACTCGCTAACAGCACACAGCGCACCGCGAACACCCGCCGGGCTTCACGCCGGGAACACGTTGATCTCGGTCGCTTTGACCGACACCCAGACGCGGCCGCCGTCGACGAGGTGGAGATCGTCGACCGCGGCCGCGGTCACCTCGGCGACGATGGGCACCGGCCCCTGCACGACGACGCGGAGCCGGTCACCCACTCGGTCGATCTCGGCGGCGCGACCCTCCCAGGCGTTGCGAGGCGTTCCCTCCGGTGCGTGCCGGTGAAGCGCCACGGCGCGGGGATGGATCACCGCGAACACCTCGCCCTCGCCCGCACCGGTGACGACGAGGCGGTGTCCATTGTCGAGATCGACGTGGTCGGCGTGGGCGTGTCCGCGCAGGAGGTTGACCCCCACGAGGTCGGCGACGTATCCGGAGCGCGGGTGGGCGCTGATCTCGGCGGCGGTGCCGGTCTGCACGACGTGGCCGTCCTCCACCACCACGAGACGGTCGGCGAGCGACGCCGCTTCGACGGGATCATGGGTGACCACCACCACCGCGCCGTCGTAGCCGTCGAGGTGGCGACGGAGATCGCGCCGGGTGGACTCGCGCGCCGAGGCATCGAGGGCCGCGAGGGGCTCGTCGAGCAGGAGAAGCCGCGGTTCGGTGACGAGCGCGCGCGCGAGCGCGACCCGTTGGGCCTGTCCTCCCGAGAGCTCCCCCGGGCGGGCGCGGCTGTAGGCGGCCAGGCCGACGCGCTCGAGCCACTCAACCGCCTGAGCGCGCGCCGCGGCACGACGCTCTCCGCGACACCGCAGCCCGAACGCGACGTTGTCGAGCACGGTCATGTGCGGAAAGAGCAGATAATCCTGGAACACGACACCGATCGGGCGGCGTGCCGCGTCGACGCGCAGTCCGGTCGATGCGTCTTCGAGCACGTCGCCGTCGAGCACCACCGAGCCGGTCGCAAGCGATTCGAGCCCGGCGAGTGTCCGCAGCAGCGTCGTCTTTCCCGCGCCGTTGGGGCCGAGGATCGCGACCGTGCAAGCCGACTCCACCGTGATGTCGACGTCGAGGTCGAGCCTTCCCAACGCGAGTTGCACCGTCGCCTGCAGTCCGGATGGGACGTTCACAGCGCCCCCAGCCAGCGGTGGCGCAGCAACCCGAGCACCAACACCGAGACCACCAGCAGCACGAGACTGAGCGCGATGGCGCCGTCCGAATCGCCCGACTCCAAGAGCAGGAAGACCTGCAGCGGAATGGTGGTGGTGCGGTCAGGCGCGTTGCCTGCAAACGTGATGGTTGCGCCGAACTCGCCGAGCGCCCGGGCCCACGTGAGCACTGCACCGGCGAGGAGCGCGGGCCAGGTCGCGGGCAGCGTGACGCGGCGGAACACCGTCCACGGCGACGCGCCAAGGGTTCGGGCCGCGTCCTCGTAGCGACGGTCGGCGGTGCGGAACGCCGCCTCGGCACTGAGCACCAGGAACGGCATCGCGACGAAGGCGGCCGCCAACGCCGCGCCCGCGGTCGTGAACGGCAAGGAGACGCCGAACCAGTCGCGCAGCGGCGCACCGAGGATGCCCCGCCGGCCGAACGCCAGGAGCAAGGCGACGCCGCCGACCACGGGCGGCAGCACGAGAGGTACCAGCACGACGGCCCGCACCAACCCCCGACCGGGAAACGAGACTCGGGCAAGGATCCACGCCAGCGGAAGACCGGTGACGAGCGCAACCGCGGTCGCCGAGAGCGACGTCACCAACGACAGCCGCAACGCGGTGCCGGCCGACGGGCTCGTGAGCGCGCTCCATATGCCCGACCAGGGCGCCCGTCCGAGCAGGCCGGCGAGCGGCACGAGGAACACCGCCAAGGCCACAAGGGCAAGCCCGCCCACGACGACCTGGCCGGCGCGCGTCTTACCGCCGGGCCGCCGGCTCATGGCACACCGAAGCCGAAGTCGTCGAGCACCTCTCGGCCCTCGCTCGAACGCAGCAACTCGATCCACGCGCGCGCCGCCGCGGGACGGGAAGAGTCGGCGGTGACGGCCGCGAGATAGGTGGTGCGCAGCGAGGGGTCGGCGTCGAGGTCGAGTTCGACGCCAGTGGCATCCGCGCCCGCGGCCTCGACGTCGGTGGCGTACACGAGGCCGGCGTCGGCTTCGCCCAGCGTCACCTTCGTGACCACTGCCTTGACGTTGCGCTCCAGCGATGCCGCCTCGAAATCCGCGATCCCGGCCTTCTGCAACACCTCGGCGGCGAGATGGCCGCAAGGAACCTCGGGCGCGCACATCACGACGACGAGATCCCGATCAGCCGCAGCCTGGCGGGCAAGGCCTTCGAGGTCGTCGATCGAGAGCGGGTTGCCGAGCGCCACGAGCAGCATCATGCGGTTGGTTGCGACCGTCACCGGCGCTCGGGCGTTGCCGGCATCGACGACGGTCTGCATGGTCCGGGCGTCGGCCGCGACGAACACGTCGGCGGGGCTCCCGGCATTGATCTGGCGCGCGAGGGTCGACGAGGCCGCGAAGTTGAAAGTCACGTCGAGGTCGGGATGACGGTCCTCGAACTGCGAACCCAGAGCGGTGAACGCATCCGTCAGCGACGACGCCGCGAAAACGGTCAGCTCGCGCGATTCCCCGTTCGCCGAACACCCCGCCGCGGCCGGCAGGAGCGCGCACGCGACGGCGACGGTGACCCACCTCACGCGCCGGCGAGCTCGACGGTCACGTTCGTGGACTTCACCGCGGCGACGCACATGACGCCGGGCGCCAGTCCGAGCTCGTCGACCGCCTCGCGGGTGAGCAGAGCGACCATGCGATGCCGGCCGGTCTGCACCTCGACCTGGGCGGCGACCTTGTCCTTGATCACCTTGGTGACGATGCCGGTGAATCGGTTGCGGGCCGAGTACTGGGCGCTGGCCTCGGTGGGGGCGCCACGGGCCTCGGAGTCGAGGAAGCGAGCGAGATCGGCCCCGTCGATTAGTCGCTGACCTCCCGCGGTCCGGGTGGTCTTAACCCGCCCCGCATCGGCCCATCGGCGGACGGTGTCGACGCTCACGTCGAGGAGCTCGGCCACCTGCCCGAGCCGGTAGTTGCTAGAAATCACGGGCTAAAAGCTAGCATCCGCGAGGAATCACCGCGAGCTAACCGCGCGGCAGACAAGAATGGCGGCCGTGCAGACGCTTCTGATCGGGGCGGCAGGATTCCTGGGCGCGATCGCGCGCTACCACGTCGAAGGGTTCGTGAGCGGCCGGATGCGCGGCCTCGCCGTCCCGTGGGGGACGCTGGTCGTCAACGTGTCGGGCTGCTTCGTGCTCGGTGTCGTGGCAACCCTTCTCACCGAACGGTTCGTGCCCCACCCTCACCTTCGCGGCGCGATCACGATCGGCTTCCTCGGCGCCTACACGACCTTCTCCACGTTCGCGTACGAGACGCTGAAGCTCAGCGAGGACGGAGCCACGCGGCTCGCCGTCCTCAACGTGGCGTTGTCGATAGTGCTTGGCATCGCCGCCGCCTGGTCTGGGATCGTCGTCGGGAGGGCACTGTGAAGCTCGAGGGCGAGGGCACGCTCGTGCGCATCTTCATCGGCGAGTCCGACACCTGGCATGGGCGGCCCCTATACCAGGCAATCGTCGAGACGGCACGGGAGCACGGCATCGCGGGAGCGACCGTGCTGCGGGGAATCCAGGGGTACGGCGCGAGCAGCCGGATCCATACCGCCCACATCCTGCGGCTCTCGGAGGACCTGCCCCTCATCGTCGAGATGGTCGACACCACAGAGAATGTCGAACGGGTGCTGCCACTGATCGACGAGATGGTGACCGAAGGCCTGGTCACACTCGAGCCGGTCCAGGTGATCTCCTACCGATGGCGGGAGCCGAGCTGAGCCGGATGCGCCGCTAGGGTCGACGGCATGGCCGATTGGCGTGACCTCTCCGACCGGTTGACCGCGACGCTGCATCCGACTGCGCCGCCAACCGCGATCACCTTCTCCGACGAACCACCGGCCGGCGTCGAGCCGTTCTCGAAGCCGATGGCCCCGCCGCTGCCCGATGGGCGGACCGGGCGCGTATCAGCAGGGTGCGTCTTCTGGATGCACGCCGCCGACCGCACCTTCAGCACGGTGGCCGAGGATCACGGCAACTGCTCGGTCGGCAGTGTCACCCACGGCTTCCGCACACTCGAGGAGGTCGCGTCGAACTCCGATGTGGCCGCACTGCTCGAGTCCGGTTGGGTGTCCGAGCAAGACTTCCCGCACCTCCCCGCGGTTTCCAGCCCGCCGGGTGCGGTCACCTACGGCCCGCTCGCCGAGACCGCCGTCGACCCCGACGTGGTGCTCCTCCGCCTCAACGCCAAGGCCGCCATGACCCTGCATGCCGCCGTGCCTGGAGTGCGGTTCGAAGGCAAGCCGCAGTGTCACATCGTTGCGCTTGCGAAGGAAGGGGGCGACGTCGCCGTGAGCGTGGGGTGTGCGCTCAGCCGCGTGCGCACCGGGATGGCGGCAACCGAGATGACGTGTGCGATACCCGCCAGCCGGGTCGGCGAGGTCGCCGACGCGCTGGCCACCTCGACCGCCGCCGATGCCGCGGTGGCGAGCTACGCGGCCGAGGACGCGGCCCGCTTCCGCTGATTCCCCCCCCTCCCCCGGCCCCGGGTCAGCAACTTTGAACGCGGAACCACGTCAGGCGTGGCTGGGCGTTCAAAGTTC
>CAZWDB010000062.1:5811-25131 GCA_964632885.1 uncultured Acidimicrobiales bacterium | reverse complement strand
CAGATCCGCTTCATCGAGTTCATGCCGCTCGACGCCGACGGCGCGTGGACGATGGACCAGGTCGTGCCGGCGGACGAGACGGTCGCAGCCATCGACGCCGTCTTTCCTCTCGAGCCGGTGGCCCACGGCCCCGAGCCGGCGGCCCGCTTTCGTTACCGCGACGGCCAGGGGGAGATCGGTGTGATCCCGAGCGTCACCAGGCCTTTCTGCGGTGACTGCGACCGGGTTCGGGTCACGGCGGAGGGCCAGTTCCGCACGTGCCTGTTCGCGCTGGAGGAGTTCGACCTGCGAGCGGTGATCCGCGACGGGGGGAGCGACGACGAGCTGGCCGCGACCATCGAGCGGGCAGTGGGCACCAAGTGGGCCGGCCACCGGATCGGTGAGGTGAACTTCGTCCGCCCTGGTCGGAGCATGAGCCAGATCGGCGGTTGACGCTGTTAGCCAACCCGGGCGTTGCCCGCCGCGGTCCCGCGTGGTCCGGGGTGGGCGCGTAGACTCGGGGCATGTCTGAACGGGGATTCACTCACCTCGACCCGCTGGGACACGCCCGGATGGTCGACGTGACGCCGAAGGACCCGTCTCACCGCCGGGCCGTGGCTCGGTGCAAGGTGTACATGCTGCCCGACACGACCAATAAGGTCGCCAACAACGCCCTCACCAAGGGCGACGTGCTGGGGGTTGCACGGGTGGCCGGGATCCAGGCCGCCAAGCGGACGCCCGACCTGATTCCGCTCTGCCATCAGCTCACGCTCGGCTCTGTCTATGTGAACTTCACGATCGGCGATGACCACGTGGAGATCGAGAGCCAGGTCGACACGATCGATCGCACTGGGGTCGAGATGGAGGCGCTGACTGCGTGCGCGATGGCGGCACTCACCGTCTACGACATGTGCAAGTCGGTTGATCGCAACATGATGATCGGCGAGCTCGCGCTGTGGGAGAAGACCGGCGGCCGCTCCGGCGTGTATCGCCGCTCGTCCGCTCTCCTCGACGGCGATCTGTAGCGCGGTCCGGGTTTCTCAGCCCGTTTCATGCCGTTTCATGCCGCGATGGGCTGGCGAACCGTAACGCATCCGTAGTAAACAAGGCGGCGTTCGCAGCTGGTGGGCAGCAAGAGCATCCACCAGTACGGGGCCGTACCCGATTACGGTCCGATTGCAAGAAAGCAGGTCGAGGGGTATTGGGCGTTGTGATTCTGCTTGTACTTGCCGCAGTTTGGGCCGCAGTCCTCATCCCGCCGATCATCCGCGCTCGGACTGAGGTCCGTCCGACGGGGTCGGTCACAGACTTCCACCGCCAACTACGGGTGCTGGCGCGCACGACACCGCACGGAGCGACGCCGTACGCCGCATCGCCCTACCACGCGTCCGACGCGGCGGGCCCGCTCTACCGGCTGGCCCCACGCGTGACGCATCGCCAGCGCACCGTCCGCAGGCGACGCGACATCCTCCTCGGTCTCGCGGTGGTCGCGGCCGGGTCGCTCCTGCTCGGCCTCATCCCCGCGCTGCGAGTGCTCTGGTTCGTCCACGTTCTCGCCGACCTGCTGCTCGCGGGCTACATCGGCGCCCTCTTCTACGTGCGCAGCCTGGCGGCGGAACAGCAGGAGAAGGTCCGCTTCCTCCCCAACTCGGGCCAGCAGCCTGAGCCCGCGCTGCTCCTGCGCCGTTCGGCCAACTAGCGGCCGGCGTGGCCGGACGCGGCGACGAAATAGATCGGGTCGTCGACGCAATCTGCAGCGACCTCTCGGCCGCGCACCGCGCTCGGGAGACCGGCCTCGCCTCGTGTCGCCAGGTGATCCGCTCGTGCGGTAGCGCCATCCGGGCCGTCCACCAAGATCGACGCGACGACGTGCAGCGCCACACCGACGATGCCCGGGCTGCGTTGTCCGAAGCCCATGCCGCGCTACGACCCCATCCCGCGGTCGCCTTCGCCGGCTTCCTCCACGATGCCGAGAAGGAGTATGCGGAGGCGCTCATCACGGTCGCGCTCGTCGACGGCTCGCCCGTACCCGACCACGACGACGTCGGCGTGCAAGGACCGGCCTGGCTGCGGGGGCTCGCCGAAGCCGCCTCGGAGCTGCGCCGCCACCTCCTCGACAGGTTGCGGGCGGGAGACTTCGACCGGGCCGAGGAACTGCTCGCGGCGATGGACGACGCCTACAGCGCCCTGGTCCGCGTCGACTTCCCTGACGCGCTCACCGGCGGTCTGCGCCGCACGACTGACTCGCTTCGGGCCGTCCTCGAACGCACCCGTGGCGACCTCACCATCACGCTCGTCCAGGCCCGCCTCCAAGCCGCCCTCGAGTCGAACTTGAGGCAATAACGATCGAAATTCGATCGTTATTGCCTCAAGTTCGGCGGCCGCGGGCGTGCGAGTATCCTGACGCGACCCAACGGGGGTGTAGCTCAGTTGGTAGAGCGCAGCGTTCGCAATGCTGAGGCCGTGGGTTCGAGTCCCATCACCTCCACCGTCATGGTCCCGAACGGGCCGATCGGCCGCCTCCGGGGCCGCCGGATGGTTCCCTCGAGCGCCCGGCGATCCGTACGCGTGCTTGACCGACCACCCGTTGGCAGGTAAGCAGAGTCAAGCGTTCCGAGACGCGGATTAGGGGGAACCGATGCGCTACGGGCAGTACGAGACGTTGCCGCCCTACGAGGTGTCCGACTCTCTGGCTCCTCGAATCAAGGGGCTTGACCTCGCCGAGAACCTGGCTGACATGGAGCGCGATGGCTACACCGTGCTGCGCGACGTCGCGCCCCCCGAGGTCACCGCGGCGATTCGCGAGGCCATCATCCGTCTCTCCGAAGAGACCACGGGCCGAGCGAAGGGCCGTAGCGCGGCGATGCTGCTCGGACGCGATCCCATCTTCGCTACTGCGGTGCTCAATCCCACGCTGATGGCGCTGGTCGAGTTCATGTGTGGCCAAGGCGCGCTGCTGAGTCAGCTCCTCGGCAGTGTTCGGCCCGAAGGTGCCAAGCAGCTCGAGATCCACGCCGACCAGAACTGGCTCCCTGCGCCGTTCCCGGCTCACAACTACCTCCTCACCGCGTGCTGGGTGTGTGACGACTTCACGCAAGAGAACGGAGCCACGCGCGTGATTCCGGGCACACACATGCACCGACGCCATCCCTCGCCCGACGAGGCAACAAGAGCCGAGGGTGCCATCCCTGTCGAAGCACCAACCGGCTCGATCGCGATCTGGGACGGCTCGGTGTGGCATGGCAACTATCCGCGGGAGACATCGGGCGAACGCGTCGTGCTGCACATCACCTACAGCCGGCTCGCCCTCCGTCCCATCGAGGACTACGGGCACCTCGCCGATGAGTTCCTCGAAGCCAACCCGCCTGAGATGGCAACTTTGCTCGGGCGCACCGACTTCTTCAGCACGACCACACCGACCAGCGGCGGAGTTGACTACCGCGAGTTCACCAGGACGGCGGCGACCTCGAAGCGCTGAAACCCTTCGTCCTAGCGGGTGCCGAGGGACTGGGCGCCCCGGACGAGGCGGCCGGGGAGGTGGCCGGTGGGCTCACCGTCGGCGTAAGTCTCCACGCCGGCAACGAAGGTGTGGCTGTACCCGTCGGCTCGCTGCAACAGACGGCGGCCACCGGCGGGGAGGTCGTGGGCGACGAACGGGCGGCGGAGCGTCAAGCGATCGAGGTCGATCACGTTGATGTCGGCCCGCATACCGGGGGCGAGGACGCCGCGGTCGAATAGACCAACACTCTCGGCTGTCGCCTGGCATTGCCGGTGGACGATCCAGTCGAGGTCCAGTCCTTCGGGCCGGTCTCGTGCCCAGTGGGTGAGTAGGAAGGTGGTGTTGGCGGCGTCACAGATGGTTCCTACGTGGGCGCCGCCGTCCGCGAGGCCGGGGACCAGTAGGGGATCGCTCAGCATCTCGCGGATGTCGTCCAGACCGCCGTCCCAGTTGAAGAGGGGGTAGTAGAGGAGGCCGGTTCCGCCGTCGGCGAGCATGTGGTCGAGCGCCATCTCGGCCGGCTCGCACCCGAGACGCCGGGCGATGGCGGCCACGCTGTCCTCGGCGGCGGGCTCGTAGTGAGGCGGATCTTCCAGCGGAAACACGCGGTCAAGCAGCCCGATGAGTCCGCGGTCGGGCTGAGCCTCCTCGAGGAGGCGGACGCGCCTACCCGGTTCTGAGAGTGCCGCCGTTCGTTCGGGGAGCGGTAGATCGGCCACCTCGCGATAGGCGGGCAGTCCTCGAAACGGATGCACCGACGTGTCGAAACCCAACACCACGCCGATGGCCTTGGCCGCGACCTGGCCCCGGATCTCGAGCCCGTCGGCGCACGCGCGGGCGATGAGGTCTCGCACAGAACGCCACGGCGCCCGGTGGGGTTCGTTGGCCAGCGAGATGGCGAGGGGCCGGCCCGACACTTCGGCCATCGATCGCAAGGTCGCGAACTCGGTCGCGAGGTCGGCGAAGTCGGAGACGACCTGGAGCACGCCGCCCGCAGCCGCCATGGCTCTGGCGATCCCCACGAGTTCCTCCGAGGCCGCGGTGAGAGTGGGCGTCGGTTCGCCTTGCGAAGTCTTGTGGTTGGTGGTGCGCGATGTCGTGAACCCGAGCCCGCCGGCGGCGACGCCCTGGGCCACCAGCTCGCCCATGAGACGGATGTCGTCGGCAGTGGCGTCTTCGCGTGCGGCGCCCCGGTCACCCATGACGAACAGGCGCACCGCCCCATGGGGTACCTGCGCGGCAATGTCCATGTCGAAGTGCCGGCGGTCAAGGTGGTCGAGGTAGTCGGGGAACGACTCCCACTCCCAGGTCAGGCCCTCGTGCAGAGCTGTGCCGGGGATGTCCTCGACGCCCTCCATGAGCTCGATCAGGCGGTCGTGGTCGTTTGGCCGGACCGGCGCGAACCCGACGCCGCAGTTGCCGATCACCACCGTGGTCACGCCATGCCACGACGACGGCCAGAGGCGATCGTCCCACGTCGCTTGCCCGTCGTAGTGGGCATGTACGTCGACAAAGCCAGGGATCACAAGGGCGCCGTCGGCGTCGATGCGGCGCGCGGCCGCGGGCGCGTCGATCTGGCCGACTTCCACCACCCGACCGGCGGCGACGCCGACATCCGCGGTGCGCTCCGGCGCGCCCGTACCGTCGACGACCCGTCCGCCTTCGATCACAAGATCCAACTCGGTCATGGGCCAAGCCTCGCGCACCTGCTGGCACCGCACCCGGGTAGTCAGCCGCCCGCCTATACCTCCCTCCCCCAATAGCCTGTGGCCATGGCTCTCACAAGCGAAGAACTGCAGCGGATCGAAGCCGAACGCGATCGCATCCGAGGCACCTGGCTGCGCGAGCGGAACGAGCGCCCGCCCAGCACGGCGCGAGGGGTGCACCACATCGCCCTACTGTCCTCCGATGTCGAGCGAACCGTGCGCTTCTACCACGAGCTGCTCGGATTCCCACTAACCGACATCTTCGAGAACCGCGACTATCAAGGCTCGAACCATTTCTTCTTCGACATCGGCCATGGGAACCTGCTCGCATTCTTCGACTTTCCAGGTCTCGATCTTGGCCCCTACGCCGAAGTCTTGGGCGGTTTGCACCACATCGCGATCTCGGTCACACCCGAGCAGTGGGAACAGGCGAAGGCGCGTCTCGACGAAGCGCGAGTTGCATACCAAACAGAGAGCGGAACGTCGATCTACTTCCGCGACCCTGATGGCGCGCGTGTGGAGTTGATCGCCGACCCGCTCGGCGAGATGTACGGCTCTGACGTCATGTGACGCCGAGTCATCGAGCGCGTTTCAGATGGCCGCGACGATCTCGGTGAGCGCTCTGTTCAACGCCGGACCGGCAGCTGCGGTTCCCGCGGTGTGGCCGAGGCGAACGACTACGAGATCGAGGGAAGGCACCACGAAGGTGCGCTGGCCTCCATCGCCCGCGAAGGAGTAGGCGTCTTCCGGCAGTGTCCACTCGCCGACGCGATTGAGCCAGCACTGATAGCCGTAGACGGGCGCGGGCCAGGCGGAAGCGGGTGTGGTGGCCGCTTTGACGAAGCCCTCGGGTAGCAGCCGGCGGTTGCCTACGACGCCATCGTTGAGCCACAGCATTCCGAGTCGCGCCCAGCCCCTGGCCGTTCCGGAATCGAAGCCGGTGATGACGAAGCCACCGGCGCGGTCGACGTCGATCACCTGTCGAGGTGTTCCGATCAAGTCGAACAACTCACGCTGCGGGAAGCGCCACCACGTCGCGTCGTCAGGCTGCAATCCACGAAGCACGGTCATGAGCGCGAGTGGATCGCAGTTGCGGTAGCGGCCGACTGTGCCGGGGGGATGCTGGATCGGCCCGCCGATCGCGAACCTGTAGCTGTCGATGCTCTCCATGTAGATGCGCACATGGTCGGGAACAGGCGACTCGTGCGGGTTCCAGTCGTCGGCCCCGGAGAACCTCAGTCCGCTCGACATCTGCAGGAGGTGACGCACGGTGATTCCGCCACGCTCGTCACCGGGACGGCGCCACGGCGCCACCATCGCTGGCGCATCAAGGTCGAGGGCTTGCTCGAAAGTGGCGCGCCCCACGAGCGAAGCCACGATGCTCTTCCCCATCGACCACGACTCGAGTTGCGTGTCAGCGTCGACGTCGCGCGCGTAGCGCTCCGCCACGACTCGCCCCTCGCGCACGACCATCATCGCCGCGGTATGGGCCGCGGTCTCGAACGCGGGCTGGAGTGCCGCCGTCAGCGCCTCGTTCGGGTCATCCTCGAGTTCGAAACCTCCGTCGGGGTGGGCTTCGATCTCGAATCCGTCGACCCCCGTGGTCACCTGGCCGTCCCGCGGCTCGATGACGACGCCGAGATCGCCTACATGCCGCGCGCAGCGCTCCTCACCATCGGCAGACATCGTCACTCGACGGTTCGCCTCGTCGGTGTCAACCCTTGTTCGGTCCGCGAGACTCCTACCTAGCCGGGGGGCGACACTCGCGGCCCAAGCTTCACTCTGGTCACGACATGAGACGAAGAGCGCGGATGCGAGCAGCTTCGCTCCGATGGCCAGGCGGTGGCCGACGGGCAGGCGAGCGCGTGGCGCTAGCTGTCCTTCGCCCGATGCCGGCACGAGGTCAGCGTAATGAGGATGGAGGGGTCGTAGGGTGCCCAACCGAATCCCGCGTATCGTCGGGTCCTGCCTAGCTGGCGATCAACATCCTGATGACGTCGGGTAGTCGGGCGATGTCGCGTTTGGGCAGACATACCGTGATGCCCACGTCGTTGGCTTGTCTCTGGAGATCCGAGTCGAGGTAGGCGGAGCACAGCACGATGCGCTGACCGGGCCGTTCTGCGAGCAACTGCCCAGCGGTCTCGAGGCCGCTCATCCGGGGCATCCGTTCGTCGAGCACCACAACCTGTGGCTCGACTTCGGCTGCGCGCTCGAGTGCCTCGATGCCGTCGCCGGCTTCACCGCACACGAACAGGCCTTCGTTGGCGATGTCGATTGCCATCCGGATCAAGTCACGGATGTCGTCCTCATCGTCGACGATCAGCGCTCCCACTCTCGTCATCCGCCGGTGCCTTCCCGTTGGCCGATGACCAGTGTTGCACACGGACGCGAAAAGATAGGCGGAGCTACCCCTTGCCACCCGCGGCGGATTCGGGTGCGACCTGCAGTGTGTAGGTGAAGGTGCACCCTTCGCCCTCAGTTGTCCGAAGTGTCAACGAGCCGCCATGGGCTTCCACGATCGACTTGCAGATATAGAGGCCCAGACCGGTCCCCACCGGTCGGCGCTTGCCTTCGCGAGCCTCGAGTTGTGCGAACTTCTCGAAGACGCGGTCGGCGTCTTCCGGCGCGATCCCGGGACCGTGGTCGCGCACCGCGACGCTCAGCTCAGTGTCGTCTCGTGTGACGGCAACCTCGATCAGCCCGCCAGGAGGCGAGAACTTCGCTGCGTTCGTGAGGAGGTTGGTAAGCACCTGCCACTGTCGCTGTTCATCGCCCAGCCCCAGCGGGAGGTCGTCTGGAATCGTGGCTTCTACGTGCACCCCGCTCGCGGCGGCCGACGTCTCGGCAACCGTTCGCTTCACCAACTCACCCAGGTCGAACGGCTCGAGGTTGCAGCGAAGGTCGCCCGACTCGATGCGAGCGAACTGGAGGAGGTTCTCGACGAAGTCGACCAGCCGTTTCGTGTTGGCGACCATGCGGTCGAGTAGGTGCATCCGCTCGTCTGGTTCGACGGTGTCCCATCGGAGCCGAAGGGTTGACGCGAAGCCACCGATCACCGTGAGAGGCGTGCGAAGGTCGTGGGCCGCGATTCCCATCATGTCGGTCTGGAGCTGGTTCAACCGACGCAACTGCGCGGTCCGCTCGTCGACGCGCTGCTCAAGCGTCCTCGTCAGCTCTTCGACCTCGGCGAAGCCGGCCGCGTTCTCAAGAGCCGCGCCCGCGATCGCCGCGAGCAGCGCCGCGATTCGCTCCTCCTCCTCGCCGAACAACGCCCCTACGGCCTGGTGTGAGACATAGAGGCACGCGGCGATCTCATCGCGCACCAGGATCGGCGCGCAGAGGATCGAGCGGGCACCCGACAGTACGGTGCTGTCGCTCGCGCCCTCCGCCAAGCCCTCGGCGATCACCGCAGGGCGACGGGCGGCGACGGCAGACGCGACCAGCGCGTGGCTGAACCGGGCCGCCGGGTCGCCTGCCGCTACCTCGATGCTGAGCTTGTCTTCACTCAGGCTGGTTGTGTCGCTCGCCGCGCCGCTGACCTCGAGCACGAGGCATTCGTCGCCCCGCAACAGTGCGAGCGCGGCAACCCGAATCTCGTCCAGAACGGAGGCCTGGTCGAGGCACACAGCTATCCTGCGGCCCGCGTCGAGGAGGACATCGAACCGGTCGAGGAGCGACACGGTCGAGCCGGACGATGTGGGGCGCGCAGGGGGTTCGAGTCCCTCCTGCGCGGCGTCGACTAACGCTTGTCCCTCGCTGAGGTCACGGTCCGCGTGGCTCCAGCGCCGCGAGCTGCCGATCTCGCCTCGAGCAACCAGACTAAGGCCGCGTTCGAAGGCTGCGCCCTGCTGGTCGGCAATGTCGACACTGCGATCGAGCAGCCGGCGGGCCTCGCGGTCGTGACCCCCTTCCGCCGCGAGGTACGCGACCTCTCGCAGGACGTGGGCCTGGTTGTTCTTGTAGCTGCGCGCCATGCGGCGCGCCCGGCGGGCGACGCGGAGTGCTTGGCGGCGTGAGCTGCTACCGCGTTGCGCATCGTAGGGAGGACGGCTCGCCCGCGCCTCACGGAGCGCCGTCAGCAGCCAGGGCTGTACGGGTGCGACGTATTCCTGACGGAGGCCTGCTGTGCGGACCATGGCATCCGCCCGTTCGAGCGTGGCGACGGCATCGTCGGGGCGGCCCTCCGCGAGGAGGAGTCGTCCATGCGCCTGCAACACTTCGGCGGCGGTGTGGACGTCGTCGCTGATTGCCGCGAGCTCGGCGTCGACGAGGTCAGCCGGCACGCGCCCGCACGAAGCCTTCGACCACGCAGCCAGGCCGATGCCGCGAGCCTGGGAATCGCCGATCTCCTGACCTGACCGATGGACCTCACGTGCGACCTCCGCGGCGCGAGCCAGGTCGCCCAACCGGTACAGGCTGTACGCGATGTGCCATCGAGCTGTGTTGACCTCCCAGCGGTCTCCGGTCTTCTCGAGAAGGCGAACCGCTTCGCGGCATGCGTCGAGGCAGTCTTCGAACTGCGACGACGCGTACAGAACGACTCCGTAGAAGTGGAGGGACTGCCCTTCCCCCCAGACATCGCCGAGGGCGCGGCGAATCTCGAGCGAGCGGCGTGCATAGGCGATGCCGCGGCTGAACCACGGCAGCAAGGTCATGACCGGCGCGTGTTCCGAGTACGCCTGGGCCAGTTGCGGGGTGTCGGGATACCGCTCCGCCAGGTTCATCCCGCGCAGGTGGACGAAAAGCGTTGGAATCGAACCTTTACCGAACCAATAGCTGTGGGCGAGGCGGCTGTAGATACGGGCCGCGAGCAGGTCCTCTTCGGAGGAGATCAACGGGCGGCGCGCTACGAACACCCTCGGAAGCGTCGTGTGGAGGGCCTGGACGATGATCTCCCACACCGCGGTTACCAGGAACCCGAGGCTGCTCTTGGGCGCCCGTTGCCCGAGGCGGTGCAGACCGCGCTCCGACCACACGCTCGCCGCGGCCACATCGCCCCGCTTGAATGCGAGTTCCCCGAGTTCTCCCAGGATCCGCGCCTCGACTAGGTCGGCTGGCGCCAGCTCAAGAGCCTGTTCGAACTGGATGGCAGCATCCTCGTACCGCCCGCGCAGCATGAGCACCTGCCCGAGTTCTTCGGCGATCCGCAGCGCAGTGGTCGCATCGGAGCCATCGCTGCCGCGTTCCGCGATTCGGTACTGCTGTTCGGCGACCTCCAGCGCTTGCTGGGAGCGGGCTTGCTCCGCGGCACGGAGCGCGTACGGAAGGGCGGCACGGTGGTCTCCAGCGGCGTCGAGATGGAACGCCAACTCGAAAACCGGAGGCGGATGGCGTTTTCCCAGGGCTTGCGCCGCCCCGCGGTGGAGGTTACGGAGGTCTTGATCGGAGATCCGGGTAAGGACCGTTTCGCGGAGCTTGTCGTGGACGAAGGTGCAGCGGGTCGCCGAGTCGTTGGTCCAGACCATGTGACGGCGCCTCGCGTCCTGCACAGCTCGCGACGCATCCACGAGGGTCATAGCGGCGAGCTCAGCCGCTAGTCGAAGCTCGAACTGCTTCCCGAGTACAGCTCCGACCGTTAGCAGCTGCTGCGCGTGGTCCGTCAACAGGTCGACACGATGGCTGAGGAATGCGGCGGCCCGGCGCGAGAAGTGGATCTCGTCGAGAGCCGTCTCCTCCAGGTGCCACCCCTGCTCTTCGGGAACGAGGGCGCCGGACTCCACCAGCCCTCGGACCGCCGCCGAAGCCATGAACGGGCTGCCTTCGGCCAGACGCACCACGATGTCGGCGGCCGCGTCTGGCAGTCCGCCGGTCATCGAACGCGCGACTTCCCGAACATGGCTGTCGTCCAGACCTGACAACGTCACGCTCCCGCGACGGTCGACCCGGCGGAGCGCATGACCCGGTCCAACTTCTTCAGAACGGAAGGCGGCGATGACCAGAACGTGGCGCCGGCGGTTGGGAGCGGAGCGGCACCACCGGTCGAGCAACTTCACGCTGAGCTCGTCCGCCCACTGGCAGTCGTCGAGTAGCACGAGTGCCGGTCGCGCCGGGGTGCCCAGTGTGTCGAGAAGCGTGCTTAAGGCGCGCAGGGTTCTCAGCTCGCCGAACTCCTCCGGCCCGACCAGCTCGTCGCGTGGTGCGTCCAGCGCTTCCGCGAGCTCGGGGAAGGCGACCGCGGCGGCGGGGCGGTGGTCTCCCATGCCGTCCCGAAAACGAACGCGCGCTTTGGCTTCATCGGCTGCCGCCGCTGCGACAGACCGCACCACTCCCGACAGGACCTGGAAGGGACGCTGGGCGGCTTGGTCTACACCTTGGCCATTGAGTACCCACACGTCGGAGCCGACTCGAACACGCAGCTCTTCCAGCAGGCGCGTCTTGCCACCGCCCGACTCGCCTTCGACGAAGACCAACCCTCCCGCGCCTCTTCTGGCGTCCTCCACGTAGGGCGTCAAGGCGGCGAGCTCGGCGTCCCGGCCGACGAACGCGGGCTCCGTCAGCGCGATGCGCCGATCCTGGGCGCCGATGGCTATCGAAGGCTCAGCGGTACCACCTTCGAGAGCGAGGCCTAGGTCATCCAGGTCAGCCGCGAGGCCCTCGGCAGTCTGATACCGCTCGGCGGGATCCTTCCGTAGGAGCCGCTGCAGGATGGCCTCGAGCGCTCGTGGTGCCTTGACGCCGAGCTCGCGGAGCGAAGGCGGTGGGACCGTCATATGCTGTCGAAGTACCTCCGTAACCGTGGCGCCCGTGAAGAGAGGTCGTCCGACGAGGCACTCGAAGAGGGTGAGGCCTACGGCGTAGAGGTCAGCGCGTTCGTCGAGTGGGGCGCGCAACAGGCCAGCCTGCTCGGGCGCCATGTAACGCACCGAACCGACCGCGACGTCGCGCAGTTCCCCGTCAAGCAGTTCGCTGCGCGCGAGCCCGAAGTCCACGAGGACGGCCCGCTCGACCACTTGGTCGCTGGAGGCTGCCGATCCGTCGCTGCCCGACATCACGGCGATGACGTTGGCGGGTTTGACGTCGCGGTGGAGAACGCCATGGTCGTGGGCGACCTGTAGTGCACCTGCGATATGACGCCCGATGGTGATGGCCTCGCCTGCGGACAGCGTGCGCGTCGCGACGAGCTCCGCAAGGGGCACTCCGGTCACGAAGTCCGTTACCAAGTACAACCACTCGTTGTCCCAGCCGTGGTCGAGCAGCGGTGTCAGGTGAGGGCTGTCGAGTTGCTTCACCACGGCCGCTTCGTGTTCGAGTCGCAGTTGGGTGTCGGCCGACACCGCGGACGCAGCGGTGAGCTTCATCACGAATGGGCCGCTGCGGTCGCCGCCCTTGCTTATCTCGCCCTCGGCGAGGTAGGTCTCAACGTCGTTGTTCCTGCCGAGAGGACGCACGAGACGGTAACCGCCGATACAAGGCGAGGCGGAGGGATATGTGACGCGCGTCTGAGTCATACCGGGTTTCTGGTTGCTAAATCCATCCTGTGCCCGAGGGGTCAGCACGACAATGGCCCGAACTGCTCATTTCGCGATGATCCCCGGGTGGTACGGTCCGTAGCATCCCCTTTCTTCGTTTCGCGGCAGTCATGTCGTTTGTGGTGCTCACCCTCGCGGCGTGCGGATCTGAGTCCACCTCGGGTCAGGGAGATCGGCGGCCGCTGACGCTCACGGCGGTCCGGTCGGCCACAGAGGCAGAAGGAACGGCGCACGTCAGCTTCGTGTTGCGCCAGCAGACCACCGGCATACCGGATCAGCCCGACCAGTCCCTTGAGCTCAGCGTCGAGGGCGTGGTCGACGTCAACGCCAATCGCGGCAGTTTCCTTATGACCATGTCGAACTTCGATGGCGAAGGCGACGAGCGCCATACGGGCGATCTCATAGTCGATGGAGACACTGGCTATATGCGCTCCACCGGTGCCGACGCCCCAGAGGACGAGAAGTGGCTGCAGCTACCTCGGGGCTTCGACCTAACCGGCCTTGGTTTCGCCGCCATTGACGCCTCCTTCGTAACGGGGCTGGGACTCGACGTCTTCGGCCTCGCCGAGCCGAGCGACGTCGAGGACCTCGGTCGCGAAGAGCTTCGAGGCACCAGCACTTCGCACTACCGGGTCACCATCGAGGCGTCCGAGGGCACTGTTGGGGATGCCCGACTCCGCGCCGCATTCGCGAGCGGTGAGCCCTTCGTCTATGACGTGTGGGTCGATGATGCTGACCGGATGCGGCGCATGAACTTCCGGGTCGATCACACTGCCTCAACCAAGAAGTTCGTCGAGGACTTCGAAGCGAGGAACGGCGATACCACGACGACGTTCCCGACGGCGCTGTCGCTCGTCGCCACCGTCGATATCGAGGCGTGGGACTTCGGCGACAGCGTCGACATCGAGGTTCCACCGCCGGATCAGATCACGACAGCACAGCAATAACGCCGCGGGCTTGGACCGGCTACTTATCCACGTGGTCACAACGCTCGGCCGGAGTACGATCTGTCAGCGCGCTGAAGGCGAGGAGGCTGGGGACGATGGGGGATCGACGCGCCGCGACCATCGCATGGCTCGGGGAGAGCTTCGAAGGCCGCGGTGACCTTGACGCTGCCTCGGAGCACTTGGCCCCTGCGGTCCTCAAACAGATCGACGCCGTCAAGCTCGTGGAGCAGCTCACGACGATTGCGGATGGACGCCGCGTCGATAGCGTGGATGCAGGACCGATTCCCGCCAGCGTCTGCGTCACGTTGCGGAACGACGCCCACGAGAGCGCCGCCGAGCCGCTGTTGCGGGTCGAATGCGTCTTCGATGACCTCGATCGATTGTTGGGCATCAGCGTCGTGCCACCCGAGCACGCGAACCTGTCGGTGCGCACCGAGCAAACCGCGTCGCTCTCGTCTGCCGACCGGGACCAGGCTCATGCCCTCTTCGACCGGGCTTACGACCGCGCCAATCACACCTACCTCGACGCGTCGCTCGAGACGCTCCGGTGGGTGACCATGGCACGCGACGGCGAGAAGCTCGTAGGCTTCTCGCTCGGCGAACAGCGGCGCCTCGATCTTCCAAGGGTCGGCCCGACCCGAGCAACCTTGGCGGGGCTGGCGTGCGTCGATCCGGCCGTTCGCCGCCGTGGCCTCTTCCGCCGGCTCTCGAACCTGGTGCTCGCCGCGGACGGGCCCATCACCGCAGAGGGCGTGCCTGTCCTCGGCGCAGGGCGGATGGCGCACCCCGCGAGCTACCGCATCTATCGGCCCATACCCACAGTCGTGCCCAAGGGAGGCGTTACACCGAACGAGTTCCAGCAGGCGGTCGGTTCGGTCGTGGCGCAGGCCTATCGGGTTGCCGACTTCGATCCGGCGACCTTCGTCTGCCGCGGGCAGGGCACACCTATCGGGTACCCGAACATGAACCAGGAGGTCGAGGCGGACGAGTGGGACGTCTTCGCCGCCGTCGACCGCGACCGCGGTGACGCCCTCCTCGCGCTCATCTGGCAACCGAGTGCCCCCGACGGCTGGCTTGAGGCCACCGACTGACCTATCGGTCTCGATTCGCGCCGAGAGGCATCACCACAGCAGCGGCTGCGGACCACGGGCACATGCAAGGTGATGTCCGACTCCTCGTCGCCGGTAAGGAAGCGGTAGCCGTGTGCGCCGAGGAGGAAGGGACGCGTCGTTGCGGCGACACCGCCGATCGCGGCCTGGGCGGCATCGAGCGGCACCACGACGTGGTCCACGTTCGGCGTCTACTCAATCGCTGTCGGCGAGATCGGCCATAACTGTGGTCACATGCTCAGGTCCTCGTGATGGAGACCTTGGTCGCTTCGGCTTTGGCCTCGACGATCGGCACGCGCACCTCGAGGATGCCGTCGTGGTAGCTGGCTTTCACGTCGTCTTCGCTGGCGCCGGCGGGGAGGTTCAGGATGCGGGTGAAGGACCCGTAACGGAACTCGGATCGGTAGAAGTCCTTCTGATCTTCCTTCTTCTCTTCGCGCCGCTCGGCGTGGATCCTCAGGGTGTCATCCTTGACGGTGATCTCGATGTCCTTGTCGGGCTCGATGCCGGGAAGCTCGGCCCGGATCACCATCGTGCCGTCCTCTTTGAACTCTTCGACCTTGATCTCCTCGGCGAAGCCCTTGAGTGTTGACCAGTCGGGCCAGTCGTACAGCCTGCGAGGAAACCAGTCCGCGAATTCACCCATCGGCTCTACTCGACGTTGCATCAACGCCATCTGTTCCTCCTCTCAGATCAGCTGTGCTCACGACCATCTGCGCGCCGTCACCGGTCATGTAACAGGGCCGAAAGACCACTGTCTTCGTTCGGTCAAGGCACTCGTCCTTGTGATGGCAGCCGGGACAGTTCGCCGGGTCGACGCGCAGCATGTAGCCGAGGTCCCAGTGCCAGCAGTTCCAACACTTGCGACACAGAAAGTTCGTGTCGCATCCGTCAGAGACGGCCTCAAGCTCCTCATTGCCGCAATGGGGACACTCGAGGACGCCGCGTAGGAACCGGAAGACTGTCTCTGGCGCGATTGGCGGCATACCCCCAGGATCTGCAGGTTGTGCCGAGCCCGGTAGGGGCGAAGGTCCGATGTACACGCCGATTCTCTCGGGGGTATGGAGATCCCCCAGACAGGGGCCTTCGGCTCTGATCGGCCGGCTTCGCTGAGCGCGAACAATGGGGCGTGCACATCGCGCTCATCGCTCCACCATGGCTGCCGGTGCCGCCGCCGGCTTATGGCGGCACGGAGGCCGTCGTCGACACCCTGGCTCGGGAGCTACAGGCGGCCGGACACGACGTGCTCCTTCTGACCACGGGTGACAGCACCTGTCCCGTCACGCGCAGCTGGATCTATGGACAGGCGAGACCGGATGATCTCGGAAGCGTCATCGTCGAGCTACGTCACGTCCTGCACGCGTTCGAGTCGGCGGCCGGAGCGGACATCATCCATGACCACACCGTCGCCGGACCGCTGCTCGCGGGGCGACTGCCGAGCGTGCCCGTCGTCACCACCAACCACGGCCCGTTCACCGATGAAGTGCGTGCCCTTTACCGAGCGACGGCCAGAGAAGTGCCGCTCGTCGCGCTCTCGCGGCACCACGCGGCCACCGCCGGCGATCTACCGATCGCCGGGATCGTCCACCACGGATTGGATCTGACCCAGTACCCCGTGGGCGACGGCCAGGGTGAGTACCTGATGTTCCTCGGTCGCATGTCGGCGAACAAAGGTGTCCACCGGGCAATCGATGTCGCTCACCAGGTGGGAACTCCTCTTGTGATAGCCGCGAAGATGCGAGAGCCCGGGGAGGTCGAGTACTTCAACGAGTGGATCGCGCCGCGGTTGGGCAACGACATCAGCTACGTCGGCGAGATTGGGTTGTCCGACAAGGTGGCGCTGCTGAGAGACGCTGTGGCGCTCGTGAATCCCCTGTCCTGGGATGAGCCCTTCGGGTTGTGCATGATCGAAGCTCTCGCCTGCGGGACTCCCGTCGTGGCCACCCGCCGTGGGTCTGCGCCGGAGATTGTCGACGACGGCGTGACGGGATTCGTATGCACCGGCGAACGCGAAATGGTCGCGGCGGTGCGTCGGGTCGCCTCGCTCGACCGCGGCGCTTGTCGTGGCGCCGTGGAGGACCGATTCTCGGCCGCCCGGATGGCCGCGAACTACGTGGCGATCTACGAAGCGGCGACCGCGGCGCACATGGAACTAGCGGCTTCGGCGGCCCGGCCAGCATCCATCATGGTCGATGTGGATCAGCCGGCATGGGACGAGCCGCTGCCGGGCCGCTCGGCGAGGTGTCCCCGCTCGAGTATCAGCTCGGCGCGGGCGGCTACGGCCTGAAGCCCGTCCTGATCGCCCGTCCACGTGTACCAGCCCAGGTGGCTCGCGCCGATCTGGAGCTCGTAGCAGTGGTGGCGCAGCGGCGCGCCGGCGAGGTCGTCGACCGCCCCCTCCCGGCGGAGGGATGCGGTGACGCGACCCCAGACGTCGACCGCCGCGATGCCGGGATGCCACGCGTCCCAGAAGGTGCACCATGCGGTGTCGTAGAGAAAGTCCCCACGAGTGGCGCACTTCCACGAGAAGACTGCCGTGACCCTGCTGGCATCGTCGGCGACGAGCACGTTGTGGTGTAGCAGGTCGCTGTGCACGACGTCGCGACGCTCAGGACATGATCCGACCATCTCGCCGACTCGCCGCTTGCACTCCCGGAAGAGCTTGTCGAGTTTCGCATCGGAGGCGATCGCGCTCCGCCAGCCTCTTACCTGCTGGTGGGGATGGTCGACGAGAGCGTCGAGGAGCCACCGACGCCAGCTCAAGTCGTTGTTCGGCGCGATCGAGAGTTGCGGGTGCGGGGCCGAGGTGTCCGCCGGTAGGCGTCGCAGCGCGTCGAGCAGTCGCACGACGGTGGGCCCTGCCACACCGGCTTCCTGCGGTGTCAGATCTTCCAGGAACCGGCCGTAGTGACGGACCGAGATGGCGTAGGCGTGACCAAATGCCTCCCCGATGTCGAGCACCGCGGGCACGGGTAGGTCTGGTCCGTTGAACTGCATTGCCGCGCGGTCGATCTCGAAGCCCTCCGCGACGGTCCCGAGGCGTAGGACCAGGTCTTGGTCGCCGGCCCGGTATCCGTAGGCGGAAGACCAGAAGCCACCCGACAGCGGGACGATGCCGTCGATCTCCGACTGATGAAGGTCGGACAGGAACGACCTGATGTCCTCGACCGCAGGCGCAGGTTTCGACACGTCAGACATCTTCAGCCATCTTCGCCGCTCCCGGCGATGCCACCGCCGGATGCAACAGGTAGGGGTGGTCGGTGGAGGGTCTCTCGCATACGCGTTGCGACGTCGACACCGCTGGCAGCGGTGATGACTGCGACGACGAGGATGGCGAGCCGGATGCCACCGAGATCAGCGATGGCCCCGGCGGTTACCGCGCCGACCGCGAAACCAAGGTCTCTCCAGAGGCGGTACACGCCGACGGCGCTGGCGCGCCATGTGGGGTGGGCCACGTCGCCGATGGCCGCGATGAGCGTCGGGTAAGCCATCGCGGTGCCGGCACCGAAGATCGCGCTCCCTACGGCCCACCCCCCGAAACCATCGCCGAGGGCGATGATCGTGAGTCCGGCCGCCTCGGTCCACTGTCCGCCGGCGATCAGGAACTTTCGGCCCACTCGGTCGGATAGCGCGCCCGTGAATAGTTGACCGGCGCCCCAGACCGCCGGGGCGATGGCGATGAGCGCGCCCACTCTGCTGACGGACAGGCCGCCCGCCGCGAAGAAGAGGGGGAAGAGGCCCCATGCCATGCCTTCGTTGAGATTGTTAACCAGTCCGGCCTGGCTCGCGGCTGACAGCGACGGGTCGCGCCACGTAGTGAGGGCGAATACGCCGCGGGCAGTTAGTCCTCCACCGGGGTGGCCGTCGCGTTGTTGATGGCTCGAGGCCTCGTGGGCGACGTGCCCGGAGGTTTCCCGCACGAGGAGCGTCGAGAGGCCGAGGCCGATCACGGCGAGGCCGACTCCGAGGTAGAAGGGCTCGGGCCTCAGCCCGTAGTCGGAGGCGATCCAGCCCGTGACCCAAGCTGCAACGGCTACTGCACCGTAACCAGCACCCTCATTGAGCCCCATGGCGAGACCGCGCCGCTCGGGGCCAACGAGGTCGATTTTCATGATGACTGTCAACGACCAGGTGAGGCCCTGGTTGATGCCGAGGAGGGCGTTCGCAAAGAGCACCCAACCCCACTGCGGTGCCCAGATCAGCAAGAGCGGAACCGGGATGGCGACGAGCCAACCTGCGATTAGTATCGGCTTGCGGCCGTAGCGGTCACCGAGCGCGCCGGCAAAGAGGTTGGTGATCGCCTTCGACACGCCGAACACGGCGATGAAGCTGAGCATCGCCGAGTAGGCGGACAGCCCGAACACGTCTTCCGCGAGCAACGGCACGACGGTGCGCTCCTGGCCGACCGTCGCGCCCACGAGCGCATTGACCAGGACGAGGAGCGCGAATTGCGGCAGGTTCTGCCGGAGGCCGAGTCGTACCGAGCGCGCCCCGTCGCGAACTCTGGAGTGGTGTGGCCCCCGCATGCCGGGGGCCACCCCACCCCCGGCGGCTGGGGGGGCGCCGCCGGCCCCCGGCGGTGGGGGGGGGCCCGCCGCGGCCCCCCCCCCC
>CAZWDB010000062.1:0-5801 GCA_964632885.1 uncultured Acidimicrobiales bacterium | reverse complement strand
GCTGGTTGTGGCGGAGCCCGAGTCGGACCGCGGGCCCCCCGCCGCACACGGTGGTGTGAGGCCCCCCGGGTTCCCGGGGGCAAACCACTCCAGAGTCGGATGGGCGACCGCGCGCGCCCTCGGTCGATTGGGGGCTCACGTCCGTGCCAGCGCCTCACGCCGAAGAGCCGACCACTCTTCCGGACCCCCGTCGAGGATCGCGAGTTCGTGGTGGCCGGCCGCTTCGAGAAGGCTGGCAGCGGTCGCGGCCCGTTCTCCGTGGCCGCACATGACGACCGTCGGCTGATGTGGAAGGGAGCTCGCCTCGGCACCCAGGGAACCGAGCTCGACGTGAGTGGCACCGGGAACGTGCCCGGCGGAGAACTCGGCGGTCTGCCTGACGTCGAGCACTCGCCGCGCCCCCAGCTCGTGAGCGGCTACCAGTTCGGTGGCCACCGGCTCGCCTCCGCTTGCGACCCAGGATCCGAAGTCGATGGCACCCACGAGGCGCTCATAGCCGATGTTGAGGCACTGGCGTACGAGTTCGCGCCGGTCGGTGCTGGCGTCGGTGACGAATATCAGTGGCGTCGCCAGATCGTCGACCAACCAGCCCAGCCACGAGGCGAATTGGGGACGCAGTGTGTTCGCAATCGATCCCGGGATATGGCCCGCGGCGTAGTCGGCGACCGGTCGGACGTCGACGATGATCGCCTCCCGCTGCGCGGGCTGCTCGTGGGTGACGCGTGCGACCGCGGCCGGCTCGAGGTCAGCGAGCCGAGGGAAGGTTCCGTAGACATGCGGGCCAGACTGATTGACGGCTCGTAGGCGGCGGAAGTACGGCGGGTAGGTTCCGAAGCCCGCGAGGACGCCACGGACGAAGTCGTCCTCGTCGCGGGCCTGCAACAACGGATTCGAGGCGCGCTCGTAGCCGATCGTTGTCCACCGCGGTCCTCCCGGCGCCGCGGCACAGAATGATCCCGCTCCGTGAGTCGGTAGCACGACCACGTCGTCGGGGAGCGACAGGAGCCGATCGTTGATCGACCGCCACAGGTCGCGTGTGAGGGCGTCGGTGTCGTGCGGGTCGATCAGATCGGTACGGGCGACCGAACCGACCATCAGCGCGCCTCCTGTAAACACTGCGCGCGGTCGGTCACCGTCGAGGAGGAGGAACGAGAGGTGCTCCGGGGTGTGGCCGGGTGTTGCCAGCGCGCGCAGCTTCCACTTTCCGAAGTCGATCTCGTCGCGGTCGGCCACGGGCCGGTGTGGCCATGCCATGTGCCCACCGGCGGCGGCCGCCACCGATGCTCCTGCGGCGGCGAGTTCACGGCTGCCCGTCACGAAGTCGGCGTGTAGGTGGGTCTCTACCGCGAGGACGATCTCGGCGCCCGAGCGCGCCGCCGCCGCTTGGTAAGGCGTCGGGTCGCGTTCGGGGTCAATCACGACTGCCCCGGCGCCCAGATCGGCAACCCATGCGGTGTTGCCGAGACCTTCGTCGGTGACCGCCACTATCGGGAGGCCGCCTGGCCCGGGCTGCACCCGCACGACAGGGTCAGCCACGGTCGGCCCCGTCACTTTGACCAACGGCCACAGGAAGCCCGGCTCGTCGCCATTCGGGGAAACCGTCCTCCAGCCTCAGGGCGCGGCGGCCGCGGGCGGTGAGCGCGCGGACCGCGTCGTCGGCGTAGACGCAGAACGGCCCTCGGCAGTACGCGACGATCTCGGCGTCGTGGGGCAGTTCGTCGAGCCGGCGCTGGAGCTCGTCGGGAGGAACCGACACCGCACCCGGCACGTGCCCGGCGGCGTATTCGACCGCGGGCCTGACGTCCAACACGAGCACGCCGTCATCTAGGCGTCGTACCAGTTCGGCTCTGCTCACCTGTTCGAGTTCGGTGCGGTCGCCGAGATATGTCTTCGCGACCTGCCGCGCGCCCGCGACGTTGTCTGCCGCGACCATCCGGAGTGCGCTCCACAGCTCCTCCACCGACTCCGAAGCGAGGCGGTAATGCACCCGAGTACCGTCACGGCGGGGCGTGACCAGGCCGGCCCGGGCGAGAACCTGGAGGTGTTGCGACGTGTTCGCCACCGACTGGTCGATCTGGTCTGCGAGCGACTCCACCGACCGCTCGCCCTGGGACAGAACGTCAACCAGTTCCGCCCGCCGACCACTCGAAAAGGCCTTGGCGACGAGCGCGAACGTGTCGTACAAGGCCGACTTCGTCTCGCTGACCATGCCGGACACTCTACCGACTTTATTTCAAGTATTCAAGTGAACACTTGACGAGCCGCTGCGCCACGCCGCTTTGCGGCCCGAACCCCCATATATGAGGGGTTCGGGCCGGAAAGTGGGGCGAGGAGGGCGTCGCTAGGCTCGTCGCCGATGGTGGCCTTTGATCCAGCGGCTCCGGGCTTCTTTGCCGATCCCTATCCCACCTATGCCGCGCTGCGCGCCGACGACCCCGTCCACTTCAGTGCGGCAACCGGGTCGTGGATCATCAGCCGGTATGACGACGTCGTCCGGGTACTCCGCGACTACGAGCGCTTCTCGTCGCACGCGATTGGCGGCGGTGGGGAGGGGGCGTACCGCTTCCTCATCGGTACTGACCCTCCCGACCACACGACGCTGCGCCGGCTCGTCAACCGTCCGTTCCACCCCGCGGCCATCGCTGCTCGCGAGCCGCGCATCCGGCAGATCTGCGAAGGCCTCGTCGACGAATTGATTGCCGCGAATGACGACGGCCGCGCAGATCTGATCCAGCAGGTCGGGTACCCACTGCCCGTCATCGTCATCGCCGAGCTCTTGGGAATTCCGCCCGAGCGACGTGACGACTTCAAACGATGGTCTGACGCGATGCTCGGGGGGCTCTCGCCAGACGCCGACCGGGCTGCCCAGGCGACGGCGATGATGGAGATGTTCGCCTACTTCAACGAAGTGATCGAGGAGCGCCGCGAGCGGCCCGCCGACGACTTGATCAGTCTGCTCGTCAACGGGCCCGAGCCCCTCACGGAGCGGGAGCTCCTCATGTTCTGCATGCTCCTGCTTGTCGCCGGGAACGAGACGACGACGAACCTGATCAGCAACTTGTCGCTCGCACTGTTCGAACGTCCCGACCTGGTCGCACGGCTCGCCTCAGATCGCACCCTCATTCCGGCTGCCATAGAGGAGGCGCTGCGGTACGACGCCCCCGTGCAGTGCCTGTTCCGGAACACGACAGAGGACGTCGAACTCAACGGCACCGTGATCCCCGAAGGGAGCCGCGTCGTGGTGCTTTACGCGTCAGCCAACCGCGACGGTGAGCACTACAGCCACGCTGACACGTTTGACGTCGACCGGTTCGACCCGACGCGGCGACCGAGCGACCATGTGGCCTTCGGATCCGGCATCCACCTGTGCCTCGGTGCGCCGCTTGCTCGCCTCGAAGGCCGCGTCGTCACCGAGGTGCTCCTCGACCGCACCCGCGACTTGCGGCAGGCCGGCGACGGCGAACGCATCCAGAACCTCCTGGTGCGCGGCATGCGCAACCTCCCGGTGGCCTTCGAGCCGGTCCCTTCCTGAGCGCCTGTAGCGTCGTCGGACGTGCCGGATCCGCTCATAGAGGGACGGGAACTGACGAAGCGGTTCGACGGGTTCTCCGCCGTTGACGGCATCGACTTCCGGGTCGAGCGGGGCGAGGCGTTCGGGTTTCTCGGCCCGAACGGCGCTGGCAAGACGTCGACGATGCGGATGATCGGGTGCGTTTCGCCCATATCAGGCGGGAAGTTGCGGGTGCTCGGCCTCGATCCCGTCGTCGACGGCGCACGCATCCGAGGACGGCTTGGCGTCGTTTCGCAGGAAGACAGCCTCGACACCGAGTTGACCGTACGGGACAACCTGCTGATCTACGGCCGTTACTTCGACCTGCCCCGTAGCGTGATCCGCGAGCGGAGCCAACAACTGCTCGAGTTCGTCCAGCTTGCCGATCGAGCCGACGACCTCGTCGACACCCTCTCGGGGGGAATGAAGCGCCGCCTGGCGATCGCGCGAGCTCTCGTGAGCTCACCGGAGTTGCTCCTGCTCGACGAGCCGACGACCGGCCTCGATCCCCAGGCCCGGCACCTCGTGTGGGATCGGCTTCACCAGCTGAAGAGGCAAGGCGTGACGTTCGTGCTCACGACGCACTACATGGACGAGGCCGAACGGTTGTGTGACCGGCTGGTGATCATGGATCGCGGCGAGATCGTTGCCGAAGGCTCTCCCCAGGAGCTGATTGCGCGCCACGCCACCCGTGAGGTCGTCGAGCTGCGCTTCGGCACCGACGAAGAACGTGACCGGGCGATCCCGTATGCGGGAGAGCTCGGCGGGCGGGTAGAGCCGGTCGGCGACCGCGTGATCGTCTACACGCCCGACGGCGAAGCGGCCGCTGAACATATGGCGCGCCACGGTGTCCTGCCGGAGGCGACGATCGTCCGCCGGTCGACACTCGAGGACGTGTTCCTCATTCTCACCGGTCGGAGCCTGGAGTAGTAGAGCGGCGTGGCCAGGGCACCGATGTTGCGCGCCGCCGAACGGGAGGTGCACGTCTTCCGGCGCCTGTGGCGCGGGTCGGTTGGCTTCGCCTTCCTCCAGCCGCTCTTGTTCCTCGCGGCTATGGGGCTCGGCTTGGGCGGTCTGGTCGAACGCAACACCGGCGATGTCGGCGGCGTCCCGTACCTGGCGTTCGTGACTCCCGGGCTGATGGCCGCGAGCGCCATGCTGGTCGCCGGAGGCGAGGCGCTCTGGCCGCTGATGGGCCGGCTCAAGTGGATCGGCTCCTACGTGGCGATGGTCTCCACGCCCGTGTCTGCCTCGGATGCCTTCCGCGGCTGGCTGATCTGGATCGCGCTGCGAAGTTCTCTCAGCGCGACAGCATTCCTGATCGCCGCGACGGCTCTCGGGGGCGTGATCTCGCTCTGGGGCGTGCTCGCGCTGCCGGCGGCGGTGCTCTCCGCCCTCGCCTTCGCCGCCCCCCTCGGCGCCTTCACCGCGGCCCAAGAGACCGACTTCCGCTTCCCGTTGATAATGCGCCTCGGGATCATGCCGCTGTTCCTCTTCTCCGGAACGTTCTTCCCGACGGCCCAGTTGCCGGACGCGGTCGAGCCCGTCGTCTGGCTGTCACCGCTCTGGCATGGCATCGAACTGTGCCGAGGAGCGACTACGGGAGACATCAACCTGGCGCTCAGCGGCGTCCATGTGCTCGTGCTCGTCGCGATCATCACCGCGGGCATCTGGCTGGGCGGCCGTACGTTCGAGCGAAGGCTGACCCCATGACGTTCGTTCGGCCCGGGCGGGTCGTCGAACGCAACGTTCTGGCCTACCGCCGGATGTGGCGCATCTTCATGACCGGCTTCGCCGAACCGGTGCTGTACCTGCTCGCGATCGGGCTCGGAGTCGGCGAGTTGGTGGGCGAGGTGCCGGGGCCCGGCGGACGGCAGATCGCCTACAGCGACTTCGTGGCCCCCGGGCTGATGGCCGCGTCGGCCATGAACGGGTCAGTCTTCGACGCGACCTTCGGGTTCTTCCTCAAGTTCAAGTGGGGACACACCTTCGAGGCGATGCTGGCCACGCCGCTCGGCGTGTTCGACGTAGCCGCTGGCGAGCTCACGTGGTGCCTGATGCGCGGTACCACCTACTCCGGCGCGTTCCTGGTAATCATGTGGGCACTCGGCATGGTCTCGTCGCCCTGGGCGGTCCTCGCGCTGCCGGTCGCGATGCTCATCGGCTTCGCGTTCGCGGGTGCCGGTATGGCCGCGACGACGTGGATGCGCTCGTTCGTCGACTTCGACAAGATCAACGTGGCGCTGATCCC
>CAZWDB010000061.1:0-25253 GCA_964632885.1 uncultured Acidimicrobiales bacterium | reverse complement strand
CAAGGGTTACCTGTCGCCTTACTTCGTCACCGATCCCGAGCGCATGGAAGCCGTGCTCGAGGACCCCTACATCCTCCTCGTCAGCTCGAAGATCTCCGCGGTGCGCGACCTGCTTCCCGTGCTCGAGAAGGTCATGCAGTCGGGCCGTCCGCTCGTGATCATCTCCGAAGACGTCGAGGGCGAGGCGCTGGCCACCCTCGTGGTCAACAAGATCCGCGGCACCTTCAAGAGCCTCGCCATCAAGGCGCCCGGCTTCGGCGAGCGCCGCAAGGCGATGCTGCAGGACATGGCGATCCTCTGCGGTGGCGAGGTCATCTCCGAAGAGGTCGGTCTCAAGCTCGAGAACGCGACGCTCGACCTGCTCGGCACCGCCCGCAAGATCGTGGTCACCAAGGACGAGACCACGATCGTCGAGGGTGGCGGCAGCGAGGACGACATCAAGGGACGCATCAACCAGATCAAGACCGAGATCGACAACACCGACAGCGACTACGACCGGGAGAAGCTCCAGGAGCGTCTCGCCAAGCTGTCCGGTGGTGTGGCCGTCCTCAAGGTCGGCGCCGCCACCGAGGTGGAGCTCAAGGAGAAGAAGCACCGCATCGAGGACGCCGTCTCCACCGCTAAGGCTGCGGTCGAGGAAGGCATCGTCCCCGGTGGTGGTGTCGCCCTCCTCCGTACCCAGAAGGCGGTGCTCGACCTCGCGCTCAAGCTCGAGGACGACGAGGCCACCGGCGCCCGCATCGTCGCCAAGGCGGTCGAGGAACCGGTGAAGCAGATCGCGGTCAACGCCGGCCTCGAGGGTGGCGTCATCGTCGAGAAGGTGAAGGGCCTCGAGGGCAACATGGGCCTCAACGCCGGCACCGGCGAGTACGAGGACCTGCTCAAGAAGGTTCCCGACGCCGCCAAGGTGACCCGTTCGGCACTGGAGAACGCGGCTTCAATCGCCGGCCTGTTCCTCACCACCGAGTGCGTCATCGTCGACAAGCCCGAAGAGCACGCCGGCGGGGGAATGCCCGGCGGAGGCATGGAGGACTTCTAGCCCCTCCGGTGGGCCGCCGCCCCAGCGGCGGCGGCCGCCAGTGCCAGTAGCGCAAACGAGTAGAAGACGACGCCGCTCATGTCCGACTCCGGACTGGGCGGCGCCGCTCTGTTAACGCCCGCGGTGGGAGCGATCCGTCCTGCCGGCCACGACGCGATGACGGCGGCGGCCGCGACTTTGTCGCCGTCCCTGGCCGCGGCCGCGGCCGCGGCTGAGGCTTGGTCGGATGGGCCTTCCACGAAGCCGGGTGGACGCTGCAGGGTGCTCTTGGGAGGCGCGTCAGGCGCGACGTCGGCCACGCCGGTGCGGAGGCCGACCAGGAAGTTCGAGCGGAGACCGAGAGCCTCGTCGAAGGTGAGTCCACCCACCACCATCTGTCCCGCGCTGCCGGAGAGGGCGATCTCGAGGGCGCGTCCGGACGGGCCGAAGCGGGCCACGCCGGCGCCCGTCACCTCGCCCGGGTAACCGAGGCGGTCGGCGACATCGGTGAGGGCGATCTCGACGGTCCACGGTCGGGGATCGCGGGTCAGGTACGGCCCGGGCTGGAGGTAGGGCGCGTACCGGTTGTCGGTGCCGAACCCCTCCTCGGGGCTCGCGCTGTTGCCACCCGCGTTCGACGAGTAGACCGCCGACGCGAGGCGGCCTTCGTAGGAGAGCACCTGCCCGCGGGTGGCGTCCACCGCCGCGCTCATGGCGCCGTACTCCGCCCCCGCCCCCACATAGACCTGGCACCGCTGCGTGTCGCAGATCTCGCCTGCTACCGCCATGGCGCGGAGCGCGTAGGTCCGTGCCGCCACGGCCTGCACCCGGAGCGCGGCCGGCGGCCACGTCGGGTCGAGCACTTCCGCCATCCCTTTGAGGTAGGTCTCGACGTCGACATGGTTCACGAGCCGGAGCGGTCCACCGACGGCGGTCGCCTCGACGACGCCGCGGTACGTGCGGAACTCCCGCGCGGGCACGGTGACGGTGGCCCCGGCCGCGGGGACCGCCCACAGGCTGCGACCCGACGCCGGCGGACCCTGCGGCGGGGGCGGCTCCTCGGGCGGCGGGGCGGGGTCGCCGCCGGCGGGCGGCGCGGTCGTGGTGGTCGATGACGACTCGGGCGGCGCCACGAGCGGAGCCGTCGTCGTTGTCGTGGATGACGTGGATGACGTGGTCGACGTCGTCGACGTCGTCGACGTCGAGGTGGTGGAGGAACTGCTCGAGCTCGCGGCCGCCGCGCTGTCGAGCGCGGACGAGTTGTCCGACCCTGAGGAGCTGTCGGAACCGGACGATGAGGCCGACACGCTTGCCGCCCGCCAGGTCGGCTGGCCGCCGTCGACCCAGTAGCGCTCACCGTCCCAGTTGAGGTACACCGCGCCGCCGGGCGGTACGACGACGGGGAACCCGTCGCCCTGCTCGCCGTCGGCGGTGGCGGGGACGTCGCGGATCTCGCCCCCGCCGGGGAACGCGACCTCGGCCGCGGCGGGAAGGCCCGAGGTCGTGAGGACGGGCACGCGCACGCCACCCCCGGCGGGGCCGCCCAACGCCGTCCCGGGATAGAAGTGGGCGAGGATGTCGGCGGTGCCGGCGCCCGCCTTGGCCATCCAGAAGGCTCCGTCCTGGGCCATGCCGACGCCGTGGCCGTGTCCCCGCCCGTCGATCACCAGCACCGGCACCCCGCCCTGGGCCCCCGCCGTCGCCACCGGCGCGCCTCCCGTCACCACCCCGGCCAGAACCAGCACCGCTCCCGCCAGCCGCGCCGCCGCCCCCCGCCGAACTTGAGGCAATAACGATCGGAATCCGTTCGTTATTGCCTCAAGTTCGACGCCGCTAGTGACTTTCGGTGTCATTTCGTGTATTTCTAGTTGGCATGCGTCATGACCTCGATACCGCGCTTGCCCAGCTGGCTGCAAGCCAGGCCAACGCGTTCAGCCGCGCTCAGGCGATGGAGTTGGGATACGGCGAACCGCAGATCCAGCGGCGGGTCCGGACCTCACGCTGGCTCCACCTGGCCGCTGGAGTGTATGCACTGCCCGGCTACGCCCCGCCCTACACCCAGCGGCTGTGGGCGGCTCACCTCGCGGCGGGACCAGCATCGGTCATCTCGCACGAGGCCGCCGCGGCGGTGCACGGCCTGACCGGCTTCCCCCGCCGGCTCGTGGTTGTCACCACCGCGCACGGGAACCACCAACGACCGCCCGGGGCCGTTCTGCATCAGAGCACCGACCTCGCCGCCGAGCACATCGCACGGGCTCCGGGACTCGGCGCGCTGCCGGTCACGACTGTGGCGCGCACGATCGTCGACCTCGCCGCGGTGACGCGGCGCTCCCGGCTCGAGGTCGCCATCGACGACGCCGTCGTCGCCAAGCTCACGACCTTCTCCGAGGTCAGCCGGCTCTTCGCGTCCGTGATGCGGCGCGGCAAGCGGGGGATGAAGACGATCGCCACCCTGCTCGACGCGCGGGGCGACGGCTACGTGCCGCCCCAGAGCGAGCTCGAGCGCGCCTTGTTCAAGCTGCTCGACGACAACGGCATCCGCGGTCTGCAGCGCCAGTACCCACACCCGGGGCGCATCGAGACCCAGGGGTGTGTCGACGGCGCCTTCGTCCCCGAGAAGCTGATCGTGGAGGCCGACGGCCGCCGCTGGCACACGCGGATCAAGGACATCGGCAAGGACCACCGGCGCGACAACGAGGCCAAGCGGGTGGGGTGGGACACCCTGCGCCTGCTGTATGAGGACATCGTCGGTGACCCCGGCTGGACCCTCGGCATCGTCCGGGACACCCGCGCCGCCCGCCACAAGCTCCTCCACGCCTGAGACCGGCTGAACTTGAGGCAATAACGATCGGAATCCGATCGTTATTGCCTCAAGTTCGGCAGTCGGGGGCTTCGGCGGCGTTGTTGTGGACGACGCGCGTCGTGGTTGCGACCGTCTGGCGTGACCGCTGGATGTCGCGGGCGGTGTCGGACGCAGCGCGCCACCCCTTACCCGCCTTCCACCCCGTGCGGCCGCCCTTGGCGAGGTCGCCGAAGACGGGCACCAGCCCGACGGTGTCGATGCCGAGGTCGAGCCATCGGTGGTGCCAGGCGTCCGCGGTGGCGTCGCGGACGTCGCCCACGATCAGGAGTCCGCTGAGGATGTGGCCCGCGCCCCGCCCGAACTCGCCCGCGGCGGTGTCGTATCCCTCGCGGTCCCAACTTCCCGCGACCATGCCTGACACCAGACCACCGGAGAAGTTCGCCTTGCGAGGGCCGGGCACCGCGAGAGCGACCATCACCTCGCCGTAGTCGTCGGGGAACGCGGGCAGCGCCGCGGAGGCGGCGCCGCTCGCGTACGCGGTGGCCACGGGCTCGCGGTAGGGCTCACGCAGCTTGTCGCGAAGGGGAGCGAGCTGGCGCCGTAAGTCTCGGACGCCGTCGTCGCTGAGCGCCGGCGTCATTGCCCTGACCCGCTCGGCGGCCACCCGGCCCACCGCGAGGGCTTCCCTGTGGGTGAGCGGCGCCACCAAGCGGCGCGCCGCGACGGTGCCGAGGCCGCAGCCCACCAGCGTGCCGGCGACGAGGCTCGTGTCGTCGACCACCGTTTCGCCCCGCCGCAGCGGGCCGATGAATGTCGCACCGTCGGCCGCGCCGAAGGCGTCGGCGAGCTCGGCGACCCAGTGGTCGACGGCGCAGCTCCCGTCGAGGACCCGCAGCAGGCGTGCTTCCAGGCCGGGCGCAACCGGGAACGAGACGAGCACCGGCACGGCCGTCCGCCGCAGCCGGTCGAGGAGAGCCTCGCCGGCGTCGCATGCGATCCGGGCATAGCGCCGCATGTCGTCGGGCACCGCCGCGACCAGCATCAGCTCTACAAGATACCATGAAATATCACGAAATCCCCACAGCCCGGCCGAACTTGAGGCAATAACGATCGGAATCCGATCGTTATTGCCTCAAGTTCGGCGGGTGGGGGAGGATGGGCGGCGTGACCGGGACCGGATGGGGTGTGCTGCACCTGTTCTGCAAGCTGACCGAGGGGACCGATCGCCAGGCGGTCGCCACGGCGGTGAAGGAGGCAGCGAGGGACGAGCACCAGGTCGTTAGCGTGGCCGTCCTCGGCCACAAGGCCGACATCGCCTTCATGGCCCTCGGGCCCGACCTCGGCCACCTCCGCCGCTTCCAGACCGCCCTCCGTGTTGCCGGTCTCGAACTGGTCGACTCCTACGTGTCGCTCACCGAGGTGTCCGAGTACGCCAAGGGCATGCCGGAGGAACGCCTCCGCGAGCGGCTCTACCCGACCCTGCCCCCCGAGGGCAAGCAGGCCTTCTGCTTCTATCCGATGTCGAAGCGCCGCAACGTCGGGCAGAACTGGTACTCGCTGCCCTACGAGGAGCGTCATGAGCTGATGCTCGGTCACGGCAAGGTCGGCCGCACCTTCGCCGGCCGGGTTGTCCAGCTGATCACCGGATCAACCGGGCTCGACGACTACGAATGGGGCGTCACCCTCTTCGCGGCCACCCCCGACGACCTCAAAGAGGTCGTATACACGATGCGCTACGACGAAGCGTCGGCCACCTATGCCGAATTCGGGCCTTTCATCACCGGAACCGTCGGCGACATCGACGAGCTTCTGGGCGAACTCGGCGTTTGACGCTGGACTTGGACGTGGAGGGTTGACGCCGTAGTCAGCCGTCAACCCCGCAATTGGTCCGGTGGAGCCATAGCGCGGCGCTGCCACGCTTCGTAATGTCAAACCACAGCCCCTGAGGATCCGGCGGAACGAGTCCGAAAGGGGTGGCGGGAAGAGCGAGGGGGAGTGACCTCGTACCGATGGTGGCGGGCGGGAGCGGCCAGCGGTGCGAGGCCCCCCTTCTGCTCGGGCGACCGCACCTACACTCCTCCCGTGCGGCGCGCCGCGGCCCTCGCCCTTCTGGCCCTGCTCTCATCCCTGGCTGTGCTCTCATCCCTCGCCCTGTCGGCCGTCGAGGCCATTCCCGCCGCGGCCGCCGCGGCCGCGGCTCGCCAGCCCGAGGAGCCGGAGCCCGAGGAGCCCGAGGAGCCGCAGGAGAGTGTGCGGGGACGGCTCCGGGTCTCGGCCGAGGAGCCCGCGGCCGGGGTGACCATCGTCGTCACCCAGGACGGCGAGGAGGTCGGCGACGCCGAGACCGACGACGAGGGCAGCTGGCAGGTTGAGCTCCCTGAACCGGGTACCTACGAGGTCACCATCGACCCCGACACCCTGCCCGATGACATGAGCCTCCGAGACCCGGACCGACCGACTCTCGACAACGTGATCGTGCGACCGGGCCAGAGCAAGGTCGTGCTCTTTCCGCTGGTCTCGGGCGAGGGGGCAGACCGCACCCGCGAGACCTTCACCCGCATCCTCAACCTCACCGTCGACGGCATCCGCATCGGAGCGATCATCGCCCTCGCCGCCCTCGGCCTGTCGCTCATCTTCGGTGTCACCGGGCTGGTGAACTTCGCCCACGGTGAGCTGGTCGCGTTCGGCGCCCTCGTCGCGTGGTACCTCAACTCCTCCGCGCACTTCGGCCTGCCGCTGATTCTCGCGGCGGTCCTCACGGTCGGGGTGGCCGCCGGCTTCGGCGCCGGCCTCGAGCTCAGCATTTGGCGCCCGCTCCGCCGCCGGCGCACCGGCAACATTGCCCTCCTGGTCGTGTCGATCGGTCTGGCGCTATTCATCCGCCACATCTATCTCGCCCTCTTCGGCGGACGGCCGCGGCCCTACGGGCAGTTCGCGGTGCAATCGCAGTTCTCGATCGGACCCGTCAATCTCGTGCCCAAGGACGCGGTCATCATCGTGATCGCGCTCGTGGTGCTCGCCGTGGTCGGTGTCCTCTTCAAGGTGACCCGGCTCGGCACTGCCATGCGGGCCGTGTCCGACGACCGCGACCTGGCCGAGTCGTCCGGCATCGACGTGCAGCGGATCATCCTCGCCACGTGGACCTCCGGAGCGGCGTTGGCCGCGCTTGGCGGGGTCTTCTACGCGACGACCGAGAACGTGAGCTGGAACATGGGCGGCTTCCTGCTCCTGCCGATGTTCGCGGCCGTGATCCTCGGCGGACTCGGCACTGCGTACGGCGCCATGGCGGGCGGGCTGCTGATGGGCATCGCATCGGAGGTGTCGACCTACTGGATCCCGGTCGAGTTCAAACTGGTGTTCGCGTTCTCGATCCTGATCATCGTGCTGCTGTTCCGCCCCCAAGGGATCTTCGGCATACGCGAGAGGATCGGGTAGCCCGCCATGGACGTCTTCAGGGTCCTCGTCGATGCGCTTCGCTTCGCGGTCGGCGCGCCCGCGGCCGGCTATGCCCTCGCCGCCATCGGACTCAACATCCATTACGGCTACACCGGCCTGCTCAACTTCGGGCAGGTGGCCTTCATGCTGGTCGGCGCGTACGGAACGGCTGCCACCGTCTTCCACGGCGGTCCGCTGTGGCTCGGCCTGCTGGTGGGAATCGTGCTTGCCGTGGTTCTCGGCCTGGTGTTCGGCATCCCGACCCTGCGGTTGCGCGCCGACTATCTGGCCATCGTCACCATCGCGCTCGCGGAGATCGCGCGCCTCGTCACGCGGGCACCGGCGATGGAGCCCCTCACCCGGGGTGTGCGGGGCATCCAGGGCTTTGCCGGTGCGTTCTACCGTCTCAACCCGGTACCCGACGGCGTGTACGGCTGGGGACGCTTCCAGTTCTCCGACCGCGCCCTATGGCCGATCATCGTCGGATGGGTGTTGGTGGCGCTGGCGACGCTGCTCGTGTGGGCGCTGGTCCGGAGCCCCTGGGGTCGGGTGCTCCGCTCGATCCGAGAGGACGAAGACGCCGCGAGGAGCCTCGGCAAGAACGTCTTCGCCTACAAGCTCCAGAGCCTCGTGCTCGGCGGCGTGATGGGCGCCCTGGCGGGCATGCTGCTCGCGCTCAACGCCGGCGCGATCAACCCCGACACCTACATCGCGCCTCTCACCTTCTTCGCTTACGTCGTGCTGATCACCGGTGGGCCGGGGCGAGTGCTGGGGCCGGTGGTCGGCGCGGTGATCTTCTGGTTCGGCATCGAGGCCGCCGACGGGCTGCTGCGCGAAGCGGTGCGCGCCGGTTCGATCACCTTCCTCGAGACGAACGACGTCGCGGCCCTGCGGTTCTCCTTCGTAGGACTGGCGTTGATGTTGCTCATGATCTTCCGCCCGCAGGGGATATTCGGCAGCAAGGAGGAGATGCTCGTTGGCCGCCGCTGACTCTCTGCTCGTCGTCGACGGTGTCGTGCGTCGCTTCGGGGGCCTCATCGCCGTCGATGTCGGCCACCTCGCGGTCGAAGCCGGCACCATCACCGCCCTGATCGGACCCAACGGCGCGGGCAAGACCACCTTCTTCAATGTCCTCACCGGCTTCGACCGGGCCGACGCGGGGAAGTGGGCGCTCGACGGCCGCCCGATCGCCGGGCTGGCCGCGCATCGCATCGCGCGCCTCGGCATGGTGCGCACGTTCCAGCTCACCAAGGCGCTCGCTCGTCTCACGGTGCTCGACAACATGAAGCTGGGCGCGCCGCGCCAACGGGGAGAGTCGTTCTTCGGGGCGCTGGTGCCCAAGCTCTGGCGGGCGGAGGAGACTGCGATCGAAGCGAGAGCCGAAGCCCTGCTCGAGCACTTCGGCTTGGGGTCGATGCGAGACGAGCTGGGCGGCACGTTGTCGGGTGGGCAGCGCAAGCTGCTCGAGATGGCCCGCGCCCTCATGGTCGAGCCCCGACTCGTCATGCTCGACGAACCTACCGCGGGAGTGAACCCGGCGCTCACCCAGTCGCTCTTGGAGCACATCAAGGAGCTGCGCGACCGCGGGGTCACGGTGCTCTTCGTGGAGCACGACATGGACGTGGTCACCGAGATCAGCGACCGCGTGGTGTGCCTCGCCGAAGGCCGCATCATCGCGGACGGAACGCCCTCGGAGATCGGGTCGAACCCGGCTGTGATCGATGCCTACCTCGGTCGCCGTCATGGCGCCCGGGCGGGGGAGCTGTGATGGCCGCGCTGCTCGAGGCGCGTGAGGTCGTAGCCGGATATGTCCCGGGCGTCGACATCCTCAACGGCTGCAACCTGGTGCTGGCCGAGGCCGAGCTCGTGGGGATCATCGGCCCGAACGGGGCCGGCAAGTCCACCCTCGTGAAGGCACTGTTCGGCCTCTTGCCGGTGCGGACCGGTTCGGTGACGCTGCGAGGCGACGACATCACGGGCGTTCCCCCGCACCGTCTCGTGGCCAGGGGCGTCGGCTACGTTCCCCAGACTTCGAACGTGTTCCCGAGCCTCTCGGTGCGGGAGAACCTCGAGATGGGCCTCTACCTCGAGTCCGACCGCTGGGATGAGCGGTTCGGCTTCGTCGCCGAGCTCTTCCCGCTCGTCGCGAGCCGTCTCGGTCAGCGGGCCGGGCACATGTCGGGCGGCGAACGCCAGATGCTCGCCATGGCCCGTGCCCTCATGATGGAGCCTTCGGTGCTGATGCTCGACGAACCGTCGGCCGGGTTGTCGCCCGCGGTGCAGGACGAGGTGTTCGACCGCATCGCCGAGATCAACGGGGCAGGGGTGTCGATCGTGATGGTCGAGCAGAACGCCCGCCGGTGCCTGCAGATATGTGCCCGTGGCTACGTGCTCGACGAAGGCCGCAACGCCTACACCGGCACCGGCGCCGAGCTCCTGAACGATCCCAAGGTGATCGAGCTCTATCTGGGCACCCTCGCCCGGGCAACTTGAGGCAATAGCGATCGGATTCCGTTCGTTATTGCCTCAAGTTCGACCGCGGGAAGGGTCGTTGAGGCAGATCAGCCGATGTTGACCTGGGTCTCTTCGGTGGCGTAGGTGCCGTCGGCCTGGAACTCGTAGACGTCGTAGGTGCCGGCGTCGGGCTCACCGATGTCGATGAACTCGAGCGGACCGGACGCACCGTCGTAGTCGATGTCCTCGCCGTCATCGACGAGCGCCTTGCAGTCGGCGAAGGTCGTGCACTTCTCGCCGTCCTTGGTGACGCCCACCATCTCGGCCTGGATGTCGGCGGGGTCGTCGCTGTCGGCCACGAGCGCCGCCAGCGCGATGACAATCGCGCAGTCGTAGGAGTGGGCCGAGAAGATCGTGTCGACACCGGGCGCGAACTCCTCGAAGTCGGTCGGGAAGTGGGCCGCTCCACCTGCCGGCGCCGCCGCGGGCGCGGTGCCCTTGATGCCTTCGGTGACCGAGGGGTCGTCGGCGTCGATGTTCTCGTACAGGGTGTTGGTCTGCAGGCCGTCGGTCACGTAGATCGGCTTGTCGGCCGGCCCGACGCCCTGTTCGATCATCGTCGTCAGCACCCGGCCCCCGGTGTCGGGGAAGGCGACGAGCGCGATCGCATCGGGATCAGCGTCGACGAGCTGGGAGACGTCGGCGTCGTAGCTCTGGCCCTGCGGGTCATAGGCGACCTTCACCGCAACCGTCGCGCCGGCGTCCTCGAGGGCCGCTTCGAGGTCGCGGGTGAAGCCCTGACCATAGGTGTCGTTGAGGGCGATGATGCCGACGCTCTCGTGGGCATCGCCGGTGATCACGTCGGCCAGCGCGGGAGCCTGAAGCTTGTCGGGCGGCGCGGTGCGGAAGTAGAAGCCACCGTTGTCCTCGCTGTCTTCGAGGCTGAGGTCGGTGCCGGTGTTCGACGGTGAGCACTGCACTACGCCGGCGCCCGTGACCGTGTCGAGCACGGCTTGGGATGTGCTGCTGCCCGCCGCGCCCACGATGGCGTCGACGCCGTCGTTGGTGACGAGCTCCTGGGCGTTCTGGATGGCGAGGTCGTCGTTGGCGCGGCCGCCGTCATCGGCGGGGAACAACTCGACGTCGTTTCCGAGTACACCGCCGGCCTCGTTTATCTGCGTGACGGCCAACTCGACCGCTTTGAACATCGGCTCACCGAGCGCGGCGAGGTCGCCGGTCTCCGGCAGCAGAGCGCCCAACTGCAGGGTGCCGTCACCGCCGCGTGGCTCCGCTGTGCCCGTACCCGTGTCGGTAGGAGCCGCGTCGTCATCGTCGTCGCCATTGCCGCACGCGGCCGCCACGAGCATGAAGACGCTCAGAAGCGCCGCCAGTCGTAGGAGCGCTCGCTTCGAACTGGCCATGTTTGTTCCCCTTTCAACCCACTTTGGGTACCGCCGCAAGAGCATACGCGGCAGAATCGCGGCCGTGACCGATAGTGACCGATAGTGACTGAACTCGATGGGCTGCGGTCCGAGCTCGAGCGGCTCCAGCGCGTGGTTGTCGCCTTCTCCGGTGGCGCCGACTCCGCCTTTCTCGCCTGGGTCGCGCACGACACCCTCGGCGCCGACGGGGCGCTCGCGGTCACGGCGGTGTCGCCATCGCTGGCGCCCGAGGAGGAGGACGACTGCCGGGCGCTCGCCGAGGAGTGGGGGCTGCGGTGGCGGGCGGTGCACACCGATGAGCTGGCCAACCCCGCCTACGCGGCCAACGCGGGTGATCGCTGTTATCACTGCAAGGTGGCCCTCATGGATGTCGCCGGTCCGCTCGCGGTGGCCGAGGAAGCCACCGTTGTGCTCGGGGTGAACGTCGACGACCTCGGCGACCACCGGCCGGGCCAGCAGGCCGCGCGGGAGGGTGGGGCCCGCTTCCCGCTCGTCGACGCCGGCTTCACCAAGGCCGAGGTACGCGAGTGGTCACAGCGGCTGGGGCTGCGCACGTGGGACAAGCCGGCGGCCGCGTGCCTGGCGTCCCGGGTGCCTTACGGAACGCCGGTAACCCTCGGCGTGCTGGCCGAGGTCGCCGCAGCCGAGTCCGGGCTGCGCCGGCTCGGCTTCCGGCAGCTGCGCGTCCGCCACTACGGCGACCTGGCGCGCATCGAGGTCGACGTGGAAGAACTACCGTCGGTCGTTACCCGACGTGCCGAGGTGGTCGCGGTCGTTCGCGCGGCCGGTTACCGGTATGTCACGCTCGACCTCGAAGGATTCCGGTCGGGCAACCTCAACGCCGCGCTGGCGACACAGCAGAAGGGATCCGAGTGACAAGCGTCCGGGTCAAGCTGACCTTTCCCGAGCACCTGATCAAGCAACCCATCATCGCCCGGCTCGTGCGCGAGTTCGACGTCATGCCCAACATCCGCGCGGCCAAGGTAGAGGAAACCGTCGGCTGGGTTGTCTGCGAGCTCGGTGGCGACGAGGAGGCCATCGAGCGCGCCATCGACTGGATGGCCGACCTCGGCGTCGAGGTCGACCGGCTCAACGATCCTCTCGAGAGCTGACCGAACCCACCGATGAAGAAACTTGTGCTTCTCATCGTTCTCGGCGGCGCGCTCGTGGGTGCCGAGGTGGGCTCCAAGGCGTACGCCGAGTCGAAGATGGAACAGGTGATCGAAGACCGCACTCCCGGTCAGCAGGATCCGCGGGTCGAGATCTCCTCGTTCCCGTTCCTCGGGCGCCTGCTCGTGTCCGGCACGGTCGGCGACGTGCGGATGCGCGCCAACGCCGTGCAGGCCGGGCCGCTGACGTTGGACAACGTCGAGCTCGAGCTCACCGGTGTGCGCGTCGACCGTGACCTGCTGATGCAGCAGGAGGTGAAGCTGCGCGAGATCGACTCGGGCATCATCCGCCTCCACCTCGACCAGCCGCTGGGCGTGCCGGTTCCGGTTCCCCGCACTCCGCTGATTCCCTGCGACGCCGAGCTCAGCTCCTCGGTCGTGTCGTGCCGGTTCGACGAGGTGCCCCAAATCTTCGTCGACGTCGCGAACTTGAGGCAATAACGAACGGATTCCGTTCGTTATTGCCTCAAGTTGTCCCGAGCAGTTCGGGTAGCCGGGAGAAGAAGGCGGAACGGGGGAGGACGTCGCGGCAGCCAGCCGCCTCCGCCGCGGCCAGTCGCTCGCGGTCGACGTGGCTGCCGTAGGCGATCACGGGCACCGACGCGGCGATCTCGCCGAGGACCTCGAGCACGCGCGGCTGGCGAAGGTCGACCACCGCGAGGTCGACCCCCGCCAGGCCGACGAGGGCTTCCGGCTTCGTTACGAAGTGGACATGAGGCGCGGCGGCGCTGATCTTGGAACGGTCCATGAGGTCGGGCGTGTACGCGGCGATCACTGGCGGTGCCGCCGTTTGTGTTCGAACGCCTTGGCAGCGCTCCACGCGATGCCGAGCTCCTGGAGCGCGGGGTCGATGTCTGACCACGTCGCGGGTGTCAGCCCGTAGGCATCGTCGGGGAACCGCTCGCGTTCGAAGTCGTCGCGTGGCACGGGTGCAATGTTGGCAGCTGCGAGAACAGCCGCGGGGTAACGCACCGCTTCCCGCACCAGCGCGAGCGGCGTCGTCGGCTGGTCGTCGATGTCGGCGGCGAGCAAGGTGCGGACTCGGGGAGCGAGGTCGTCCAGGGCGTCCTCGCCCGCGACCACGGCCTGATCCCGAAGCTCGGGGGCGAGGCGGGTCACCGACCGCTCCACCCATCCGGGCAGGGCCGCGCAGATCGCCTCCGCCAGCGCGGCGGCGTGTTCAGCGATTCCCTCAGACCTCTCAGACCTCTCAGACCCCTCAGACCTGTCAGACATGGTTAACACGATGGCAACAGTTGAGAGACCACCGGGAAACTTTCGCCCGTCAACCTGACCTCATCCTTACGAGCTAGGGGAGGAACCTTGGACAGCGGCGATACCGCATGGATGCTCACATCCACGGCGCTGGTGCTCTTCATGACACCGGGGCTCGCCTTCTTCTACGGCGGAATGGTCCGTTCGAAGAACGCGCTGGGCATGCTCATGTACAACTTCTTTGCCATCGGGTTGGTGGCCGTGCTGTGGGCCGTGGTCGCCTACAGCCTGGCGTTCGGCGACTCGGGCAACACCCTGATCGGCAACCTCGACCACATCGGCCTCGCCGACATCGGCGGGCCCTACGGCGGGCCGGACGGAACGTTCCCGCTCATTCTCTTTGCCGCCTTCCAGATGACCTTCGCCGTCATCACGCCCGCGCTGATCAGCGGCGCCGTCGCTGATCGCATGAAGTTCAGCGCCTGGGCGTGGTTCATCGGCATATGGGTCGTGCTCGTGTACGCCCCCGTGGCCCACTGGGTGTGGGGCGGCGGCTGGATCGCGGAACTGGGCGCGCTCGACTTCGCCGGTGGCGCGGTCGTCCACATCAACGCCGGGGCGGCGGCACTCGCGGCAGTAATCGTGCTCGGCAAGCGCAAGGGCTGGCCGGGTGAGGCCATGCCGCCGCACTCGCTTCCGTTCACGCTGTTGGGCGCCGGCATCCTCATGTTCGGCTGGTTCGGCTTCAACGCCGGCTCCGCTCTGGCCTCCGACGGCCTTGCCGCCCAGGCCTTCATCAACACCTTCCTCGCGGCGTCGGCCGGCATGCTCGGGTGGCTCCTTGTCGAGCGCTTCAAGAGCGGGCATCCGACCACACTCGGGGCGGCGTCCGGCATCGTCGCGGGCCTTGTCGCCATCACGCCGTGCGCCGGGTTCGTCGAGGCGTGGGCATCGATGGTCATCGGCGCCATCGCGGGCGGGCTCTGCTTCCTTGCCGTGAGCCTGAAGTACCGGCTCGGCTACGACGACTCTCTCGATGTCGTCGGCGTGCACCTCGTGGGTGGCCTGGTGGGCTCGCTCCTGCTCGGGCTCTTCGCGACCGACGCAGTGAACAGCGCGGTCGTCGACGAGGGCCTGTTCCTGGGTGGCGGCGCGACGCTGCTCATCTACCAGGTGATCGCGAGCGCGGCCACGTTCGCGTTCTCGTTCGGCCTGTCGTTCGTGATCATGAAGGTCCTCGACCTGGTGATCGGTGTCAGAGTGACCGACGACGGCGAGGACGCCGGCCTCGACACCACCCAGCACGCCGAAACCGCCTACTCGCTCGCAGGGAGGATCTGATGAAGCTGATCACCGCTGTCGTCAAACCGTTCAAACTAGACGACGTGAAGGAAGCGTTGAAGGGCACCGGCGTGCAGGGCATGACGGTCTCGGAGGTGCAGGGCTTCGGACGTCAACGGGGTCACACCGAGGTGTACCGCGGGGCGGAGTACACCATCGACTTCAAGCCCAAGGTGCGCCTTGAGATCATCGTCGACGACGCCGATGTCGACCGGGTCATCGACGTCATCGTGGGTGCGGCCCGCACCGACCAGATCGGTGACGGCAAGGTGTGGGTGACCGATGTCGACTCCGTCGTCCGGATCCGGACTGGAGAGCGTGGCGGCGACGCCCTCTGACGCGCCGGAGCTACCCGCTGACGACGCCGCGCTCGACGCTTGGCTCGGTTCCCTCCTCGGTGACGAGGAGGGAACCGCGCTCGTTGCCGTCGGAAGCTATGGACGGGGTGACCGGGCGCCGCACTCCGACCTCGACGTGGTGCTCGTGCACCGCGGACGCAAGGACCAGGACATCCAGGCGGTCGCCAACCGGGTGTGGTATCCGATCTGGGACCTTGGCCTGGGCCTCGACCACAGCGTGCGCACCGTCAAGGAAGCGCTCGCGGTCGCAGGCTCCGACCTGAAGGTCGCGCTCGGACTGCTCGACGCCCGCTTCGTGGCGGGCGACCCCGACCTAGCCGCAGACCTCGCCGACCGCGTACTCAACCAGTGGCGGAAGCGGGCGGGTCGCTTCCTGCCAGAACTGGGCGCGTCGGTCGCGGAACGGCACGCCCGCTTCGGTGAGGTCGCCTTCCTCCTCGAGCCGGAGTTGAAGGAAGGCAACGGGGGAACACGCGATGTGCACGCGCTGCGCGCCGCGGGCATGGCGACACCGGTGGCCGAGGGCGTCGCCGCCTCCGACGTGGTTGCCGCCGCCCACGACGTGTTGCACTCGGTTCGCTGCGCCCTGCACACCAAGACCGGTCGGGCCATCGACCGTCTCGCCCTCCAGGAGCAGGACGAGGTGGCAGTCACCGCAGGCTACGACGACGCCGACGCCCTGATGGCGGCGGTGGCCGAGGCGGGCCGGGCGGTCTCGTGGGCGTCGGAAGACACGTGGCGGCGGATCACCTCCGTGCTCGAGGGCCCGCGCGGACGGCGCGTCGGCCGCGAGCGTGACCTCGGGCGGGGCGTCGTGCTGCGGGAAGGCGAGGTGGTGGCGCGCGATCCGGCCGCGTGGCTGCACGCCGCGGCGGAGGCGGCCGAGCACGGCGCGCCGATCGGGCGCGCCACCCTGGCGCGCTTCGAGGCCGAGGTTCCTGCCCCGCCCGACCCGTGGCCGGCGGGGCTGCGGAACGATCTGGTCGCCCTCCTCGGCGCGGGCCGGCCGGCCATCCCGGTGATGGAGACCCTCGACCAGCACGGGCTGCTGGCCAGGCTGGTGCCCGAGTGGGAGTCGGTGCGGTCCAAACCGCAACGCAACGCGTACCACCGCTACACGGTCGACCGGCACCTGTGCGAGGCGGCCGCGCGCGCCGCGTCGCTCACCCGCTCGGTCCACCGTCCAGACCTCCTGCTGGTGGGCGCGTGGCTGCACGACATCGGGAAGGGCTTCCCCGGCGATCACACCGAGGCGGGCGTGGTGGTGGTCGAGAAGATCGCGACGCGCATGGGCTTCTCCGAGCGCGACGTCGCTGTGCTCGTGGCCATGGTCCGCCACCACCTGCTGCTGCCTGACGTGGCGACGCGCCGCGACCTTGCCGACCCCGCCACCGCCGCCGCAGTCGCCGGCGCCGTCGGCGAGCGCGACCTACTCGAGTTGCTCGCCGCCCTCACCGAGGCCGACAGCCTGGCCACCGGGCCTTCGGCGTGGAGCGAGTGGAAGGCGACCCTCGTGCGGGAGTTGGTAGACCGCACCGCCCGGCTGCTCGCGGGTCATCCTCCCGAGGAGCCGCCCCCGCTCGAGCACCCGCCCCTCCCCGACGGCGAGCAGGTGGCGGTGGTGGGCTCCGACCGCACCTGCACCGTCGTCGCGCCCGACCGCCCCGGTCTGTTCTGCCGGGTCGCCGGGGTGCTCGCGCTCCACAAGCTGGATGTGATGGCGGCTCAGATCGGCTCGGCTTCTGACGGCTATGCCGTCGAGCAGTTCACTGTGGAACCGGCCTTCGGCGACGAACCTGACTGGGACGCAGTCGCCGCCGATGTCGACCGGGCCCTCTCGGGTCGCCTCGCAGTGGACGCCCGCCTGTCCGCCCGGGCCCGGTCCTACGACGGCCAGCCCCTCACCGCGGCGTCGCCGGCCCAGCCTCGTGTGCTCGTCGACAACGACGCGTCGATGACGGCCACCGTGCTCGAGGTGAGGGCACCCGACGACGTCGGGGTGCTGTACCGCATCACCCGCGCCCTCGCGGAGTGTGAGCTCGACGTGCGGGCCGCCCGCATCTCGACTGTCGGTCACGAAGTGGTCGACGCCTTTTACGTGGTCGACTCCGGCGGCAACAAGGTGACCGACCCTGACCACGTCCGCGAGATTGAGCGCGCCGTCCTCGCCGAACTCGCCCGGACCTAAGCCTCGGAGAGGCTCGGCCTAAGGTCCAGCAAGATAGGTGCGGACCTGGTCGACGGAGACCTGCCAGGCCGTCGTGGCGATGTAGGGCTTGAAGCCGAGGGCGCGGTTGATGCCGAGCATGGCGTCGTTCGAATCGGCGTTGCCGGTGCGGATGTCGACCGCGTCGGGTCGCTCGGCGAAGATGCGGAGGAGCATGGCCGCCTTCAGCCACTTGCCGAGGCCGTGGCCCCGGTGCTCGGGACGGACGCCGGTATTGCCCTGGTTCACCGTGTCGGGACGACTCGGTCGCCAGTGCACGTCGGTGAGGCCTACGAGCTGTCCGCTTTGATCGTGGCGCGCGAACATCCACCACAACTCGTCGCCCGCTGCCATCGCCATCTGCTCCTGGGCGCGGAACTGGTCGACCGTGGTGGTCTCGTCCTCGATGTCGAGGCCGTCGCGTGGAGCGTCGTTCATCACGTGGAGAACGTCGACCACCTCCTCGACCAGGTCGTCGGGGCAACGGCCGTCGAAGCCGGTGAGCGAGTAGCCCGGCGCGCGCCCTGGTCCTTCGTCGGCCCAGCGCTGCACCATCTCGCGGTCGACTTCGGCCAGCTCCAGCCGGTTGACGTGGGCCTGGAGGCCGGGGTCGGCTCCGGTTCGTTCGGCGAAGGCCGCTCCTGCCGGTACCCGGTCGTGGGTCGAGGCAAGAAGCAGCGTCTTCTGCAGAGCGTCTGCTCGGTCGGCGATGCGGGCGAGCAGCTGGCGCGCGATGCCGTTGCGCCGGTGTTCGGCGAGCACGGAGATGCCCGCCTCCAGGAGGTGTTCGTTGTCGCCGGTGTTGGCCGCGACCGCTTGGCCGAGGGCGATCCAGTTGCCGTCGTCGCCGGCAACGATGTAAACGGTCCCGTCGATGAAGTCGGGGAGGTTCCGCAGCCGCGCGGTGGTCACCTCCAACGGCGTCGGCGGGTCGTCCGGCCACGACTCAGCGCTCATGGTGTTCGCGAACGCGTTCATCCGCGCGATCTGCTCGTCGGTCAACGCCCGCACGTCGAGCTCTTCCATCTTGGTGTCCACGGCCCGTTCCTACACGGTGGCAGGTCTGGCAGCACGCACTTTTCGCCACGACGGGCCGATGGACGGTGCGACGAGGCGGGCGGCGAGCCCGGCGGCGGCCAGCAGCAGGAGCGTTACGGCGGGCCAGAAGGGGAAGCCGTCGCCCTGGGCAGGTCCGGCGGCCGCGGTCTTGCCGGCGGGCCAGCGGCCGAGGTCGATGTCACTAACGTCCGCTCCCGCCGCGAGCTCGACCGCGCTTTGGTGCGTGCCGGCCTTCGCATCGTCGCCGGATTGGTTACCGGGTTGGTCGAGGGCGTCGATTGCGCCACCGCGAGGCGTCTCGACGGATCCGGCCGCCGTTGAGCCCGAGGCTGGTGCGCCCGCTGGGGCCGGCGCGGAAGGAGCGGGAGCGGGGCGGGGCTCGACGAAGTCCTCGGTCACGAAGTAGGTGCCGTCGGCCTGCCGGTAGACGCCGACGCCGACGACGGTGAAGGCGGGGTTGAGGATGTTGGCCCGGTGGCCGGAGCTGTTCATCAGGCGGCGATGGGCGTCATCGACATCCGCGTTCATGGCTACGTTCTCGCCCACGGTCTGAGCGTCGAGAGCGTCCTTCGTCCCCTGAGTGAAGTAGGCGTCGTTGTGCCAGATGTCGTCCGCGTCCGCCATCGCCTCGCTGTGGGGTCCGGCAATGGCGGCCACGTCGTCGCGCGCTGCGAAGGGCACGAGCCCCCGCTCGGTGCGCTCTTGGTTCATCAGCTCGACCAACCGTGCCGCCGCGCTCGGCGCGGCTTCGGGCTCGGGTGCCGGGGCTGGAGCCGGTTCGGGCTCGGGCTCGGGTTCGGGTTGGGGTTCGGGTTCGGGTTCGGGTTCGGGTCCCTCCGGCACAGCCGGCGGTGTGGGCTCCTCGCATCCGATGACAGGGCCCAGCGGTGAACACGATGCCCGTACCGCCCCTGCGGGCACGAGCACGAACAATGCAGCAATCAGAACAATCCGTCCCAGTCGACCTGTCATGTCCCAAAAGGTCGACGGTAGGGCTAGTCCTCTGTATCAACGCCCGCCCAACACGACGCCAAATGATCAGGGTTCGAAGCGGTACCCGACGCCGCGAACCGTGCGGAGGCGGCGGGGGCGCTCGGGGTCGTCCTCGATCTTCTTACGCAGGCGGCGGACGTGTTCGGTCACGGTCGCCGGGTCCTGCCACTCGTTGGAAGAACCCCACACCTCACGCAGGATCTCTTCGCGGGTGAACACTCGTCGGGGGTGCGAAGCGAGGTGGACTAGGAGGTCGAACTCCCGGGCCGTCAGGGCGACGGCATCGCTCCGTAGCACGACCTCGCGCTCCTCTCTGCGGACGACGAGGTCGCCAAAGTCGAGCGGCGGAGTGCCGGACGCGCTCGCCGGGTTGCCGGCTGTGCGCCGGGTCACCGATCGGATCCGGGCCGCGAGCTCGCGCACGCTGAACGGCTTCACGAGGTAGTCGTCGGCGCCGAGATCGAGGCCCGTCACGCGGTCGTTCTCGGCGTCCCGCCCGGTGACGAGGATCACCGGCAGACCCGGATGGAGCCTGCGTACCGTTGCGAGAACCTCCAGACCGCTCATGTCGGGCATGTTGACGTCGAGCAGCACGACGTCGGGCGCGCGCGCCGCGATCGCGTCGAGGGCGGCCGCGCCACAGGCAGCTTCGTCGACCTCATAGCCCTGTCGCTCGAGCGCCTTCTGGACGAGAAGCCGGGTCTCTGGAAAGTCGTCAACTGCGAGCACCCTCACCTCTCCCTATCGGCAGCTGACTAGGCGAAGTTGATCTGTATGAACTAGTTACCTCATGGGCAGAACGTGCCGATAGGTCCTCTATGAGTGTGCATCCGCTGGTTGCGACGCTGGCAGTCACCGCGTTCGCGACGGCCTGCTTCGCTCTCGTCGTCATCACCCGGCACGCGCTCGCCCGCCGGGAGGCCGACTTCCGTATGGCCGAGCTCTCGCTCGAGCACTTGGTGACGGCCACGCCCGTGGTGATGTTTCGTACCAACCTGAGCTTCCAGCGCACCTACGTGAGCCCCAACGCGGCGCCTTTCCTCGGTTACGACCCTGACAAGGTCCTCGACTGGAAGTGGCGCGATCTAGTGCACCCCGACGACATCGAGCGCGTCTTCGCCCAGGCCCGTGAGGTGACGGCGGACCATCCCGCGTCGTTCACGTGCCGGTTCCGCCATGGGGACGGCAGCTGGCGTTGGTTGCAAGCCTCCCTCCGCCTCCAGGAGACCGGTGACGAAGCCTTCGTCGTCGGGTGCGCTTTCGACGTCAGCGACCGGATCGAGCTCGAGGCGAGCCTCCGCGAGGCTAAGGAGGTCGCCGACCGGGCCAACTCCGCCAAGAGCGACTTCCTCTCGCGGATGAGCCACGAGCTGCGGACGCCCCTCACCTCGATCCTCGGATTCAGTGAACTGCTGGAGCTCGACGGTGTCACCGACGACCAGCGCGAGTACGTCGACCACATCGGCCGGGCGGGACACCACCTGCTCGGGCTCATCAACGAGGTGCTCGACATCAGTCGTATCGAGAGCGGCCGCCTCGGGATGTCGGTCGAGCCGGTGTCGGTGGTCGACGCACTGGACGAGGCAGTCGACCTCATGGCACCGATGGCGGCCGCACGGGGTGTCGAGCTGCTCTTCGAGAGCCCCGTGCCGGACGTGAAAGTGCTGGCCGACGGTCAACGACTCAAGCAGGTCCTCCTCAACCTGTTGTCCAACGCGATCAAGTACAACCGTCGGGACGGGGCGGTGTGGCTCAACTGCACCGTCGACCGCGATGTCGCCCGCGTTTCGGTGCGCGACACCGGCCCGGGCATCAGCGAGGAACTGCGTCCCCGCCTCTTCCACGCCTTCGACCGCCTCGGTGCCGAGCAGTCGGGGGAGGACGGGTCGGGACTCGGCCTCGTGCTGTCGAAGCGGCTCGTGGGCGCGATGGGCGGCGAACTCGACCTCGACCGTGATACCGCGGCGGGCGAGGGCAGCCGCTTCTGGTTCGAGCTGCCCCTGGCCGAGACGGTGTCGGTTCCGCGACCGTGCTCGGAGGACGGGATCAGAGCCGTCCACCGCCCGCGTGACGGTCGCGTGGCGACCGTTCTGCAGGTCGAGGACACCCGTTCCAACGTCGACCTGGTAGCGCGGATCATGCGCCACCGCCCCGAGCTTCACCTCGTTTCTACCGCCCAGGGCGAGCGAGCCCTCGAGCTGGCGGCCGCACACCAGCCCGCAGTGATCCTGCTCGACCTGCATCTGCCCGACCTTCCGGGGATCGAGGTGCTGGCCCGGCTGCGCGCGGACGCCCGGACCGCCGGTGTGCCCGTAGTAATCGTTACCGCGGATGCGTCTGATGGCCAGCAGGAGCGCCTCCTCGCCGCCGGCGCACAGACGTTCCTCACCAAGCCGGTCAGCGTCGCCCGCCTGCTAGAAGTCGTCGACGCGTCCGTCCAGACCTCAGGTGCCGAAGCGCGTAGTACCGCGGTCGGGGGCGCGGTCGGAGCCTGACCGGTTGAGCGGCGTCGCCTCGGCGGACCAGTCGCTGAAGACGCCGACGTCCGCGCCCCGCTCGCCGCCCACCGATGACCACGGGACCTCGACGGCCAGGCGCCGTCCGCCGATCGCGAAGCTGCCTGGGTAGTCGACGAAGCCGTCGGGCGTCTGGAGGTAGGCGCGCCATCCGTCGGAGCCGCCGTCGAGGAAGACCTGGTAGTCGCTCTCGTCGGGGTTGCTGCGGAAGAGGTCGATCCCGACTCCCTGCACCTCCCCCTGCTCAAGGGACGTGGGGATGTCGGCCGTCATGTCGACGGTGACGCGGAGGCCGCTACCGGTACCGAGAACTGTGGCCGTGACGAGGTCGGCGTAGCCCGGCGTCTGCAGGCCCGCGTCGCCGTCGGCGTCGTCGATCGTCAGCAGGTGCCGGGGTGGGACGGTCGTGGTGCCCGGCTCCGTCGTGGGCGTGTTCGCGGGCGGTTCGGTGGTAGCCGGCGGGGCCGCTTCCGTCGTGGACGGCCCCGCGGCGGGAGTGGTCGAGTTCGTCGCCTCCGGTTGTTCGGCAGCCGGTAGCGAGGCTGCCGGCTCGCTCAACTCCGGCCGCGGCCCCGCCGACGCCTCCGGCTCATCATCCGCGCCAAACGGCGCCTTACACGCGCCACTGACCACGAGGGCAACCACCCCCGCGGCCAGCAGCCAACGCTTCCTCTTCACCTCGGTCGTTCTTTGAACGCCAAACCACCCAATACGTGGCTCACCGTTCAAAGAACCCTCTCGGAAGCGAACCGACTACTCGTCGGCGTGCTTGCCGTTGTCGCCCTGACCGTCGCCGTCGGCGTCGTGCTTCCACCCGGCGCCGCCCCGCATATCATGCGGCACGAAGACGGTGAAGGCCTCATGCTCGTTATCCATGGAGCTGCACATCTCGCCGTCTCCGAAGCTCGCGGACCAGTCGATCGTGTAGGTGCGACCCTCGCCCTGTCCCGACCGCTCGGCGCGCAGCCAGAACGGCACCGTCGCCGAGTCTTCGCCACTTGCCATGATTCCGTCCTCGGCCTCAGGTGTGTAGTCGGGGTCGTGGTTAGGGCCACCGTCACCACCGGTGGCATCGAGCAGACTGACCATGACGGTGAGGCTCGTCGGTCCCGCGTCGTCGCCGGCGCCTCCATTCTCGGCAGCAGTGACGGAAACGTGCTGCAGTTTGTGGTTCGGAGGCCACAGATAGAGCGGGCCGTCGTATGTGACGGTGTTGTCCCCGCAATCCTGCTGCGTCGACTCATCCGGGTATTTGTTCTTGTGGTCGGGTGGGGCGCTTGTGGCGGGGTTGACGAAGGCGAAGGCGCCCAGAACGCCTAGGGCCAGCGTGAGGCTCAGTACTCGTCTCAACTTGTTCTCCTCCAAGTGTCGGATCGTCATATTTGACTGGTACTGACCCCTTTGAGGAGGTTCGACGTCCTAACCACCGTCTCCTGCCGGCCACGGGTAGCCTGCTCGCGTGCCCGATGAGCACCAGCCGCACTCGGTTTCCCACCAGGATCTGCTGCGGTGGAGCGAGGCTCTGTCGGGCATTGCCCGCACCGGGCTGGGGTTCACCAAGAGCCTCTACGAGCAGGAGCGCTTCGAGGAGGTCCTGAAGGTGGCGGCCGACATCCGGCATGCCGCCGGCCACGATCTCGAGAGTGATGCCCTGGTCGAGGAGTGGCTGAAGGTCGTGGGCGAAGGCGTCGCTGGCTATGTGACGCCGAAGGTCGCCGTCGGCGCGGTCGTGGGCAACGACAAGAACGAACTGCTGCTGGTGCAGCGCGCCGACTCAGGCGTGTGGCTCTATCCGACCGGTTGGGCCGACGTCGGTTACTCGCCCGCCGAGGTCGTGGTGAAAGAGGTGTGGGAGGAGACCGGCATCGAGGCTGAACCGGTCCGGCTGATCGCGGTGCTCGACGGGCTGCGGGCCGGCTTCACTCGCATCCCGCTCTACTCGCTCGTGTTCCACTGCCGGGCGCTCGGTGGAGAGCTCAAGGCCCACGAGCTCGAGTGCGCCGATGTCGGCTGGTTCGGCGAGGACGACCTGCCGTTCCCCCTCGCCGGCGTCGAACGTTGGGGGCCGCCCGCGTTCGCTGCCCTCCGCGGTGAGATCCGCGAGGTGGCCTTCGACATGCCGCGCGAGCCCATGTGGCGCGGCGACCCGGAGGCGACCTAGCCCACCACCTCGTCACAACCCAGCCTGACGAGCGTGGCGCGAATGATGTCGCCCACGTAAGCCGGCCGGCGAACTACTTGGTTCCACGTGAATTCGAGGAGGTGGTAGCCGAAGAGCTCAAGCAGGTTGCGGCGCTCGATGTCGATTTGGGTTCGTCGCCAACCGCCATGGGGGTCGGCCCCGAGCACCTCGATCGCGAGCCGCACGACGATGTAGCAGAAGTCGACTTTGATCGGTCGGTGACCGGGGAACTTGAGGCGGTGCTGGAATACAGGACGAGGCAAGCCATGACGCTTCAACGCCTGTGCCATCCGGGGTTCCAGCAGGCTGTCGGGACGGTCCTTTCCCAGCGCCCGTTCGTCGAGGATCGTCCCAAGCGCGGCCGACCCGGGCCGGCCCCGCTTGCCGATGTCGGCTCGGAGCCGCTCGACCGCGGCGATCGAGTAGAGGCGCGCGACCAGGCCACGGTCGAGCGCGTCCTCGACGAGCTGCGCCGGCAGCTGGCCGGAGACGTTGAGGAGCGTCAGCATCGGGTTGGTGACCGGGATCCGGTGGCGCCGGGTGGTCAGACGCGAGCCGGCGCCCAGTTCGCCCACACGGTGCACGACGACCCCGGGCACCTCCCGCTTGGAGGGATACGGAACTCACAACTCGATGCCGTCGCGCGCGTCGGCATCCAGAGTGCCCCACAGCCGGGCGGCGCTGCGGTGGCTCAACACGGCCCCGGGCCCGGCAGCGAGACATGCTGCCATCGCCGCTTGTTCCCACGATCTCGGAACCGCGGCGAACCGGACCACCTCGTGGTGCACCCGCTCGAGCGAGCCAGTTTCGACGGCGCACTCCACCTGGCGGTTCGTCATGCCGGCGGCCCGCGCCTGACGGAGGGTGCCGAGGCCGTACTGGCCGCGCGCGACATGGGCAAATGTGGTAAGGGGTTGCATGGCGCTTCACCTCGAAAGCTCGCGACATCGGCGTCGGGGGAAGCGCTCTCCGCAACCATACGACCGGGCTGTGACACCCCTCGTCCGGCCGGAACGTGTCAATGGCGGTGAGACACCTGATGGTTAGTTCGCGATCGAGAG
>CAZWDB010000060.1:14484-25767 GCA_964632885.1 uncultured Acidimicrobiales bacterium | reverse complement strand
AGCTCAACCCCCGTGCGGGAATGACGTTCCCCGCCGCGTTGCGCTCGATCCTGCGTGCCGACCCCGACGTCGTCCTCGTAGGCGAGATCCGGGATGTCGACACCGCCCGTCTCGCCACCGAAGCTGCCCTTACCGGCCACCTCATGCTCTCGTCGCTCCACACCAACACGGCTGCCTCGGCGCCCATGCGCCTCATCGACATGGGCATCGAGCCCTTCCTCGTCACGTCCACGGTGACGGGCGTGGTGGGCCAGCGGCTCGCCCGCCGCCTCTGCGACCGGTGCAAGGAGCCCTATCAGCCGAGCGCGGACGAGATCGACGAGGCGTTCAACGGTGATGGCAGCGTGCTCGGCGACTTGCCGCTGTACCGACCGGTCGGCTGTCCGCGCTGTGCCCACACCGGCTACCGCGGCCGAGTCGCCATCCAGGAGGTGCTCGTAGTCACCGACGCCCTCCACGACCTCATCCTCGGTCGCGCATCCGCATCCGAAATCGAGGCGGTCGCCGTCTCCGAGGGCATGCTGACGATGCGCCAGGACGGCGTGCGGAAGGCGGTAGCGGGCACCACGAGCGTGCCCGAAGTCTTCCGGGCCATCGGGTGACCTCGACCAGCCGGCGGGCCCACCGCCACCACAGCGACGACGGCTTCTCGATCATCGAGATCGTCGTGGCCGCCGGGGTGCTGTTCGTCGCGCTCGTCGTCATGGCCCACAGCGCGGTGGTCGCCCTGGTTGACGTCGGCCACTCCCGGCAGCGCCAGTCGGCCACCGGCCTTGCCAACCAGGCGCTCGAACAACTGCGAGCCCTCCCTTCGGTGGTCGTACGCCAGGGGCTCGCCACCACCGACCTCGAGACGACCGACGATCCGCGCATAACCGAGGTCGACGGCGCCTACTTCTACGACGGCGAGAAGATCGTCCTCCACACGCCGGCGGTAGCCGACGCAGTTCGTCCTCCGCTCGTGCCCCATACCCAGAGCCTCACGGTGGGTCCGACCACCTACGAAGTGGCCGCGTACGTCACGGTCACCGCAGACGACCAGACCCTGCGCGCCACCGTCGAGGTGTCGTGGGCCGACCAGGCCCTCCGGCAAGGCACGTCCGGGAACGTCGTGACCCAGACGCTCCTGTCGGGCGCGGTCGGATGCGGCGACAGCTCGGCCGAGAATCCCTACCCCGCGCCGTGTGCGGCCGACCTCAAGACGACGGCGACGGTGGGGAAGGCAGCCATCGTCATCGAGGCGGCTCCTGGCTTGGATCCCGACTTTTCCGACTTCGAGTTCGCCACGCTCGACCTGACGAGCCTGGAGTCGTGGATCAGCGTTGGGCAGGTCGACGTTGTCCACAGCCAGGCGGTGACGTCCGGCGTCACACTCCAGTTGACGGACAACCCGCTGAAGTTGACCGGCGCAAAGGACGCGACGGCCGACGTGAGCAGCGACACCGGTGACGACGACACCGACAAGGTGGACCCCGTGCAGGCGTCGGAGACTTTCTCGACGACGAGCACGAAGAACGCGGTCCGGGTCACCTCCAGCGCATCCGACGAGGCCACCGCGGTGAGCACCGTCCAGGCAAGGGCGGCCGTGCCGTGCGTCGACGAGGGCGGGTTTGCCGAGGAGGATGGGCGACCGTGTGGCCGGGCCGACGCGTGGCAGAAAGGCCTCATGAATGCCGAGCTCAGGTTCCCGGACGCGGCGATCGGTATTGAGCCGATCATCCGCGCCCGGGCCGAAGTGGCCCCTGACTCGAACGTGTTCACCGATCGGACAGTGAACGAGCCGCCCAAGACCACCTGCACCCTCCAGGGCTGTGTCCACTCCCACGCCCAGCGCCGCATCACCGATATCGAGTTGGGCATGGTGCCCGTCGATCTGATCAGCGACGGCTTCACCAGCCTCGTGCGCGTGGAGGACGTCGACGTCGTTGCCACAGCGGAGGTAGGAGAAGGAGCGGTCGCTCCGGGTGTGACGACCAAGGGCAAGGTCTCGTACTGGGATCCCAGCATCAACGGTTACCGGACGGAGGAGGTGGGCGAGGACGCCAAGAGCATCACGACCAGCTACGACACCACCACCGGGATCGACAAGGTCTCGATGCAGGGCTCCTTCACGATCGGCGGGACCGAGATAGTCGACCCCGGCGAGGTCTGCGACTCGTCGTGCCACACGAGCGCCACCGCCACCGGGCGCATCCTGCACGGCAGCTACACCTACACCGTCGTCGACGCCAGCGGCGACACCGTGGCCGACCTGAGGATCAACGTCAACCTGGGGACGGTGCAGGCCACCGCCAGCTACACGAGGCCGCCCAATGCGTTCTGAGCGCAGGCCCGCCGAGCGGGGGGAGCACGGGGTGAGCGTCGTGGAGGTGGTGGTCACCTTGGCGCTGCTCGCGGTGATCCTCGCCATCTTCTCTTCCCAGATGGTCGCCATGTTCGATCGCGTGCATACCGCCAGCCGGCGGAGCGAGAGCAACGACTCCGTGCGGCTCGCGATCCAGGAACTCGACCGCCAGGTGCGCTCCGGCAACGTCATCCACGACCCCGGCGACGAGATACCAGCCGGCATGTCGCTTCGCGTCTACACCCAGAGCAACGCCCGCACCGCTACCGAGCCCAGTCGGTGCGTGTTGTGGCGGATCGTCGACGGCCGCCTCGAGACCAGAGCGTGGTCGACGTCGGGTGTTTGGCTGACCGACTGGCGCGTCGTGGCCGAGCATCTGCGTAACAGCTCGACCGCAGACCCCCCCACCCCCGCCTTCGAATTCTACGAAGCCGACAGCGGCTTCGGCCAGCGCATCGTCCAGGTCAGCCTGCTGGTGAACCGCGACGAGCGCGAGGGCCGCGACGTGGAGATCCGAGCGTCGCTCACCGGCCGCAACGTGCAGTTCGGCCATCCCCAATCGCTGTGCGAGAACGTACCGGAGGAAACATGAGAAGCGTTCCTGACCGCACCACGGCCCGGGATGGCGGATACGCCGTCGTCACGGCCGTGCTCGCCTCCATGGTGGTGCTCACGCTCAGCGTCCTCGCGCTCAGCTTGTCGAGCCACAACCAGGATGCGAGCGCCCACGACCGCGAGCGGGTTCGAGGCGTACACGCGGCCGAGGCGGGCATCAACGCCGCTCTCGGCGCGATCCGTGTCTCCGGCAACAACCCCGGGAACCTGCCGTGCTCGCTGCAGGACGACCTCACCGACAGCCTGGCAGCGCACTACGACGTGACCATCCACTACTACACGCGGTGGCCCTTGGACGACGCCAACCTCATGGCCTGCGGCGAAGGCACTGGGCTGTCGGCCGCTCCGGGGGCCGTGCTGATCGAAGCGATCGGTGAAGCCAACGGGGTGCGCCGCCGGATGGAGACCGCCGCTCGCTTGAGTCCAGCCTACGGGGGCAGCTTCGACAAGGCCGTCTATTCCGTCAGCAGCCCGGACGTCGGCAACGACCTCGTGATCGAGGGCGACGTCTACACCAACGAGGACTGGGCCTGCCCCAACAAGACGGTGGTGAACGGCAACCTGTATGCCCAGGGAAACATCGACATGGCCAACACCTGCGAGGTCAAGAAGGATGCGTGGGCGGGCGGCACGATCGGGATGCGCAACGCGGCGCGAATCGGCCATGACGCCCGCGCCGCGGACGTAGAAAAGACGACCGAGTACTCGATCGTCCTCCAGAAGAACGACGAAGTCCGCGTCGTCAACCGCGTGGACGCGTCGCGGACCTGCGACGGCTGCGACGCACCGCGCGTGGACCCTGCCCTGGTCTCCGAGGACGTGAGCGAGCTGTCACCGCCGCCAGAGGATGAGTTCCCTCAACTGGACTGGAACGAGCAGGACTGGCTGGACGAGGGGTTCTTGCTGCACGAGGAACTCTCGTGTGCGGATGCCCTCACCACGATCGAAACCCTCGCGGACGCGGCGTCGCCCGATCTCAACAAGAACGTCGTGCGGATCTACGACCGGTGCCTGCTCGAATTCGCCAGGGACGGCAGGTTCGCGTTGGGCAACGACCTGGCGATCATCACCGACGGCTCGATAAAGTTCGTCAACGAAGGCGAGTGGGTGGGCAAGGGCTCGCCGACGCCGACGCTCTATTTGATCGTGCCCTTCGTGGCCAGTGACGGGTTCTCACCTTGCGACGAACCGGAGGGCAACGGCGACATCACCAAGCAGAACGCCACCCGCTTCGTCGATATTTACTTCTTCGTGTACACGCCCTGCACGGTGACCTTCGCCAACCAGAACGATTCCAACACCGAGGGACAGATCTACGGCGGCACGGTCAACCTGGCCAACTTCTTCCGGATCACGGGGCGGGCGGCGTTCGTGCCGGGAACGGGCAACGGCGAGTTGGTGGGCTACCGCGCCGAGGTCGCCTACATCCGGGAGATCACCCTCTAGCCACGCTGCGCGCTCGCCGCCGAACGAACTGGCACCGGAATCCCGCCAGATCTGGCGGGATTCCGCGGCCAGAACGGACGCCCAGCCGGTTCCACGCGGTCCGGCCGGTGGGTGCTGGTCGGGTGCTTGGGTTCGGCAACTGGGGGTCAGCCGGTGTTGGTTTGCGCTCGGGAGTCGGTGGCGAGGAGTTGGTGGACGCGCTGGTGGGAGATCCCGAGGATCGCCGCTGCGTCTCGCATGCTGATCCCTTTGCGTGCGAGTTCTGCCGCGGCTCGTTGCATCTTCTCGAGGGCTACTCGGTCGGCGTTGCGGGCTTGCTCGCGGGCTTCTCGGGCGGCGTCGATGGTCCGCATCACGGTCTTGGTGAGCACTGGTTTGGGGGTGAGGACGATGGAGGATTCGTCGGTCTCGAACCACAGCGCGGCGGCTTCGCGCATGCGGGTGAGGGCCTGGTCGATGGTCTTACCCCATGTGTGGACCCGTGGTTCCTCTTCGAGCTCGACGGACCAGCGTCCGTCCTTCTCCCGTTCGAGGCGGGCGGTGTAGGTCTTCATCTCGTCCTCCGTCTTCGTCTTCGTCTTCGTCTTGGTGTCCTTCGTTATCGGCTGAGCCACTTGCGCCCGAAGCAGGGCTCGAGGTCTCGTTCGATCGATCTGAGCGTTCCGGGGGTGAGGTCACCTGGTGCATCGGGATCACGGTCTGGCATCGGCCGCAGCGCCAAATCTGGTGGGTGGGAGCCTCTCTGGCGGACGGACTCGCAGCCTCGGCCGCGGAGTTTGCGGACGAGGATCCGAGCCGTCACCTCGCTAGTCTATCGAGATAGACGACACGTCGTCCAGCCAGGTAGACGACGATGTGTGTTCGTCGCCGGGATCGGCCGCTGAGGGCTGGTTCGCGAACGGAGGTCCTGATGGACCAGCCCACTCGCCCAGCGCGGACGCCCCTGCGAGGGTCGCCTCATGGTCGTCGTGCAAGGAAGCACGCGTAGTCGTCCCAGTCGTCCGGTTGCGGCCTTGCGGCCAGCATGCGGGTGATGACGCGGCCGCATCCCGGCTCAGGTGGTGTCGACCGATGCGGCCTCTATGGTGGGGAACTCGGCCCGAAGCTCTTCGACTGAGCGACGGTTGCGGGCGAGGGCGGTGTCGATCTCGGCCGGAAACCCCTCGTGTGTGAGTGTGATACAAGACTCACAGTGACTGCTCGTAGCTCAAGTGGTCTACACATCCGTAGACTGGTCCCATGAGCACGACCATCCGCGTGAGCGCGAAGACGCGTGACCGCATCGCCTCCCTCGCGGACGCGAGCGGGCAGCCCATGACGGCCGTGGTCGACGAGGCGCTCGACGCCCTGGAGCGGCGCCGGTTCTTCGCCGGATTCAACCGCCGCTACGAGGAACTCCGCGCCGAGGCGGAGACCTGGCGGGAGGTCGAGGCCGAGCGTGCGGCCGAGGCCGACTCGCTGCGCGATTCCTCGGCGTGAACCCCCGTCGAGGCGACATCTGGCTGATCGACTTCGGTGAGCCCACTGGACGCGAGCAGGCGGGACGCCGACCCGCTCTCGTGGTCTCCGACGACGAGATGAACGACGGGCGCTCAGGCCTTGTCATCGTCGTCCCGGTCACATCGTCGTACCGTGGCCTCCCTTCGCACATCGAGCTCGACGCCCCGAGCACCGGGCTGGACAACGTCAGCTACGCAAAGTGTGAGGACATCAAGTCGGTGTCCGATCGCCGGCTCATCGCTCGCCTCGGCGCGGCGCCTGCGGCCGCGCTCTTGGACGTCGAGCGGGTCCTGCGCTTCCTCCTTGCCCTCTGAGTTCGGGTACGCCGCTGCGCAGCGCTCCGGGTCAGCTCGGGCGCGGCTGGAGGATCAGCTGGGTGCAGCGGAACAGCGCGATCGTGCGGCCGGAGGCGTCGCGCACGGTGGCGTCCCACAACTGGGTGGTGCGGCCGCCGTGGACCAGGGTGGCGTCGCACTCGATCCCTCCGTCGGTGACGGTGCCGAGGAAGTTGCTCTTGAGCTCGACGGTGGTGAAGCCCGCGGCGCCCTCCGGGAGGTTGCGGACGCAGCCGTAGCCGCACGCCGTGTCGGCCAAGGCGATCACCGATGCGGCATGCAGGTAGCCGTTGGGCGCGACGTGGTGTTCTTGCACGTCGAGCCGGGCCGACACGGTGCCCTCGCCGATGGCCGCGATCTCCACCCCCATGTGGCCTGGCAGCCGGCCGACGCCCGCCTCGTTGAACGCAGCGGCGTCGCCGGCGCGCAAGCCCTGGGCCCGGTCCATCGACATGTCGCTCCCTCCCCGGTGAAAGGCGAACCCTACCGAGCGCGGCGGGTCGTCAGCCCGAGCTAGCCGAGCCAGCCAGGATATCGGCGAGCTCACCCAGGTCGCGGCTCTTGTCGACGTAGGCGGTCGCGCCGAGCGCGAGGGCACGGTTGATCATCGCCTTGCTCGAGAAGCCGGAGAACACCACGACGGGACGGGTCCACGCCCGCGCGCGCAGGTGCTGCAGCACTTCGAGGCCATCCATGCGCGGCATGGCGAGGTCGAGCAGCAGCAGGTCGTGGGGTACGGCGTCGACTCGAGCCAAGGCTTCCTCGCCATCGCGCGCCTCGCCCACGACCTCGAACCGGGGGTCGAGGTCGAGTTCCAGGCGGACGAGGGTGCGGAGGTCGTCAGCGTCGTCGGCGAGCACGACCCTGATCATGGAGTCGACGCCGGATGTGGGGCAGGCGCCCGCCGCAGCCCACCCGGTTGGAAGAGCTCGTCGTCGTCCTCCATCAGGTCGCTGACGAGTTGCATAGCGAGCGTGAGAGTTCGCGTCACGGCCTCGTTGGCCTGGTCGGCATCCCCGTGCTGGGCAGCCAGCTTCGCCGTCACGAGGCCCTGGACGACGGTGTCGTTCAGCTGGACCGCCTCCCGCTGGCGCAGCTCACGCTCGTGGAGCCGGATGGCGGCTTCCTCGGCGCGCTCGTGTTCGACCTCGGCGTGCTTCCACGACGCGAGCGCGGCGAGGGCGGCGCCGGCGATGAAGAGGCCGTGCACGCCGGCCCACAGCCAGGGCGAATTGATCGCCGCCTCGTGGTTGTAGACCGACTCGGGGTCGATCACGCCCACCGTGCCGTGGTGGACGACCACAAAGAGCAGAGCGAGGAGGAAGGGCACCCAACCCTGGTAGCGGGTGACGACCATCACGATGATGAAGAAGTGGAAGTGGGCCTCGATGAGGCCGCCGCTGAGGTGCACGAGCAACCCCGAGCTGCTCACGAGGGCGAGCGTTCCCAGCGAGGCCTGCATCAGCCGGGTGCGGGCCAGCCGCGCCGCCAGCGTGATCGCCGCGATCGCGCCGAGCTCCGTCGCCAGATGCCACTCGGCAAAGCCCTGGACCACTCCGTAGACGCCCAGGCCGGCCACATGCAGCCACAGCAAGATGACGATGCCGCGATGGCGAGCCGCCCACAGGTCGTCGGAGATGGACCGGCCCTTCGGCAGCATCCGCATGAACGCCGCGCGAGCACTCCCGCTGCCACGATCGGTACGGCGGAGCATCAGAAGACGCCGGGGTTCCACGGATTTCCTATCGGTAGACGGGGACGCAATTGCACCACGTTCAGTAGTCATCCCCACCGGGCCATGTCGTGCACCGCCCGCGCAGAGCGGTGGTGACTCCCGCGAAGAGCGCTCGCTGGCATGTTGACGCCACAGGCCGTATCCAAATCGCCACTCGGTGCGCTTACAAGGGGTAACGGACTAGACCACCTGGGAGTTCTGACAATGCGCATCAGCCTGTTCGCCCGAGCCGCAGCCGGCACCGCCGCTGCGGTGATCGCCAGCTCCGGCATCGCCTTCGCCCTCACCGGCGCCCCGGCCGACCTGCCGGACGACGCACAACTGCCCGACGCAGCGCTAGGTGCCGCCGCGGATCCCGAGGACGCCCCCGAGGGCACGCCGGGCGAGGATGCCGCCGCCGCCGGGCAGGAAGAGGCCGAGGTTCGCCAGGCAGAGGCTGAGGCCAACCATGCGGCTGCCACGGCGTTCGCCGAGGACATCCGGGCGTGGACCGACTGCATCCAGGACAACGCCGCCAACTCCGACACACCTAGGGACGAGGGCTTCGACCCGAAGGACGGCTGTGAAGACGTGAAGCCGGAGACCACGCCGAGCGGTGAGCCGTTCGAGCCAGGTAGCGACGACGAGGGCCCGGCCCCGAGCGAAGCTGGAAGCGAAGCCAGCAGCGAGGGCGCCGATCGCCGCGAAGCGGCCGACGAGAACCGCGGCGACGCCGGCCCCGCGGATGCCGGTGCGCCCGAGGACGCCGGTCCTCCCTCCGAATAGCCGCACCACGCGAGGAGCTTCCGCTCTCCGCCAAGGCAGTTCCGAAAGGCACCACCCGGAAAGGCCCTCGTCGTCATCGGCGAGGGCCTTTCTGCACGCCCTCGGCCTGCCCCCGACGGCCCGCCAGTTTCGGCGTCGTCGACGTCACGGAACTTGAGGCAATAACGATCGGATTCCGTGCGTTATTGCCTCAAGTTCGGCTCGTCGTCGACGTCACGGTCGTCGAGGCCCGCATGCGGGCGACAACTCGGATAATCGTGCCGAACTCGCTGTGGTCGATCCCGACGACGATCGCGCCGCCGGCATGTCGCCTGCCTTCTTCGGCCCACCGACGAACGATCATTGGGAAGTCGGCGACGGTGAACGTCACGAGGATCCGCGCATCAGCGGCGGTTGCGGGCGAGGCCGGCCGCGACGATCTCCTATACGTCCAGGGCGGTGCCGATCACCCATGGCCGTCGATCCCAGTCGACGCCGCGGAACGCGATGCCCGGGAAAAAACGGGTCTTCATCGCCTCCTCGGCGAGCATCGCGACAAACGGTCCCTCTGCTTCGACGAGTGCATCCGGGTGAGCACGAAGACACGATGCTTCTTCGAAGGATTCAACCGCCGCTACGAGGAACTGCGCGACGACGCTGGCGCCTGGCGTGAGGTCGAGGCCGAGCGCGCCGTCGAGGCCGGGTAGTTACGCGACTCCTCGGCGCTGCGCCGGCAGCCTCTCTGCTGGACATCGAGCGAGTCCTGCGTTTCCTGCTCGCTCTGTGACCCTCGTAGTTGCGCCCGTCAGGTCAGGTCGAGCACTTGCCTCAGCCCGGCGCGGACGCGCCGCATCGTCGTTCGCTGGACGCGACCAAGCCGCTCAACCAGATCGTCCTCGTCCAGCGTCACGACTTGGGACACATTCGCGACCGAGTCACTCCGAAGGCCACCCTCGCCCTGGGAGATCGCCACGTTGCCGGGCGCATCTGCCAGCCGTAGGTTCGACGTGACCGTCACGCACACCACCGTACGGATGCGGCTTCTGTTGAAGCTCACCGCCGCCGGGTCCTCTTCAGCAGGCCTCACCGATCGCCCGGCGCTGGGCGCGCACAAGGTCCGGCTCCAGCCGCGAGTCCTCCGTCGCGTACACCTCGTTGAGGCGAGCCGTCACCTCGTCGCTCGGTGCGGTGTCGATGAGATGCTCCAATGCCCGCGCATACAGCTAGGTACCCGACGCGGTGTTCGTCGGTGACTGTGCTCGGAGCGGGGTGATCAGTGTGATTTCGGCCCCGATCACCCCGCTTCGAGCACAGTCGAACGTCACCGACGCGGCGAGAGAGGGGAGGAGAAGAGGAATCCAGGCTAGCTACTTCGACCTGACTTCGGTCGGTCATCGGCGGCTCCGTCGCATGGCGTCGGTCCGCGCCACGAAGGTCTCGCACGTGACCACCGGCGTGCCCCGCCACGGCGACATCGACGTCAAGTCGGTGTCTTCGCTCACGATGAGCATGGATCCACTCGCTGCGGCGCACTCGAGGATGCGGTTGTCCTCGTGATCCAGGCAGTCGGTCACCGTTTCGCCCGGCACCACTACGTCGCCGCCCGATGCCTCGGCGATCTCGACGAGCAGCGCGACGTAATCCTCAGCGCGCTCTGCCTCCCACCCGTAGCCGTCGGGTGGAGGCCCGGTGAGGACGCGTACGACGTTCGTGAGGATGTGTTCGCTGAGGAAGAGGCTGAACTCTCGGGCGTCGTTGAGTATGCCTACGACATTCGCCGCGAGGTTTCCGCGCACCGGAGGGGGCGAAGGCCATGAGTGAAAGGCGTCACCCCCGCCCGCTACCGCAGCCACGAACACGTTGACATCCACGGTGACAGGCGTTGTCACCTGGACTTCAAGACGCGCCTCACGACCTTCACCGCTTCGTCGCGACCGAGGCCCGCGGCTGTCGACCGCTCGGCGCCGTAGGACTGGAGTGCCGCCAAACGCTGGGCGCGATCCACGACTTCCATCTGGCGCATTGCCTCTCGAAGGAACGCGGACCGGTTCCCATGGCCGAACTTCTGTGTGAGTCGCTCGAGTCGAGCCTCGTCCTCGTCCGCGACGGCGAAACCGATCGTCTTGGTTGCCATGCCTGCCACAGTAAGCCAATTGCAGCTCGTATGCAACACGCGCCAGAAAGCTCAAGGCGACCCCGTCACGCACCGACGGCGAACCGCCCCGTGCGCCGGTCGGTTGTCAGCCCCAAAAGGCGGCGGCTGCGAACACGACGGTCGCGACCACGGCGGACTGGCCGACCATGGCGATCGAGAGGGCCCGGGTGTGGTGGGCGAGCTTGTCGCTGAGCTCGGCCCGCAGGTCAGCCATGTCGGTGCGGAGGTGGCTGAGGCCGGCGTCGTGGCGGTGCGCGGCTGCCTCGAAGCGCAGGTTCATCTGCCCGGTGAGCGAGTCGATCCGCCCGTCGAGACGGTCGCCGAGGGACGTGATTCGCCCGTCGAGGCGTTCTTCGAGGGACGTGATTCGCCCGTCGAGGCGTTCTTCGAGGGACGTGATTCGCCCGTC
>CAZWDB010000060.1:5971-14384 GCA_964632885.1 uncultured Acidimicrobiales bacterium | reverse complement strand
GAGGCGTTCTTCGAGGGACGTGATGCGTCCGTCGAGCGAGTCGATCCGCCCGTCGAGGCGTTCTTCGAGCGAGCTGAACCGCCCGTCGAGGCGCTCTTCGAAGCGGACGATGTCGGCCTTCGTCGCGAGCTCGTCCCACGGAGTCGAGCCGAGTTGTTCCATCAGCGTGGCCGCCTCGTCTTGCCCGAGCACGTCTGCAAGGCGCGTATGCAGGGCATGGCGGCGGTCTTCACTGATCGCCATTGTTCCTCCTCATCGACTGAAGAGCAATTGTCAGTGGGAGGCGCCGCCGCCTCCGAGTCACGGTGAGCTGACAACGACCATACGACGCGGGTGCGACACGATCACCAGCCCTCGCGCAATGTCGAGCCTCTGTCACCCGCGAAGTCGAATCCCTCGCCGGTATCCACCAAGCGGGCCGGTGTCGGCGCGAGCCTTCCGGCAGGCGGAGAAGGGGGAGCCATGGCAAGTTCAGGGCGGAACGAAGCGTGCCAGTGCGGGAGCAGTCGCAAGACCAAGAAGTGCTGCGGAGTCAGCCGGGGGCCATCGGAGCGGGATCTGGCGAGAGCATTCCTCGTGGAGCAGCGCCGGAAGGCAATGCCGATCCTGGGCGAGGTCATCGACGACGTAAACGTGCTCGTGCAGCTCTACTCGGCGCTCGCGGACCTGCCGAGCGCCGACCTGAGTTGCCAGTTCCGGTTGCCTCATTTCTTGAGCCCGGAGCTCGAACGGTTGCGGTGGGCCATCGATCACGAGGACCTCGACGAGCACGAGGATGCCCTGCCGGTCGCGGTCGATCAGGTCGACACACCGATGTTTCGGGCCGACCTGGCCCGGGCCGTGATCGCGCTGCGAGAGGCAGGGAAGGTGAGCGACGAGGTAGCCGCGATCGCGTTCCTCGATCTCGGGAGTGAGGGCCAGGCACTGGTGCGTGAGTCGTTGCTGGTCGCCCTCGCCGTGGACTGCGGTGCCGCCCGCACGCCGTCGGGCCTGCTGCTAGCCGGCTGAGTCACGAGGACGGCGTCACCGACGCGTCGAGCGTCGTCCGGACACCCGGCTCAGAGATCCGGAAGCAAGTCGACGTCGAAGTTGTTGACCTCGAGGACTGCCAGCAGATCGTCGGGTGCTTCCAAGCGACCAACGACCTTCTTGATGGAGATCTCCCACGCCGAGACCGCCACAGTGGTGTCGCCGTAGCCGGCGGTTGAGCGGACGTGTCATTGGCGCGGTTCCGCGAGGTATACCAGCCGGTCGTCGAGGAGTTCGTCGCCGACGGCATGTACCGCGGCAGCGATTCTGGCGATTCCGCTCGGACGTCGTGAGAACCGGGATGAGAGCGCGATGAGGACGCCTGCATGATGCCTACCTGCGGTCAGGCGCTCAGTCGCCGCGCGAGCGAAGTCGGCGACGTTTTCGGTGAGCAGCACGTAGCCCTGCGACGCGGCGGCAGGCAGGAGATCGGGGTCGGATCGTCCCGCGAGCCCCATCTCCGCAGCAGTGGATGCTTCGACACCACCGGAGCGCAACGCCGCGGCCAGGGCCCTCGGATACATCTCATCGAGCAGCACCTTCACGATGTCGAAGCGGTGGCAGTCTCCTGGCCGTGCAACTCGATACGGGCATCGATCTCGTCGGGATAGGCCGCCCGGTATCGCAGCGCGGCGTCGACCTGTGGCCGAGTTAGGTTCATGTCTTCGACGAGCGCGGCCACCGCGTCAGGCTCACCCGACAGGTCGTCGATCCACATGGCGATCTCCCACACATCGGGTCCGCCCACCACCCCGGCACGCCGGCCGGTAGCCCCGTCGCGGAAGGTGACCATGGGGTGTTCGTCGCGCCGGATCCCTTCCTCCGCGTAACGCCGCAGGCGGTCTGACAGCGTCTCCCCCGCCGCTCGTGCCCGCAGACGAAGTCGTTGAGCCAGGCCGTCCTCAAGCCGCACCGAGACGTTCTCAGACATGTCGTCAATGTAGCACAATGTCCGCAGTTCGAATCTGACCTTTCCAGATGTGTGCCAAGCGAGCGCGTGACCCGAGGCCCCGACCTCCGCCTCGCGTTGGTGGTCTACCACCACTGGTACCATATATGGCGTGGCGCACAAGACGACGATCTATCTGCCGGATGACCTGAAGGCCGCGATCGAGCGCGAAGCCCGCCGCCGAGGAGTGTCTGAGGCGGAGGTGATCCGGCAGGCCGTCGTGGGGTCGCTGGCTCGACCTCGACCGCGCTTCGGGATCATCGACGCTGAGCCGATCGCGGAACGGGTGGACGAACTACTGCGCGGGTTCGGCGAGCGGTGATCGTCGCCGATACCAGTGGCTTGCTGGTGCTCTTCAACAGCCGCGAGCCGAAGCACGAAGATGCGATCCGTGCTGTCGAGGGCCAGGACGATCCCCTCGTCGTATCGCCCTTTGTCGTGGCCGAGCTCGACTACTTGGTCGCCACGCGAATGGGCGTTGAGGCCGAGCTTGGTGTGCTCACCGAGCTGTCGCGTGGCGCTTATGACCTCGTGCCGATCGCCGAGGACGGGTTGCGGCAAGCAGCGTCGATCATCGAGAGGTACCGCGACCAGGAGGTGGGCGTCGCCGACGCTTCGATCGTCATCCTCGCGGCGCGGTTCCGCACGCGCTCGCTGCTCACGCTCGACCACCGTCACTTCAACGTGCTCCGGCCGCTCGATGGAGGTCGCTTCCGCCTCTTGCCGTGATCAAAGCGGTCGGTACCGCCCTCCTCCGGATGTCTGGAAGTCCGGCCGAGTCGACGGCGGCGTACGGTAGGGGTTCGCAGCCGTGGCGGCGAAAGGGATGAGTTGGCCACCAGGAGAGACGAGTACGCCGCCGACGCCGAGGAAGAACCCCAGGTAGGCGCGTCGCAGCAGGCGCGCGACGACGACGGTGGCAGCCGGCCAGTCATCGACACCGCCATAGACCGAGAGCGGGTCCGCAACTTCGCCGGCCTGGCCATCGCCCGTGTCGGGCCCCGCGCCTTCGAGGCTGTGCACGGCACGTTCCTCACCCTCTTTGTGGGCGCGCGCACGGGCAGCGCCTTCATGGTCGCCCTCGCTCTCACCGCCCACCGGCTCCTCTCATGGCTGGTCTGGCCAGTCGCCGGACGGGTGAGCGACGCCACGAAGAGCCGGCTGGGGAGGCGCGCCCCATACCTCGGCGGCGGGCTCATAGTCATGGGCGTCGCCACGTGGACCTACACGATCGTCGGTGGCTACTGGCCCCTGCTCGCCACCATCCTGATCGCGCGCACCGCCAACACCGGCCGCCAGCTCGCCTCCATCGCGGTGGTCCCCGAGACCTTCGGGCGGAGCCGGTGGATCCGAGCCTTCGTGGCGATCTTCCTCGCTGGCATCGTCGTGAGCCTGAGTGTGCGGGTGACCGTGATCGCCACCTGGAAAGAGGGCGACCCGGACACGTGGAACATCGCCTTCCGCATGGCGGCGATCCTCATGGTGCTGGGCGGCCTTGCCGTGCTGGCACTGATCCGCGACGGGAGCGCGGCCCGCAAGCTGGCCGAGCGGGCCTCGCCCGGCGCCCCCTGGCGGCAGCGGATCGGCGAGATCCTCGAGGTCCCCAACGCCAAGCTCCTCCTCACCGGCGCGTTTCTCACCGTCGCCGCCAGCGGCTCCACGGCGCGGCTCGTACCCCTCTTCAACCGGGAGGTCCTCGGCGCGGGAGGCGCCGAGCAGTCGGCGGCGATCATCGCGGGCGCTGCCCTCGGCCTCGTCGTGAGCATCCCGGCCGGAGTCCTCATGACCCGCTGGCTGAGCCGGCGTCAGCTGGCCGTACTCGGCCCGCTCACCGCGGCGTTCGGCGCGTTCCTCCACCTCTTCGTCACGAACATCTGGCAGTCGGTGGCTATAGGTGTCATCACGGGCGCGTTCGGCACCGGCGCGCTGATCGCGCTCATCGCGCTGCTGCTCCAGCTGCTGCCCCGCAGCGGCGGGATGGGGGAGCGGGTAGGCCTCGCCGCGGGGCCGTTCGCGTTGGTCGGCGTCCTATCCACCTACATGGCCGCCGTCACCGTCGACGTGGCTGACAACTACCGGGTGATGTGGCTGTTCCCGACCGTGCTCGGTCTGGTCAACGCCGCCGTCTTTGCCCGCCTCTGGATCCCGCCGTGGGCGACCACGGTCGACATGGGCAGGGTGATGCGCCGCATCGGCCGGCGCCCCGGCAGGCGGGGACGCCCCGGCCCAACCAGTGCGCGAGCTCGTGACCGGAACCTGTTCACTGGTGAGGTCGATGTCGACGACGCCGATGCCAGCGTCATCTTCGAGATCGGGCGCCACGCCCTCGGCAACCCCTACGCACCGCCCGCCCCGGTCGACGCCGACGAGCCGGAGGCGGCCGTCACCGCCCGCCGGGTGATCTCGGTCGACGCCGCACCGGACTCGGCCGAGGTGGCCGCGGTCGCGGGTCTGCTCGTAGACGACGCCGTTCTCGTAGACGACGACCAGGTGTACGAAGGGCAGCCGGCCGTGCTCGAACGGCTGACCGCCACGGCATGGCGTCCGTGGGACCGCGACGCCTACGGCCGCTGGCAGCTCGCCGCCGCGACCGAACAAGAAGTGAGCTTCCAGGCGTCGCCGCCTCCCCGCGCGGGAGAGGTCGACATCACGGTCCACCTCGACCGCGACGGATCGGTCACCCGCATCGAGCGCCACACCAGGCCGACCCTCGCCCAACAGGCCGACGCCCACGCCATCTCACTCGGCTACCCGGTGCCCACCCCGGTGACTCTCGATCGGCCCAACGCGAAGGGCAGGCGGCGCCGCGCGCTGTTGACGTTCTGGGTGATCGGGCGCCACCTGGGAGGTGTGCTCCTCCGTCGGATCCTGCGTCGCCCGATCGAACCGATCCGAGTCGCTCGTGGTCTACGTCGGGTCTTCGAGCGCCTGGGCGCCGGCTACGTGAAGTTCGGTCAGCTGGTGGCTTCATCACCGAGCTTGTTCGGCGACGACGTTGCGGAGGAGTTCCGCACCACCCTCGACGCCGGGCCCGTCGTCCCGGTGAAGAAGGTGCGGGCGCTGATCGAGGCCGAACTGGGCCGCCCGTTCGACGAGCTCTTCTCGTCGTTCGACCCGAAGCCGCTGGGGCGCGCGTCGATCGCCGTCGTGCACCGGGCCACCACCGTCGACGGGCGCGAGGTGGCAGTGAAGGTGATCCGGCCCGGGATCGACGACATCCTCGCCACCGACCTAGCCCTCATGGAGCCCCTCTTCTTACGCATCGCGGGACCGTCCGCCACGCGCCTCGCCGGTCCGCTGCTGCAGATGCTCGAGGGCTTCCGTCGTCAGGTGTCAGAGGAACTCGACCTGCGAAACGAGGCGGCCGCCATGGCGCACTACCGCGCACTGCTGGCTGAGATCGACCTGCCCGACGTGGTCGTTCCCGAGCCGGTGCTCGCGCTGACGAGCAGGCGCGTGCTCACGATGGAGCTGCTCGATGGCGTGGCCATCGACGACATCAGCGCCATCGAAGGCTTCGGCGTCGATCCCGCGCCCCTACTCGAACAGGTCGTGAAGGCATGGTTCCTCACTGCCATCCTCCACGGCACCTTCCACGGCGACGTGCACGCCGGCAACCTCATGCTCCTCCGCGACGGGCGCGTCGCACTGATCGACTGGGGGATCGTGGCCCGGCTCGATCCGGCCACCCACGGCTTCTTCCGTCATCTGATTGCGGGCGCGCTCGGGCGGGAGGCGGCGTGGGACGAGATCGCACTGTTCTTCGGCGAGATGTTCGGCCCCCTCCTGGTGCGCGCCGACATGGACGCCAACCGGCTGGCAGAACTGTTCCGGCCCAGGATCGAAGCCGTCCTCACCCAGCCGTTCGGGCAGATGAGCCTCGGCGCGCTCATCAGCGACAACCAGCGGTCGGCGGCCGAGGCCGACGGCGAGGCCCGTCTCGGTCGCCGCTTCCGTGGGCGGCGCGCACGCGCCGGTCGGCGCCCAGCCCAGGACGGACCGCGGGAACCAACCCGGACGCCGCCGTTCAACCGCGGCCTCTTCCTCCTGGGCAAGCAGCTCATGTACTTCGAGCGCTACGGGCGGATGTACCTGTCCGACGTCGCCCTCCTCGACGACCGCGAGTTCTTCACCGACCTGGTGGAGCGCGCCGCGTCCACACCTCAGTCGGACTGAGCTGACCCCTCCACGCCAGCGCCCGGCGGCTCGGCGGGCCCGGGCGGGTGCCGGGCGGGTGCGGGTCGCCGCCCAGATGTCGGATGACGTCCGCCGCATCGCCGCGGCAGGTCGGCGGGCGAGGGAAGCGAGGACGGCGCGAGACCAGCGCGGCGACTACTCCCGCGAATGACGGACTTCCAGACCCGGGCCCCACGGTCGCCTATGCCCACGGGGAACCGTTCAACGTAATCGACACCGACACGGGCTGGAACGTCGACCTGATACTCCGCCGCGACCGACCGTTCAGCCGTATGGAGTTCAGCCGCCGGCGGTCCGCCCGTATCGAAGACATCGAGGTGTTCGTGGCGACTGCCGAGGACACCATCCTCGCCAAGCTCGAGTGGGCGTGCCTCGGGCAATCCAAGCGTCAACTCGCCGACGTCGCGGCAATCGTCCGGACCTCCTCCCTATCGCTCGACCGTGCCTAACTCCACCATTGGGCAGATGAGCTCGGCGTCCTAGGCCTAGTGGACGACGCCCTCGGAACCGCAGGGTGAACCGAAGACGCGGACGGGGTCGTCTGGCCGCTGTGCCATGAGCTGCGCGCGATCGGCGGCTGCCGTCAGGGCGCGCTCGGGTGCAATCGCCGATGGGGGTCCAGGCGAAGTCGCACCATGTCGCGCCACGGCAGCAGCGGGATCAACTCCATGAGCGTGGTCGCCGGGCCCGCGCCCAGCGCGTTGACGAGGGCCTTGTGGAGCGTGCGCCGACGTTCGTCGTCGTAAACCTCCACGATGTCGGGTCGCCTCCAGACGTCCGGCTCGAAGGCCTCGCGCCACGGCACGGTCGGCAACAGTTCGCGGAGGGTGGCCCCCGGCTCGAGGCCGAGAACCTCATCCAGACGCTGCCACAGCTCCGCAAGCGCGGACTCGTGGTCCGAAGGCACCCCACCAGCTTCGCGCGGAGGAGCTGACGCATACTGGTCGGCGTGCTCCGCTTCCTCACCGCGGGTGAATCGCATGGAAAGGCCCTCGTCGTCATCGTCGAGGGCGTTCCCGCGGGCGTGCCACTGACGAAGGAGGAGCTGCAGGGCGAGCTCGGACGCCGCCGCCTCGGCTACGGCCGGGGCCCGAGGATGCGCTTCGAGCAGGACGACGTCACGATCCTCGGTGGCGTGCTCGACGGCCTGACCATCGGCTCGCCGGTAGCGATCGAGATCGCCAACACCGAGTGGCCCAAGTGGGAGGACCGGATGTCGCCCGCGCCGGGCGGCGAGCCTCGGCACCTCACCGAGCCACGCCCCGGCCACGCCGACCTGGCCGGCATGCAGAAGTACGGATTCGACGAGGTCTCCAAGGTCCTCGAGCGCGCCTCCGCCCGAGAGACCGCGGCCCGCGCCGCCGCCGGCACGTGCGCGAAGGCTGTCCTCGCGCAACTAGGAATCCAGGTGCTCAGCCACATCGTTCAGATGGGTCAGGCCAAAGCCAAGCCCGAGCTGCGGCCGCTGCCCGAGGACCTCGGCCAGGTCGACGAGTCGGCGGTCCGCTGCTTCGACCCCGACGCCGAGGAGGCGATGGTCGACGAGGTCAAGGCAGCCGCCAAAGTGGGCGACTCGCTCGGGGGCGTGGCCGAGGTGCTCGCCTACGGCGTCCCCGTCGGGCTTGGCAGCCACGTGCATTGGGACCGCAAGATCGACGGGATGCTCGCCCAGGCGCTCATGAGCATCCAGGCGATCAAGGCGGTCGAGGTCGGCGACGGAGTCGAGAACGCGGGCCGGCGAGGGTCGGAAGCCCACGATCCCATCGCGTGGGACGAGGGCGACGGCTCTTACCGCCGGGAGTCGGACCGGGCCGGCGGTGTGGAGGGCGGGATGACGACCGGAGGCCTCGTCGTGGCCCGCGCCTACATGAAGCCCCTCGCCACCTTGAACCGGCCAACGCTCAAGACGGTCGATGTCGCCACCAAGGAGGAGACAGTCTCCTTCAAGGAGCGCACCGATGTCACCGCGGTGCCCGCCATGGGGGTAGTCGCCGAGACGATGGTGGCACTCGTGCTCGCCCAGGAGGCGTTGCGCAAGTTCGGGGGCGACTCGCTCGACGAACTGGTCCGGAACCGCGACTCTTACTTGGCCAGCCTGCGCTGACGAGCGCTGACGAGCGCTGACGGCGTTCCCCGTTGGCGAACTGGCCGCGGAATCCCGCCCGATCTGGCGGGATTCCGCCGGCAGTTGGGGGGGGGGGGTACGGGGGGCCCGGTGCAACGAACCCAAACCCCCCC
>CAZWDB010000060.1:0-5961 GCA_964632885.1 uncultured Acidimicrobiales bacterium | reverse complement strand
GCCGGGTTTCTTCGGGCATGACAAGCATTGGCGGGGGTGAGGAGCGCGGAGGGGGTCCCCCGTTGGCGAAGGGGCCGGGTAATCCCGCCGTAGCCGGGGGTATCCCGCGGCCAGTTCGCTGGGGGTGATACTGGGGGCCGTGTCCATCGACCCAACACCGCGCCATGGCTGACCGCATCCTGCTCGTCGGGATGATGGGCTCGGGGAAGACGACGGTGGGGGAGCTGCTGGCCGAGCAGCTCGGGGCCACGTTCGTCGACAGCGACGAGCAGGTCGAGGCGGCGACCGGGCGCACCGTCCGGGAGATCTGGGAGTCCGACGGCGAAGCCGCCTTCCGGAAGGAGGAAGCCGAGGCACTCAAACGAGCTGTCGCCGAGGGGGGCGACGGCCGCGTCATCGGCGTCGCGGGCGGCGCGGTGCTCGACCCGTCCAACCGCCTCCTCATCGCGGAGGCCGGCACGGTGGTCTGGCTGCGCGCCAAGGTCGAGACGCTGGTCGACCGCGTCAACGGCAGCGATCAAGACGAGGACGGGGAGGGAGACCACCGTCCGCTCCTTGCGGATGACCCGGAAGGCACCCTCAGCCGGTTGTCCCGCGAGCGCCGCGGCCTCTACGAGGAAGTCGCCGACGTCATCGTCGACGTCGACGATGCCACACCTGAAGGCGTGGTCGAGCGCATCATGGAGCAGCTGTGATCACGGTTCCGGTAGACCTCGGTGAGCGACGCTACGACGTGCTGGTCGGCGCGGGCGCGCGTCAGCGGCTCGCGGAGGTGCTGCCGAATTCCGCTCGGCGCGCAGCGCTTGTGACCCAGGCGAGCATCCCCGTCGAGGCCGACCCCGGCATGGAGTGCGAGAAGTTCACCATCGCGGACGGGGAGCCGGCTAAGACGTTCGGCACCATCGAAGTGCTGTGCCGCGGCTTCGCCCGGTTCGGCCTCACCCGCCACGATGTCGTCGTCGCCGTCGGCGGGGGAGTGGTGTCGGACACGGCGGGATTCGCCGCCGCCGTCTATCAACGGGGGACGGCGTACGTGAACGTGGCCACCACGTTGCTCGCCCAGGTCGACGCCGCGATCGGGGGCAAGACCGGCGTCAACATCGCCGAGGGCAAGAACATGATCGGCGCCTTCTGGCAGCCGAGCGCGGTCCTCTGCGACACGGATGTGTTGAAGGCACTTCCGCCCCGCGAGTACCTGAGCGGGCTCGGCGAGCTCGCCAAGTACCACTTCCTCGGCGCCGGCGTTCTCGACGACCTACCGATGGACGAGAGAGTGGCTCGATGCGTCGAGCTGAAGGCGCGCGTCGTCGCCGCCGACGAACGCGAGGGCGGCATGCGCGCCACGCTGAACTACGGCCACACCCTCGCCCACGCCCTCGAGGTGGCGGGCTCGTTCGATCTCAGGCACGGGGAAGCGGTCGCCATCGGGTTGGTCTACGCGGCCGGGCTGGCCCGCCGGCTGGGACGGATCGACGACGAACGGGTCGCTTACCACCGCGCCGTGGTCGGTAACTACGGCCTCCCGGCTGCGCTGCCGGAGGGATCCACCGCGGCCGCCTTGATCGAGCTGATGATGCGCGACAAGAAGCGACGAGGCCACATGCTCGCGTTCGTGCTCGACGGACCCGAGGGTGTCGAGGCCGTCGACGTGCCGGTCGAGGCCGCCCGCGAGGTGCTCGTAGAGATGGGAGCCAGATGACCGAGCGCGACAACGCAGGCGGGCGTGCACCCGTGGTCCTTCTCATCTCCGGCCCCAACCTGAACCTGCTGGGGGAGCGCGAGCCGGATGTCTACGGCCCCGACACCCTGGATGACCACGTCGAGACGGCGCGCACGGCAGCCCAACAGCACGGCCTGACGATCGAGCACACGCAGTCGAACCACGAAGGGGAGATCGTGGACGCAGTCCACGGTGCCCGCGGTCGGTGTGCCGCCATCGTCATCAACCCTGGCGCATTCACGCACTACGCCTGGTCGATCCACGATGCCCTTGCGGCTTTCGACGGGCCCGTCATCGAACTGCACCTGTCGAACACCGCCGGACGCGAGCCGTGGCGCCACACCTCCGTCGTGGCGCCGGTGGCCACCGGCACGATCGCCGGCTTCGGCCGCCACGGCTACCGTCTGGCCATCGACGCCGCCGCCGCCCTGCTGGCACGAACTTGAGGCAATAACGATCGGAAACCGATCGTTATTGCCTCAAGTTCGGCCGAGGTAGATGTCGAGGATCGGCTGGGCGACGAAGATGGCGAGGACAGCGCCCGCGGCGAGGAAGGGGCCGAAGGGGACGCGGTCTTTTCGGCCGCGGCGGCGGGCGACCATGAGGCCGACGCCGACGACCGAGGCCAGCAGGAACGCGAGGAAGAGCCCGACGCCGACGGCCGGCAGCTCGATCCAGCCGAGCATCATGCCGATCACGGCGGCGAGGCGGACGTCGCCGAATCCCATGCCGCGGGGTGAGCTCAGGTGGATTACCAACAGGATGGTGAACGCGATCGCCCCACCGGCGGCGGCCTCAGCTGCGCCGCGTCCGTCGCCGCCCAAGAGGGCCGCCGTGCCGAAGAGCACGGCGCCGGCGCCGAGCACCGGATAGACCACGCGCTTCGGCAACAAGTAGGTGTCGAGGTCGATGAAGGACAGCGCGATCAATCCGGCCACCACGACGAGGAAGGCGGGCAGCTCCCACTCGAGGCCGACCTTGGCCGTCACGCCCGCGAACAGCAGACCGGTCAGCGCTTCGACGAGCGGATAGCGGGCGGAGATCGGAGTGCCGCACGAGCGGCACTTCCCCCGCAAGACCAGCCACGACACCACCGGGACGTTGTCGACCGCTCTGATCTCGGTGCCGCACTCGGGACAGCGCGAGCGGGGCGTGACGATCGACTCCTCCTTCGGCACCCGGTGGACCACCACGTTGAGGAACGAACCGATGACGAGGCCGAACACGCCGGCCGCGGCCACTGCCATAGCAAGCACGATTCGGCACGGTACCGGCTACCGTCCGGCGGGTGGGTGTTCTTCCTCCTATGGACGTTGCCGCCCGGCTGCCGCGTCTGCGTGCGCGCCTCCCGAACGCTGGGTGCGAAGCGCTCCTCGTCACCAATCTCACCAACATCCGGTACCTCACGGGCTTCTCCGGCTCGGCCGGCCTCCTGCTCGTGCTGCCAGACGAGGCCGTCCTCGTCACCGACGGCCGCTACGACACCCAGAGCGCGGAGCAGCTCGACGCCGCCGGAGTCGAAGCCCGCATCGAGATCGGCAACCAGCCCGCGCAGAAGGAGAAGACCGCAGCAGCGGCGGGGGGGATCACGCGCCTCGGCCTCGAGGCAGCCCACGTCACTTGGGCGCGCCAGCGCGCCTTCGCCGGAGAGTGGTTCTCGGGCGCCGAGCTCGTGGCGACCGAGGAGCTCGTCGAGGAGCTCCGGCGCGTCAAGGACGCGGGTGAAGTCGCCCGCATCGAGGAAGCCTGCCGCCTCGCGGACAGTGCGCTGGCGGCTGTTCGGCACCGGCTCCTCGACGGACCGACCGAGCGGGAATTCGCCTCAGAGCTCGACCACGAGATGACTCGGCTCGGCGCCGACGGAACGTCTTTCGACACCATCGTGGCGGCCGGACCGAACGGCGCCAAGCCCCATGCCACCCCGACCGACCGAACCATCGAGGAGCGGGAGCTCGTGGTGATCGACTTCGGCGCGCTCGTCGACGGCTACCACTCCGACATGACACGCACCTTGTGCGTCGGCGAGGCCGCGAACGACCCCCTCGGACAGATGGTTCAGGTGGTCGAGGAGTCCCAGGCCGCGGGAGTCGCGGCGGTGCGCGCCGGCGTCGAAGCCAAGGCCATCGACGACGTGTGCCGCGACGTCATAACCCGCGCCGGCTGGGGTGACGCCTTCGTCCATTCCACCGGCCACGGCGTCGGGCTCGACATCCACGAGCACCCGCTGCTCGGAAGCACCTCCACTGCTACCTTGGAAGCCGGCTTCGTCGTCACCGTCGAGCCCGGCATCTACCTTCCGCAGCTGGGAGGTGTCCGCATCGAGGACACGGTTGTCGTCACTCCCGACCGCTGCCGCCCGCTCACCCACGCACCAAAGGATCTCGTGATCTCCTGATGCCCACCGTCTCAACCAACGACCTCAAGAACGGGATGACCCTCGATCTGCCCGACGGTCTCTTCTCGGTCGTCGAGTTCCAGCACGTGAAGCCGGGCAAGGGCGGCGCCTTCGTGCGTACCAAGCTCAAGAACGTGCGCACTGGGGCCGTCCTCGACAAGACCTACCGCGCCGACGAGAAGCTCCAGCAGGCCATGGTCGAGAAGAAGGAGATGCAGTACCTCTACCGCGACTCCGAGCACTACGTGTTCATGGACACGGTCACCTACGACCAGACCCACGTCGAGGCGGCCGCGCTCGGCGGATCGACCAGCTATCTCAAGGAGGGTGACACCGTCGTCCTCCAGATGTACGGACCCGAGATCGTCGGGGTCGACCTGCCTGCCGCCGTCGAGCTCGAGGTAGCCGAGACCGAGCCGGGAATCCAGGGCGACCGGGTGTCGGGCGCTAAGAAGCCCGCCACGCTCGAGACCGGGCTGGTTTTGCAGGTGCCGCTGTTCGTGAACCCCGGCGACCGCGTGAAGGTCGACACCCGCTCAGGCGAATACCTGACGCGGGCCTGACACGGGCCTGATGTGACCGCCGGCTCTCGCCGGGAGGCCCGGGAGCGGGCACTGTCGATCCTGTACGAGGCCGACGCCAAAGGCATCACCGTGGCGGACGTGCTGGCAGATGCCGCCATCGAGCCCGACCCGTTCGCGGTCGAGTTGGTCGAAGGGGTGGCCACGCACCAGGCCGAGTTCGACGCCATCATTCGGGAGCGGGCCGTCGGATGGCAGCTCGAACGGATGCCGGTGGTCGATCGGTGCCTCCTGCGGATGGGACTCTACGAACTGCTCGAAGGCGGCACCCCGACGGGCGCGGCGATCTCAGAAGCGGTCGAGCTCGCCAAGCGCTATTCGACTGAGGACTCGGCCCGGTTCGTCAACGGCGTGCTGGCCGCCGTCGTCCGCGCCGACTGAAACCGAGCTACCAGTCGTCGCCCCACTCGAGGACGTCGATCCCGTCTATGTCGCAGCTGCCCTTGGCGTACAAGCGGGCGCCGTTGGTGTCCTTCACCCAGAAGCAGGTGCCCGATGCCGACTGCGAGGCGAGGGTGACGGTGTTGCCATCGTCGAGCTTCACGAAAACGGCTCCGAGGACGATGGCCTCGGCGTCGAAATCGATTGAGGGCTCGGCCGCCTCGAGCGCTTCGGGGTCATTCGTGTAGCCGTTGCCGTCGGAGTAGATCACCTTCTGGGCCTTGAGGCCGTCGATGACCCGTGACTGGGCGGCGGTGTCGGACGCCCTCCCGCGGACACCGAGGAAGGTGACCATCGCGACCGCGATCAGGATCCCGATGATGACGATCACCACCGAGAGCTCTATGAGGGTAAAGCCACGATCGCCGTTGTCACTCCCCATGGCATCGACGGTAGAGAGTTCGAGCGATTCGAGCCATCGCCAGTTTGTGTCATTTCGGCATGGCCCGAACGGTATGGCCCAGCATGCCGGTTGGAACCTTTCGTGCTACTTTTGCCCCACCGGAAAGCACGGGGTCTGGGGAGGTAGTCAATGCGCAGGATGGTTGTTGCAGCAGCGACCGCGTTGTTCCTCGCGGTCGGAGCAGGTGCCGCCGTTGCCAATCCGTACGACAACGGTGATGGCCCGGGGCCGGGCAACAGCGGCGACGCCGCCATGTACGGCCTCTGCAAGGCGTATGCGAACAACGCCGATCAGGCCAAGGAGAACTCGCCCGTCTTCAACGAGTACACCGAAGACGAGTGGGCTGACCTGTGTGAGGACGTCAGCCCGGGCGGAAGCCGCCGCGGCGGCGGAGGCGGGGGTAGGCCCGAGTAGCCCTCTC
>CAZWDB010000059.1:0-27072 GCA_964632885.1 uncultured Acidimicrobiales bacterium | reverse complement strand
TCCTGACGATGCCTGCTGCAGCTCCGACGCCCCCGCGCCCGGCTCGCGACGCGCCGATCGCGCGGGGCTTCCGGGGCGTGCCGCAGTGGGGTCATGTCCGCTGATATCGAGTGTTCTTCAACGGCACTTTGTGGCCGGCTAGCGGGCATCTCCTTTCTGGAGCAATCCCGAGGTCTCTCGCCGCCGCAGCCGTGGTTCCCGCAAGCACCGCCAGGGCACAACCAGGGACCCTCTGTCAGTCGGGAAGTTCGAGCGGAGGGCCCAAGCGCAGCACGGAGAGACGTCGCGCGTACTCGGCCTCGTCGATCTCACCGCGGGCGAACCTGGCGGTGAGGACCTTCTCCGGATCAATGAGCAGCTCGCGCTGGCGGAGGCGTCGCTCGATGTGGCCAATCAACTCCGCCCCGGCGTAAAGCACGAGGATGAAGGCTGCGATCACCCCCATGAAGAGCGCCCACTCCACCACGAACGAAACGCTAACAAACGAGCTCAAGGTGATGCGTCGCCATCACCGTCGGGATCGGGGAAGTCCACGCTGCTGCCCTGCATGGCGCGTCTCGGCGTGCCGACGGCGGGACACCCCTACCTTGGGCCACGCCGACCGGGATCCAAAGCCCCTAGCCGGGCGCCGCCCATACGCGCCTGATTGTCTTATCGGTGTGGCGTTGCGGGTGTGCTCGTAGCGTCGGAGGCCCTGGCCGGGTCTCGCTCGCTATGCGCCTGCGATCGCGAGATTGTCGACTCCCGAGGAAGCGGCTCTGTTCATGCGCGACTACGACAACGTCCGCTCCGAACGTCTTCGCGACCGGGAGCGCCGAACTGCTGCTGGCGCGGCCGCCTGGATCCTTGCTTTGAGCGCTCGTTGGCAGGTCTCGCTCCGCGACCACGGCCTCGGCGATGAAGCGCTTGTCTCGCGGGTTCGAAGCCGGGGGGAGGATTACTTGTCCCTCGGCTGGTGAAGCCGACTTGGGCCCGCCGAGAGACCCGCACAAGACGCGTGGATCGGTGCGGCTCGACCATCGCCGCCGATGAACGTTATGGCCGCGCGATAGGTGGCACTCGACGACCTTCGCACCCACCGGCACATTGGGGTCATGTCTCACACCCCCGACACGAGCTTCGGTGTTATCTGGCGCCTGTGAGGCACGCCGTCGAACTCCCGCTCTCGTCGTCGGTCTGCTCACCTCGCCGGTTGTCCACGCCGGGCTGACGGCGCGGCTTCCCAACGCGAGGAGTGTCCGTGGCGCATGTGGCCTCCGCTCAGCGTGCTGGGGTGGTTGCGGAGCGTTGTGAGAGTCCGGCGAGGAGCGCGAGGCCTTCCTCGTAGAGTTCTGGGCGGACGAGTTCCGGGTTGAGTTTGGCGCGGAGCTTGAGGCCTTCGTGGAGCGCTTGGCCGAGTACGGCGCGGTCAATTCCGCTGAGGCTCCCTGCGGGGGCGAGTTGGGCACCGAGCCGTCGAAGCTCGTCGCCGAGCAATTCTCCGATCTTCTGGCGTAGTTCGGGGTTGCGCATGGCGTGGGCGTATGTCTCGTAGGTGAGTGCGACCTGTTCGAGGGGGCGTTCGATTGTGGCCGCGGTTCGTCCGAGTGCTCGGACCCGTTCCTCGTCAGGTTGCCACTCGATGAAGCTGTCGATGTCGAGGTCAGTGGCGATTGCGTGTTCGACAGTGGCGACGAGGACCCCCTGCTTGCTGCCGAAGTGGTCGTACACCGCGCCGCTGGTGTAACCGGCGCGGTCGGCGATGGCGTCGACGGAGGTGCCTGCATAGCCGTTGGCCTCGAAGAGTTCGACGGCCGCGTCGAGTAGTTCGGCTCGTGTGCTCTGGCGTTGTTCGGATCTGGTGATCCGGCGACGTTGGGTCACGGCTCCTACTCCTGTTGGTGTGGTGCAACCCTACCATTGACGTAGCGCGACTATGTGACATAGGATCGCTATGTGACCGCGGAAGTAGTTGGCTTGCGGAGATCGGCAGGAGAGACGGTGCCGCGAGTTAAACCTGCCTCGATGGCGATCTTCTCGGTCATCGCCGCACCGAAATGCGACTTGGAGTGGTGAGGCGTGCCAAGGACCAGAAGCTCGAGGAACTGACGAGATCGTCGCTGCTCGGTAGGTTGGGTCCCTCCCAGCTCGCGGCGGTCGGACGAGCCGGCGAGGTCATCGACGTCGAAGCCGGAACGGTTCTCGAGGAGGCGGGGCAGCGGCGGGCACAGTGGTGGCTGATCCTTGAGGGCATCGTCGTCGTCGACGGACCCGAAGGAACGTGGATCGCTGGCCCGGACGATTGGTGGGGGGTCGCCGACGCGCTCGGTGGCAGACCGACTGGAGCAACTGTGTGTGCCTTGGACCGCACGCGATGCCTGGCTGTCGAAGCTCGACAGCTTCGCGGCTTGCTCACCTCGGTTCCCGAACTCGGCGTCGGTCTGCTCTGCCGATGAACGATCTCTCCCGGGCGCTACGCATCGATGACCTCACCAAGTCGTTCGGGCCGGCGCTGGCCAACGACGGGATCAGTCTTCGAGTCGAACCCGGCGAGGTCTACGGGTTGTTGGGTGCGAACGGGGCCGGGAAGTCGACTCTGGTCAAGCAGGTCATCGGGTTGCTGCGCCCGGATGCGGGCTCGATCATCCTTGGCACCCACGACCTGGTGGCCGATCCCGACGCCGCTCGGCAGCTGTGCTCGTATCTTCCCCAGGCGCCGGTGCCGATCGACTCGCTACGTGCTCGCGAAGCGGTCGATCTGATCGGGCGGATCCGGGGTGGCGACCGCGATGCCGTCCGGCAGCGTCGGGGGGAACTGTTCGAGGCTCTCGACATCGCCGAGTGGACCGACGTTTTGGGCGCCCGGCTGTCGGGGGGTGTGCGACGGCTGGTCGGCTTTGCGATGGTGTCGGTCTCTCCCGCTCCTGTGGTCATCCTGGACGAGCCGACCAACGACGTGGATCCGCTTCGCCGGCGACTGCTGTGGGACCAGGTCAGTCAGCTGGCCGAGTCTGGTGTGGCCGTGCTGCTCGTGACTCACAACGTGCTCGAGGCAGAGAAGGCGGTCGACCGGCTCGCCATCATCAGCGGCGGTCGGTTGTTGGCGGAGGGCACGCCGTCGTCGATGAAGAGCGCCGATCGAGAGCGCATGCGCCTCCAGGTCATGCTGCAACCGGCAGCGTCGACACCAGCGGCCCCCGCGTTCGTCACCGAGGTAGTGCGATCCCGCAACCGGCTCCTGGGTCTCGTCGACCAAGGCGATGTCAGCGACGCGGTGTGCTGGGCACGAGATCTCATGGCAGCGGAAGTGGCGGAGGAGTACGCGATCGCCGCCACGACCCTCGAGGACGTCTACATCCGCTTCACGGGTGAAGCCACCGACCCGGTCGAGAGTGTCGGCCGGTGACAGTGACCGCCCTGCCCGCGTCGACAGTGCGGCGCGGCCCACGCCGGTGGATGGACGCCTGGCTCGTGCTGTTCCGGTGGCAGGTCATGAGTCTCCGACTGGTGCTGGTGAACATGATGATGGTCCAAGGGATCGTGGGCATCGGAGCAGTCGTCGCGCTACGCCTCTGGCTCGACCCGGTCCCAGCCGGAGCCGGTGTGTTCGCCACCACCGGCGCGGCCACCATCACCCTCCTGATGGTCGGCGTCGTCATCGGGCCCCAATTCGTGGCCGAGCAACGGCTGCGCGGCACCTACGACTACCAATGGTCCCTTCCCGTGCCCCGGAGCGCGGCGATCGCGTCCGTGCTGGCCCTGAACCTGGTAGTCGCGGCACCGGCGCTGGCCGCTTCGGTCGCCGCCGGCGTCGTGGTGTACGACCTCGACCTCGTCCTGTCACCCGCCGTCCTCCCCGCCGTTGCGCTCACCGTCGCCACCGCCGGGCTGGTCGGCTCCGCCCTCGCCCATGCCGTGGAGAGACCGATGGTGGTCACGCTCGCCACTCAGGTGATGGGCTTCGTGATCTTCGGGTTCTCCCCGATCCTGTTTCCCGCCGCGAACCTCCCGGCCTGGCTCGCCACGACCCACGAGTGGCTGCCGTTCTCAAGCATGGCCGTCGCGGTGCGCGGCGGGCTTACTGAGGGCCTCGTCGACGAGGTCCCCCGCGCATATGCGGTCCTCGCAGCGTGGTGCGCCGCTGGCCTCGTCATCACCGCAGCCGCCATAGGCAGACGCAAGTGACCGGCCACCTCTCCCCCGCGGAACTCCGCCGCCACGAGGTGGCAAGCGGGCCCATCCATTGGGTGCGGTCCTTCGCCCTCATGGCCCGACGCGACCTGCTGGCTCTACGAGTCGAGCTCGCCGTGATGCTTGTGCTGCAGGCGCTCATGGGCACCGGGGCCGCGCTCATCTACGGATTCGTGCTCGGCGACATCGGCCCCACCCGCCTCGTGTACGTCGCCACCGCAGCACCCACGCTCGCGCTCATCCCCGTCGGGTTCGTCTACGTCCCCAGTGTCATCGCCAACATGAAGACTGAACACTCCTACGACTTCACGCGGTCGCTACCCGTGCCCCGCACCGCCGCAGCGGCCGCGATGCTGTGCGTGTTCTCCCCCGTCGCCATACCCGGGGCCGCACTCTCGCTCGCCGTTGCCTCATGGCGCTACACAGTCGACCTGGCCATCTCGCCCGCGATCGCCCCGGCCTTTGCGGTCACCGCCCTCATGACCGCGTCGGTCGGCTACGGCATCGGCCATGCGGTCACCGACCCCCGCGTGACCAACCTCATCATCAACCTCGTCGTCTTCTTTGTGCTGATGTTCTCCCCAATCGCGTTTCCCCTAGAGCAGTTCCCCACCTGGTTCGCCACCCTCCACCAGACACTGCCCTTCCACCACATGGCAACCGTCATCCGCGCCGGACTCACCGACGGTGTCGCAACTGACCTCGCCCGCTCCTACCTGACGCTCACCCTCTGGACACTTGCCGCATGGGCAGCCGCGCTGCGCGTCGTCGCACACAGAGGCTGACGCGCGGAGCGCACACGCGACCGAGTCGGCGAAGAGCATCGATCTGCACGCGGGCCTGACACTCCACAAGGAACCCCTGCGAGTTCGCAGCGCTAGTACGGAAGCTCTTCGGGGGTGCAGTTCCGAAAGTCGGGCTCGGGCACTTCGGGCAAGCGGACCGCCCTGACCGTTTGTCGTCCCTCGAGGATGGCTCGGGCGACCCGGTGCATCCCGTCCATCACGCGACCGTCCCGTCCGAGGATGATTGGGTACGACAGGTCGACCTCCTCGATCCGTTGGACATGCTCGAGCACCTTGCGGACCGTTGGCGGCTGCGTCTCGTCGAACCAGTACACGGTGTCGACCTCCCAGATCGCAGTCACCGGCACCTCCTCCGCATCGAGAGAAGCACTCATGTCGATCAAGCGACCAACATCCCAGGCGTCGAGACCGTCGGCTCCTGGCCAGAAGTGATACTGCCTGCGCACATCACCAGTTTCGCCGCTGGCAGAGATGACTGGCTGGCTGTTCCAACGCCGGCTCAGAGCCGCCCCCGACGCGCCTGATAGCGCGGGCATTCGGGAACGTTGCCGCCGCGACTATGGGCGAGTGTTATCTCGCGCCCTTGAACGGCACCTCGGTGCGATGCCCCGCGTTGTTATGCACGCACACTCAGGGACACCGCGGCCCACCTCGTGTGCACCCCCAGTCGATCGGTCGCGCTCGTGACAGGTAGCTACCGACGACCGCAACCACGAGGTGGTGGCACGCCGTTCCTTGGCCAACACGGTCCACTTGCCGGACTGCGCACCGTGTACGGGGTGGACCGGTACGGGGGTGGGCTCTAGCTTTGATCCGTTCGCTGTTGTGGGGGTGAGACGATGCCGCTGTCAGCTGACCACGTCCAGTCGATGTTGGAAGCGGCCGTTGCCGACATTGAGGTCCCCGGCGTTTCAGTGGCTGTCTTCGATGACGAGACGATGATCGAGTGCGCGGCCGGGCGCGCCCAGCTCGACCCAGAGCAACGTGTTCGCCCCGAGGATCTCTTTCCGATCTGGTCGATCACCAAGATCATGACGGCGACCATGGTGTTGATCCTGGCCGATCGCGACCTACTGGACTTGCGCGGCACAATCGCGTCGGCGATCCCCGGAGTCCGCATCGCCGGTGACGCGGCCGATCGGATCACGATCCGTCAGCTGTTGGCTCACACCGCTGGTATGCCGCCGATGGGGCCGGGGCCCACCGGGATTGCCGATACGGGCGCCGGAGACGACTGCCGCGAGCTTTTGGTCAACCGCCTGGCCTCGGCTGGTCTCATCGCTCAGCCGGGAGAGGTGTGGTCTTATTCGAACTCGGGCTATGTCGTGCTCGCATACGTGATCGAACGCTTGACCACAACGACGTGGGAGGCGGCCCTCTGCGAGCTCTTACTCGACCCTGCCGGAATCGCGGAGATCGACGTCCCGTACCACCGTCCGCTCGATGCAGCCAGGGTCGCCCTCTACCGGGACGACGATGCTGGCCAGCTGGTCAGAGTCGAGGAGATCTTCCCGGCATGGCGCTCGGGCGCACCGTGTGGCTTGACACTTTGGGGCACGGCGCGAGCGCTGGTTGATTTCGGACGCATCTTCTTCAACGGGGTTGCGCCCAACGGCCGCCGGATACTCACTGAGGCGGCTCTGGCAGCAATGCGCGAGCCCGAACCCTCAGCACGATCGGTGTTGGCCTCTTTTGGACGGTTTCAAGGTCTGGGCTGGATCGGCTTCGACAGCAGGGGTCATAGCGTCCTCGCCCATGGTGGTGGCGATCACAACAATCTGAGCGTCGTGCCGTCGACGAGCCTGGCTGTCGCCGTGATGACAAACGGTCCTGGCGGCGAGGACTTGCGAGACAAGTTGCCACGTCAACTGATTGATGCGTCCCAGAGGCAGCGGGACGCGTCGTGAAGCGCGCCGACACCGCCGCGCTCTGGACGACCGGACTCTCGGCGCCCGATGAGGCGCACATCGCGGCCGTGGCTGAGGTGCTCGACTCGGGCGTCATGACCGTGACGCCTCTGGGGCTGACTAAGGGTCGAGCGGAGGTCATCGCGGCGTTCGGCAAGTCCGTCCTGGCCGCGGCGTTCGCGACTGGGACGTGGTCCGAACCGACGGTGGCAGGCGAGGTCGTCACCATGAGCTGCACGTTCGAGGACACCACGATTGCCGGCGGTGCCACGGTCTCGATCACGGTGGGCGACGACGGTCTCATCAAGCGGGTTGAGACGATCATCGCTCCGGCTCCTGCCACACCGAGTGACCAGGTTCTGCGTTGGGCCGCCGGCGCTGTCGACGGGAAGGTGCTTTCCACCGAGAGCCTCGGTAGCGGCGACCACCGTGCTTCTGGCACGTTCCGCCTGAGAGTCGAAGGACCGGCGGCGCCCACCACGGACGTCATCTTGAAGTTCCCCGTCCCGGGCTGGATCTCCGTCGGAATGGTGAGAACGAATGCCCGAGCCCTTCAGGTGGCCGAGACCCACGGCCTGCCCGCGCCGCGGCTGATCGCCGCCGACCTCGATGGGAGGGCCAGCGGAACCGTCGCCACGCTGGAGACCTTCTTGTCCGGCAGCGCCGATCTCCCGACGACGGTTTCGGTCGCTCGGCTCCAAGAAGCCGGAGCCGCCCTTGCCCGGATCAACACGATTGAGACGGAGCCTCAGGCCGACCTGCCGGTGCGGACCCTGCCCCACTGGGACGACTTGAACGCCGAACGGCGGCGGGGCTCGATGCCGACCACAACTCTGTTGCAGCAAGCCGACGAGCGCGTTGTGGCCCATGGAGTGCCCGCAGCTGCGTCCGTGTTCCTCCATGGCGACATCTGGGCCGGCAACATGCTCTGGGAGGGCGACCGTTGCGTCGCGCTGATCGACTGGAAGACGGCCGGGGTCGGTCACCCGAGCGTCGATCTCTGCGGGCTTCGGCTGCAGGCGGCCGTGCAGTACGGCGTGGACGCGCCGGCCCACGTGTTGGAGGGTTGGCAGCGACAGGCGGGCCGGGAGGCGATCGCGGTGGCCTACTGGGATGCCGTCGCCGCGCTCAACACTCCGACCGTCGCGCCCGACGGGGCCGGGTACGCCGACGACGGCAGCCCACTGGACGCCGAGGCCCTCACCGAACGCCGCGACGCGTTCCTCCGCAATGCCCTCGATCAGCTTCCCGCGCGGATGAGCTGAGGGCCGCTCATGTCGGCATCGAGGGCATGACGAGCCCGACCCTCGCTGGACTCGCGGACAGCGCGATAGGCCCGCCGGCGCTCCGCGATTCGCTGACCGACGTGGCCCGCCGGCTGCTCGCAGGCGGCGTCGCCGCAGAGGTCGGCGAGTCATGAGGCCCGAGACCGAAGCGATCGTCGAGCGCGTTCGGGCGGTGTGCATGCGGTTCCCGAAGGTGGTCGAGCACGGCGGCGTCGCGAGTGGAGTCGGCGCGTTCTCGGGAACGGGCGTTGTCGCGTTCACGGTCAGCCGGCGCGTGGTCGCCCGCGTCCTCATCCTCGACCCCGGCGGCCGCGAGAACGTCGTGCTCTGGTTCCGCGCCGATCCCAGCGTACCCGCCGGGCTGGTCGGCTCCGGGCGCGGCTACCTCCGAGGCGAGGTCAGCGTCGTCCTCGATGACGACACCGACTGGACCGAGATCACCGAGCTCGTCACCGAGAGCTACTTGCTCATGGCACCGAAGCAGCTGGCGGCTCAGGTGGAAGTGACGCTCGACGTGTCGCGTGACGACACATTCGACGCGTAGCCGATCACGCGCTCGGGGCTCGCTCGGCCGTCGACCGACGGACTGGCGTTCTACGGCGTAGCTGGAATTTTGCGCACGGTTGTCCGCGGTCAAAATGTGCGTCGCGAGGCGATCCGCGATCACTGTCTCCGAGAGGGCTCTCCTCCGACCGCGGCGGGTTCTGAGTGGTGGCCGCGCAAGACACGGCCTCACCGGCGACTGCGGAACTCTCGGACGCGCTGTGGTATCCGCCTCGAGGCCGTTCAAACCTTGGACGCCACAGAGCCGCGGCCCTATTCGGCGGTCCGTACTCGGCAACCCCGTTGCCGAACCGCGTCCCATATGCGCGAATAGACGAGCGTTCCGCGGGTAGCACCAAACGCCGGCTGGTGGATGCGGTCGGTGCGGCCATCGTGCCCTCGGAGATCGGCGTCGACCATTCCCGAATACCCGCAGATCTCCGGCACGTCGTGGGCGAACTACGTCTGACTTTCGGTGCGGACGTTATCTGGCGGTACTGCATGGTGGAGTTTAGGTGGCGGTGGCCTCTATTCCGCGGCACCGCCTTCGTCGGTTTCGCGGGCGGACGGGTCTGCCGACTGCAGCGTGCTGCGCGCGCCCGCGAGCGGATCTCCACGGACAATCCGCGAAGCACGGACGTCGCCCCCGGTCGTCGACGACGCTCGCCGCACAGGCGGCCACGCGCGTTGGTCGATGCTCGACGAGGAGGAGCAGCATCAGCAGCAGCATGGAATCTGCGCTTGGCGAGCTCCTTACGGCGTGGGGCATGTGCAGGTCGACGAGGAGCAGTCAGTCGGGGTAGGAGCGGCTTCGACATCCTCCTCGAAATCAGCGGGCATGTCGACCGTTCCGCGACGACAGCCTGCTATCTCTGCTCGCCTGGAGCCAGGGCAACCGTCAGGCCAGTGTCCGGAAAGTCACGCATTTCGGCGTCTTCGATCGCGAACGATGCCTGGCCGCCACGTAGGAAAGTCTCTGGCGCAATCTCAGCCCGGAGCTTCCCCCCGGCAAAGACACGAACGATCGATGTCTCCGAGACGGCCACGGCGACGGCATTGGTCTGCTCCGAGATGGAGTCAGCCGCGGCATGCCGTGCACCGAAGCCAGCCAGGAGACGTTTCGCTGCATCCAGGTCAACCTCAATAAACCGTGCTGCCGAGCGCCATGTTCCTTCGTCATCGACCACGAATGCCCCGTCGAGCTGGGCAAGCTCCTTCACCGTCTCGCGGAAACCTCTGTCATCGATATGACGAAGGGAGCTGTCGTGCCCGGCCAGCGGGTCGAGGATCAGTTGCCGCGACCGGTCGAGAACAGCGTCCGCATCGCCGACGACGACGAGCGTCCCAACGCTCCTGCCCTCGCGGCCCTCGTTGGCGAACTCGACCGCCAGGCGCACTACGGCGTCGAGTGTCTCGCGCCGCTGCTGTGTGCAACTCGTGCCGCGGCAGACTGCCTCGACGACGACTTGGGGCCACTGGTCGCGACGTATCACCGTTCCACAGTATCGGCGTGATGGGAGTGCGCCCCTGACGGATGCGAGACCTGTGGCCCGTTCCGGTTCGCCGTGGACGCGAGCCAGCCCCGCGTCGACCCAAAGCGCAGCCACGATGACCCGCATGCTGCCGGTGTCCCGTCCGAGAGCGCGCGCCGCCGCGCGTGCTGCCCTGACAGTCCCATTTGTCGCGACATGCAGGTTCAGCCGAAGGTCACGGTGGCGAACTCTGCAAGGGGCGTCAACCGTGTCGCGCATCCGTCCCGAGCAGTGCGTGTTCGAGGTGGAAGCGTCGGCGGTGGCGAGGTCGCGAGCCAGGCTGCGTTAGTTCGTGGGGTTCGGTGTGCGGTCGTACAACTCGTTCACGTCATTAGGGTTGTAGACGAAATTGTGCGCTCCGTGGCACAGCGTTCGCACTGAGTAGTAGCCGAACTCGCCGCCGTGGAACTCACACGCGAGGCTCTCGCGCCAGCGCTCGCCGTCGCCATCGCGCCGCTGCTGGCGATGGCCGATCCAAATGCGAGGAGAAAACACGGCGAGAGGCGACGGCGAAGGTGAGCACGGACAGGGACGGGCCGACGACGCCTGCCAGTGGGGGTACCGATCGAGACAGGTAAAGCTTCCACCTCGAAAGGATCACAATGTCGATGCCGGAAGGCGCTGATGGTGCCGCCGAACTGGCTGATCTGAGCGTGCTCGTCCACCAGCTGCTGAATTAGCTGTGCACCACCGTGACCGTGCTGGACGGGATTGAGCAGAGATGGTTTCTGAGCATGACGGCCTCAATCGGCACTCGTGGTGGCCCGGGCCTGCTGGGGGCCGTGGCCGGTGGCCAGCTAGCCGCGATGGGGCTGGTGGCCTTCGGATCCGACGAGAGAGGCGAGGCAGAGGTCCACGCCACATGAGTCCCGTCGTCTTGCTGCGGCGGACGCAGGGTCAGAGCTCGAGGCGTTGTCTACAGCGGGGCTGGCGGCTATGCCACACGTCCGCCCGCCGGCTGTCGTCCTGCCTGGCGCAACGCCGTCTCGGGCGTCAGCGCGCTTCCCTGAGCGGCCCCGGCCGCAACACCGAAACCCCTGCGGGGTAGCTCTTCCCAGACTTCGCTCGCCATGGCGGCTAATCGCAGAACCTTCGCCCGCTCCGTCACCTCCCCCGTCGACTGCTCACGGGTTTCGTCCGGCAACGCGCCGCTGGCGGGTACGCGCCTGGTCAGGTTCTCGTAGCGGAGGCTGTCGTGTCGACGCGGTCCCTGACCTCGTCGGTGCCCGCCGCTTGACGGGCGCAGTGGGCACAACAGAAGAACCGCCCGTCTACCTCCGTGCCATGGCCCACCACCCGGCAACCGCAGTGCTCACATACCGGCGCCATGCGGTGGATTGCGCACTCGAAGCTGTCAAAGACGTGTGTGGCTCCCGCAGCCACGACCTCGAACGTCTTGTCGTAGTCGTTACCGCATACCTCACAGCGGGCCATGTGGCCTCCTCTCCGGTCTGACGCCCGGCTCGTCACACTGGTGATTCGTTCTCAAGGTTGCGAGCCGCCTGGTCCGGGCCCGTGGGATGCTCACCGCCAGTGGCCGAGCCCGTAGGAGCGTCGCCGCCGGGCGGATGGTTGGGGTCGCGGGGATGCGCCGACCCGACGGGCCGCTCCGGAGGCTTCGGCTCGCCAGACTCAGGTCGGGCGGCGTCGGGTCGCGAATCAGGCCCCATCGATCTTGCCCTGAGCGTTAAGGGATGTCACTTCAATCATGGGGTTAGAGGCGATGGCTCTCCCTGATGTTGTCAATGGACCTTGCTCAACGGCACACGTAATCACGAGGGGACACGCGATCTCAAGCCCAAGTCGTCCTACCCGTCCCGGAACCTCCGGTCAACCTGGCGAGGAGTGGGCGTGGCGGCGCCCAGCACGCCAGCGACCGATGCGGCGGCCATGCCCATCGACCTGCCCGATGAGAACGCCCGGCGAGCCCGAGTGGCTGCCGCGGTACGGGACGTGGAACCAGAACCAGGTCGTAAAGAGGCGATCGAGGCGGAACTCATGCTTTGACCGCCGGATGATGGACGCCGTGTTCGCAAGCGCGACGTTGTCCGCCTGGGATGCGAGCTGGCGCCCGGGAGGTGCATGCTCGTGTGGTTCCAGGTTGTTGGCTGAGGTGGCCGGCGCCGCATGACCGACTCGGAGGTGTCATGGCTCGCAACATTGCGCAGAAGCTGATCGCCGACCATCTCCTCGAGGGCGAGATGACTCCTGGTGCCGAGGTCGCGATCCGCATCGACCAGACGCTGACCCAGGATGCGACGGGCACCATGGTGATGCTGGAGCTCGAGGCGATGGGTCTCGATCGGGTCCGTACTGAGCTGTCCGCGCAGTACGTGGACCACAACCTCCTTCAGGCTGACTTCCGCAACGCGGACGACCACGTATTCCTGGACAGCGCGTGCCGGCGGTTCGGGGTCTGGTACAGCAAGCCGGGCAACGGAGTCAGCCATCCGGTGCATATGCAGCGCTTCGGTGTGCCCGGCACGACGCTTCTCGGGTCGGACAGTCACACCTGTGCCGCCGGATCGCTGGGAATGCTGGCCATCGGCGCCGGTGGTCTTGAGGTCGCGGTCGCCATGGCAGGCGAGCCCTTCTACCTGACGATGCCCGAGATATGGGGTGTCCGCCTCGTCGGTCGACTGCCGGACTGGGTGAGCGCCAAGGACGTTGTTTTGGAAATGCTGCGGCGCCACGGCGTCCAGGGCGGCGTTGCCAGGATCATCGAGTACTACGGGCCCGGTCTCCGCTATCTGTCCGCGATGGACCGCCACGTGATCGCCAACATGGGGGCCGAGCTTGGCGCGACGACGAGCGTGTTCCCGTCCGACGCTGCCGTCAGGCGGTTCCTGGCGTCCGAGGACCGCGAACACGACTGGCACGAACTGGTCGCTGATCGCGGCGCGACCTACGAGGTCGACGACGAGATCGACTTGTCGGCGCTGGAGCCGCTCATCGCCTGCCCGTCCAGCCCCGCCAACGTCATACCCGTGCGCGAAGTCGCTGGCCGCGACGTGTACCAGGTGGTGGTCGGTTCGTCCGCGAACCCCGGACTGCGCGACTTCGCGGTGCCGGCGATGATGGTCACCGGCCGCCAAACCCACCCGCGAGTTTCCTTCGACGTCAACCCGACCTCGCGGCAGCTCCTCGAGGCGCTCGCGGGTCAGGGCTGGCTCGCTGCGTTGGTCGCGGCCGGTGCCCGCCTCCACCAGGCCGGCTGCAACGGCTGCGTGGGCATGGGCCAGGCGCCGGCGACCGGGAAGACCAGCCTCCGCACTGTTCCTCGTAACTTTCCGGGACGGTCCGGCACCAAGGAGGACTCCGTCTACTTGTGCAGCCCTGAAACTGCCACGGCGGCCGCACTCACCGGTGTGATCACCGATCCGCGCGACCTCGGCTTCGCATATCCCCGCTATCGACCGCCCCGCCGCCGCTACGTGAACTCGGAGATGTTGGTGCCCCCGGCCGAAGCAGTCCGGGACATCCCACTCGAGAAGGGCCCCAACATCGTGTCGCTACCGGAGTTCGATCCGCTGCCTGACAGTGTCTCGGGTCCGGTGCTGCTTCGTGTCGGCGACGACGTCTCGACCGACGAGATCATGAGGGCCGGGGCGCGCGTGCTCCCATACCGCAGCAACATCCCGGCGATGGCTCAGTTCGCGTTCGACGCGATCGACGAGACGTACGCCTCCCGCGCTCGCGGGGTTGGGGACCACTTTGTCGTGGCTGGCTGGAACTACGGGCAGGGTTCGAGCCGCGAGCACGCCGCGATCGTGCCCCGCTTCCTCGGGCTTCGGGCAGTGCTCGCGAGAAGCTTTGCCCGGATACACCGGCAGAACCTGCTGAACTTCGCGGTGCTGCCGCTTTCCTTTCTCCACCCCGCCGACTACGACCGGATCGAGCCGGGCGACATCCTCAAGATCGCCGATGCGCCGGCGCGGCTACGGGAACAGCAGAGCACCGAAGTCTCCAATGAATCCCGCAACGAGACCTATGCGATGCGGCACGGACTGTCCGACCGCCAGATCGCTCTGCTGTCACAAGGGAGCCTTCTCGCCGCGATCCGCCATCGACAGCGGCCCAGCTAACCACGACCGTCGTGTCGGGCGCCTACCCGGCGACCGGCACGGTACGGAGCGACCTCCGCCGGGTAGTGGAGACCATCCCACTGGTCGCGATAGCAAAAAGCGAAGGAAAGGAAGTGACCACATGGCCAAGACGTTGCGAGACGTCATGACTTCCGACCCGGTCATGGTGTCCAAGACCGCGGCCGTTGCCGACCCCGTCCGCCTTATGACGGAGCACGACATCGGCGACGTGCTGGTGGTGAACGAAGGGCAGACCTTCGGCATCGTCACCGACGGCGACATCGTGGTCCGAGGCATCGCCGAGGGAGGTGACCCGCAGGACACGCCGCTCGAGTCGATCTGCAGTCAGGAGCCCGTCTACATCCAGCCGCAGGACAGAGCTGACGACGCCGCGCGCCTCATGCGGAAGCGCGCCTCCGCAGAGTCCCCGTGATCGAAGAGGGACGTGCTATCGGCATGGTGTCGATCGGTGACCTCGCCATCGAGGACGATCCCGAATCGGCCCTGGCCGACATCAGCGCCGCGCCGCCCAATAGCTGAGTCCCGCCGCCACCCCTATCGCCCAGAACAGCGGCCCGACGGACGGGCCACGCCTCCACCGGTGGCTTGAGCCACCAGTGCTCAGCGTCGCCTTCGTCGTGGCCGCCGCGGGCTTCGGTCAGTTCGGTGCCATAGCAGCCCCGAATCCCCGCGAACCATGAGGGCCGGGCACGCCTCGGCGATGCCAACTCCCTCATGACCGCAACCGGGAGTGTCGCTGGAATCCTCGGACAAGGTGTCGACGGCTGGATCATCCGAGCCGTGGACGCACCCGCGCGGCCACCCGCGTTGATGCCGTGTGCTTCGATGGCGCTGCCACCGTTCTCTCCCGTCACCGCCGCCGAGCCTCCGCCACCGGTGGAGCGCTGCAGTGTTGGCAGCGAGATCGCAGAGGGGTTCAGCACAGTGTGGCGAGACGGAGCGCTGCGCGCCATGGTCATCGCCCCAACCATGGGAGCATTGGTGGCGCTATCGCGAAACATCCCGCCACGGTCAGAGAGATTGTGAGCGCTCCCGCACGTGCGGGTAGTACGCGCGGGTAGTACGCGAGCGCGAGGCGAAGCGGCGTGCGGAACAGCATCGGCAGAGGGAGCACAGGTGTGGTGAGCGACGTGCAGCAGCGGGGCAAGTGCCCGAGAACTGGCTTGGCGGGGCCGTACGGGCATCCGTTCCATCCGATTCTGGTGACCGTCCCGATCGGTGCTTGGGTCGCGAGCTTCGCCTTCGACCTCGGCTCGCAATGGGCGGGCGAGGCAGCCGTCTTCGCCAAGGGCGCCTTCTGGTTGATCGTTGCAGGGGTCATCGGCGCCCTCGCCGCCGCGGTCTTCGGCCTCCTCGATCTTCTCGTAATCCCGAGAGGCACGAAGGCGTTCAGGACCGGTGTGACCCACATGATCCTCAACCTCCTCGTCGTCGCTCTCTACGTGGTGAACCTGGTGGTCCGGCGAGACGAGCTAGGCAATGGGTCAGTCGAGCTGCTGCCGATCGCCTTGTCCGCGGCTGCACTGGCCCTCCTTGGCGTGTCCGGGTGGTTTGGCGGGGAGCTGACGTACCGGTATGGCGTCCGCGTGGTCGATGAGGGCACCCAGGCCGACGGCTATCGGTAACAGCGGACACGGTCGAGTGGCTAGACGAGACCACTCGCTCCCCGTGACCGCACACTGGGACCGAAGAGCTGGTCGGTGACGCTCGTGCGCTTCTGGCAGCAAAATGCGGTTCGAGGGCTCGAAGTCGGTCGACGGGCCGGTACCCGCCAACAGGCGATGCCGACCGACGCGGCCTTTGGCGAGTGGAGGGCCGGTGCCGGAGCCGTGGCGACGCGCAGGGCTGGGCACTCGAGCAAGCACTGCTATGCCCGTCGCTCATGGTGCGATGACATGGAGTGCCAGCGCGCTACGCGCGTCGGGGAGCGCAAACCTCTCGCGACGAATGCTGATCCGCTCGAACGGTGAAGCGGAACGAGCAGGACCGCGAACCCGCGGACGCACCTTGTTGCGCTGACGGGCGGCGTCGGTCAGCTCACAGGGCGCGCACATCCCTTGAGGAGTGTCAGGGCGCGACGCGCAGTGGTTGCGACCTGGAGCTGGAAGCGGACCTGCGGATCGGACAGGTCGACGCTCAACGCCTCCTCGATCTTCCGCAGGCGGTACTTCAGGGTGTTCACGTGACCGTGGAGGCAATCGGCCGTGGCCGCCAACCTACCCCCCGCCTCCAGGTATGCGGTGAGGGTCTCCATCAGATAGTTATCGCGACCGTCGAGCGGTTGCAGCCAGTGGGCGAGGAACTCCTCGAGGGGCTGCGTGTCCTCGGCCCATCAGCACGCCGAGGAGGCCCAAGTCCTCATAGCGCATCGAGCCCTTGGCTCCGACCACCGAGAGCGCGCGTTGCGCCTCCCGATATGACCGGGGATAGTCGTCCGGGGCTCGGCACAGCGACCCCACCCCGATGGCGAGGTTCGGGTCTCCGGCGGCACTGGCCAGGGTCGACCACAGCTGGTTCCAATCGGTGTTGTCCATGGCCACGAATGCGATTTGTTCGTTGCACACACTGGCGAGGTGAAAGGAGAGACCGCGCAGCATCACGGCATCAACTTGGAGCCGGGCAGTCCGTTGTGGCGTCGGGCCACACTCCAAGAACATCCTGGTGGAGGTGAGGGTGTGCGAGCGGGTGTTGATCGACACGTGGTTGGGCGCCGTCCACAAAGGGAACGACTGCACCAGCTCACGACGGCGGCCCAAGCGTTGGCTCGCGCCGCGCCCGAGCACCCCACGAGCCGTGTCCTGACGGCCCACACGCCGGCGCGTTGGAGCGGGGCACGAACACCGCGGAGCCGAGATGCACGTAGGGCAATCGAGCGCCGCTCGAGGGAGGCTTCGAAGAAGCCCTTTAGGTAATGTGGCCGCGACGGGCTCCAAAGCCCTCGTCGGCCACATCGAAGACAAACACGACTAGAGATAAGTGCCGTGGAGGGATGGGGCTCACCGGGCCTGCCCGCGTGCCACCCGGCCAACGGGGGGTGGCTCCCGTTCGCGAGATCGAACGAAAGCGACGAAGGTGGAGACCGGTTGGATTCCGTTGTTTTGCTGCTGCCCGGCGCCAGGGTCACTGGTGGGCTGCCTGGCGTCGACGACGGTCGGAGTGTCCGATGCTTGAGTTCAGCCGGTCTGGTCGGTGGCGGTGGCGACGAGCCAGCCACCCGATTCGGCGCTGACAGCGAGGGCCGCGTGTCGTTGGGGTCGGCCGAAGTAGTAGCCCTGTCCGAACGCGACTCCGTGTGAGATAAGTGCGTCGGCTTCGTCGGTCGTCTCAACGCCTTCGGCGAGGAGAGATGTCTTTGTTTGTGAGGCGAATGTCGCCAGGCATCTCAAGAGCGATCGCCGTACGGGGTCCTTGTGGCAGTTGGAGGTGAGTATCCGGTCGAGTTTGATGATGTCGGGCCCGAGTTGGATGATGTGCTGCAGTGAGGCGTGTCCGGCGCCGGCGTCGTCGACGGCGATGCGGACTCCGAGTTTGCGGAGGCGGCGGAGTTGGCGTCGATAGATGTCGTACTTGTCGATCGGCGCATGCTCGGTCAGCTCGAGGACGATCCTGTGCGGGTTCGCGTTCCTCAGGAGCTTGAGGAGATCCGTCGACAATAGGGTGAGCGGGGCGACGTTGACGGCGAGATAGACATCGGCGGGCAGGTCGGCGAGGGTAGGCAGGGCTCGTTTCACGGCTTGGAGCTCGAATTTGAGACCGACGCCTGTCTCCCACGCCCGCTGGAACCACCGATCCGGTGTCCACGCGGCGAAGCGGGTCAGCGCTTCGAATCCCACGACTTCGCTCGTGGGCAGCCACACGATCGGCTGGAGATACACCTGGCTCGTGGGAACCTTGAGCTGGGCGCGAACGTCTTCTTCGGTTGGGCCGGCGATCCCATCGGGCTGGGCAGGGTCCAGCGTGTTGCGGAGTAGCGCCGCGTAGGTCATCAACTCCGCCAGCAGCGCATCTCGGTCCCTCGGCGAGAGGCGCCGCCAAGTGCTTCTCAGCAGGCCTCCCAGTCCGAACAGGCGCGATGCACAGTCGAGCGCGGAAGTCGCCTCGACTCCTCCCGCTCCGATACCCACACCTCAATGATTCGCAGTAATCGCGCTTGAATGCAAATCATCAGCAGCGTGGTGTTGTGACTGCCTGTTGCCAGGCAGAGAGGCTCGAGTCTGGTCCGGCGTCAGGGCGTGATGAGCTCCCGGTGGGTGGCCAGCAGGACGCGTCGGTGTTGTGGCGAGAGTCGTGCATCTCCGGCGATGGCGGCCTCGACGGTAGCTGCAGGGACGTCTCCGGCGGGCAGATATCCGAGGTGGCGGGACAGCTCTCCAGGCGGGAGACCGAGCGTTTCCTCGACCGCGAATACTGTCCTCGGGAGCGGTTCGCTGGTCCCGGCCTTCCAATGGCTGACCGCGCTCTGGCTCATGCCCAACGCGTCTGCCAAGGTGCGCTGCGTCCAGCCAAGCCGGGACAGCGCATCCGCCAACGCGTCACCGAAGGCACCGAGATCGGCAGGTTCAGCCAAGCTGTACCGCCGCTTCGGGTTGACCAACAACGGAACCCCGAGGACCACCGCTCGAGGCGCGAGGGAGACCGACCACTCGCCCGTGGCTTTGGCCGGGTGACCAGGTCTCAGCGCGGCCGCGTGGATCCGAGGCTGGCCGCCCGCCAGATAGATAGACCTGCCACGAGTCTTCTGTGGTCAAAGTGTCGGTTCTCCAGCCCGTCCCGCAGTGCGCAGGTCGTCTCCACCGAAGTCGGGCGCCCGGACGGAGATGTGAGCTGGACCGCGGCAAACGATCCGGTTGCGTGAGGCGAATAGCGACCGGTGACGGCGACACCATCTCAACGACCTGACTACCGCCGCCTGGTCCTTGAGGGCTCGACCACAAAACCCGCATGCAGGGGTACGACGACAACAGCGCTTCAGGCAGATCGATTTTTGGAGTGCGGGGGATGTGGGACGGCCTGGTGTCAACGCCCGAAGGGGGCATTTCAGTCGTTCCACACCGAAAGGGGATACAGCTGGGCCAAGGCCGCATCGATGCCTCACGTGACAGCGAAAGGGCAAACCCGCCGCGAGGCGGGGGCGCAAAGCCACGGGACCCAATACCGGGTCAGCCGGGCTACCGAACGAAAAGGAAGAGAAAATGAAGAAGCAGAACAAGCGCACCGCACGCGGCCTGGCCGTCGTGGCCGGACTTGTCGGCGTGGCCACACTCGCCGGCTCCGCGTTCACGGCGAGCAACACCCTCCCGGCGTCTGAGGTCACCCGAGGGTACGGCTCCCAGACGATCTCGGGCGTGACGGCCGAGTCGGTGACCTATGGCTTCAACACCGCCGAGGACACCATCACCTCGGTCACCCTCGTCCTAACCGGCGACACGACCGCGAAGACGATCTCGGTCGCCTTCAACGACGCGGCACCGGCTACGTGCTCGGACGCCGGCACCTACGACGCCACCAATGACGACTCGACCTATGCCTGCACCGTCAGCCAGAGCGTGGACACGGCGGACAAGTTCGCCCTGGTCGCCAGCTGATCATGACCTGTCGGAGGTCCCACCTTCGGGTGGGACCTGCGATGGCCATCCACTGCCATGCGACACATAGCCCACCTTCTCTTCGCCCTGCTGCTGGCTGCCGCAGTCGCAGGGATCGCCGCGCTGGCCGCCACCCAGCTGGGAGGCGTCAGCTACCTGACCGTCCGCGGCGCCAGCATGGAGCCCCAACTTCATGCCGGCGACCTTGCAGTCATCCGCCGCTCCGGTCCGTATCGGGTCGGCGACGCCGTCGCCTACCGGTCTGAGCAGCTGCAGGCGACGCTGCTGCACCGCATTGTCGAGGAGGAGCCCGACGGATTCGTGCTCCAAGGCGACAACAACGACTTCACTGACCCCGACCGTCCCGCCGCCGACGACATCGTCGGCAAGCTCTGGTGGCGGCTACCCCACGCCGGGAGACTGCTCGCCGCCGCCCGACAGGCGCACTGGTCCATCTGGATCGCCGCGGGCCTGGCGGTCGCCGCGCTGCCAGCAGCGCGGGCCACCCGACGCCGCCCGCTCCCGACCCTACCGCGGCCACCGGCTCGGCTGGCGCCCTGGACGAGCGCGGCCCTCGCCGCTGTGGCCGCGACGGCCGCCGGCGTCGCCTGGGCCGCCCCCACCCTCGCCACCGGCCAAGCCGACGCGGCGTTCAGCCACTCCGCCCGCGTCGACTACGGCGCAGCCGCGAACGCTCCCGTCGCCTATCCCGACGGGTCAGTGGATACCGGCGACCCGGTATTCCTGTCCCTCGTACCCGAGGTCGAGGCGCGCTTCGCCTACCAGCTCGACAGCAGCGCGCCCCTCGACGTCGAAGGTACCGCCGCGCTCAGCGCCGTTCTCTCCAACTCCGAGGGACTCCACCGCCACATACCCCTCGATGATGCGCCCCTCACAGACGGCGGCGCCGACCTGCGCGCCACCATCGACATCGCCGCGCTGTGGGCCCAGGTGGAAGAGTTCCGCGCAGCCACCGCGACCGGCGGATCGTCTGCTCTGGTAACCCTCCACGGCCAAGTCGAGGTTCACGGGACTGTCGGACGTGGCGCCATCGACGAGCGCTTCGAACAAGACGTCGACTTCGACCTCGACCGCACCCGTATGCGCCTGGTCGGCAGCGACCTCGGGCCCGGCTCCTCCGACCTCACCGCCCAACGCGTCGGACAGGCGTCGCCCAGTGCCACCGCGGACCAGGGAATGACCATCGCCGGTCGTGCCGTGCCCCTCGAGGCGGCGCGGGCTGCCACCACCACCGCAGCCGCAGTGGCAGCGATAGCTGCCTTCGGGCTGCACCGTCGTCGCCGGCGAGGCGTCGTCGACGACCCCTTGCACGGCCACCGGGATCGAGTGGTGCCCGTCGACCGGGTGGCCACCAACGGCGCCGCCGTCGCCGACATCGCCGACCTCGCCGACCTGGCCGCGCTCGCGGCGACCCTCGACCGCCCCATCCTTCGCGTCCCCGAACCCGGCGGCCCCGTGGTTTTCGTCGTCGCCCCCGACGTCATCTACCGCCACCGCCTCTCCCCGCCATCTGGCGTGGTCGATGTCGACTACGACCCTGTCTCCTCGCTCTGTGACGACCCGCGGACCGCCGCCGTCGGGTTTCTCGATGCCGGCGTCGACATCGAAAGCGGCGCATGGCTCCAGGAGTTCGCGCTTGACCATCTCCTCATCGCCCCCGCCGGCCTCCTAGCCATCCGCTCCGTCGACACCGACCGCGTCCGCGGCAGGGACAACCTCGCCGCCGCCGACGGCCTACAAGTACAAGCACACCTAGCGGCCGCCGCGACCCGTCGGCTCCAAGCCGCATTGGTCGCCGCCGGCGCCGACCCGAGTCTGCGCCTCGTCGCTGGCCTGATCCGCTGGGACGACCCCGCCGCCGAAACCACCACCGCACAACACGGCACGATCATCCTCAACGGACACCGGGCCACCCAGTGGACACGCGACCTCTCCCGCCCCCTACTCACCGTCGCCGAACGACAAGCCGTAACTGCCGCCGTCCGGTGCCACATCGACAACGCCACACGCAATCCCACCGACACCGCACACCGAAGCGCCGCCGACATCCGAGACCACCCGCCGCGCCCGGCCAGCACGCCGCTGCCGGACATTCGGACCGGTGACACCTCGCCGCATCCGCCGGCGATGACCGCCACCGGCAACCACCGGGCAAGGCGATGACGCCGCGGCTCTCCACCCACTCCGAGCACCCGGCTCCCGCCCCGCGACTCGAACTGTCTGCCCGAGAGCAGCACCACGGGGAACCCACTCTGGGTGACACGTCGCCTATCGCCGCCGGCATGCTCGCAGCGGACGGGGCCATCCTCCGTGCCAACCGGTCACTCACCGTGCTGCTCGGCCGCCCTGAGGAACAGCTAATCGGCGCCAAATTCTCCGACTTTGTCGCGGAGGCCGACCAGCCAGCCGCCGCCTTCCTCAATCCGGGGCCACAGGGCAGCTCGACCACCGTCACATTCCGACGCCACGCCCGCGACACCGCGGTCGTCGTCGCCCACCTCACCATGTGGCCCGCACACGACGAGCCGGGCTCGCCGGTGCAGCTCATCGCCCAACCGGCGGCTACCTCCCCCGAAGGCCGACAGGCACGGCAACTCACCGAGTCGGCGACAACCGACCAACTCACAGGCCTTCCGAACCGCCAGATGCTCGAGTCCGGGTTCCTCCAAACGATCGACCGAGGATCGGGAAATCGACGCGGCGCGGTGTTGCTCATCGACCTCGACAGATACCGCCTCATCAACGACGGCATCGGTCACGCCCACGGCGACCAACTACTGCGTGCCGTGGCCCAACGCATCCGCGAGCGGCTGCCGAGAGGCGCCATCGCGTACCGCTTTCTTGGCGACTCCTTCGTCGTGGTCGCCGAAGGGGCGGACCAAGCGGATGCATCGGAGCTGGCGGACCAGATCCGCGACCAGATTCGACAGCCTGTCCAGGTGGCCGGCCGGCAACTCGTGGTAACCGCGAGCATCGGCATTGCCCACTGGAACCCACCAGTGTCCGTCGCCGAAGTCCTGCGGCGCGCCGACGTGGCCGCCGCCGAAGCCAAACGACAAGGCGGCGACACCGTCGCAGCATCCCAGGACACGCTTCTCGACCACGTCCACGAACGCCTCGACATTGCCCAAGGACTCTGCACCGCGCTCGCCAACAACGAGCTACGTGTCCACTTCCAGCCCATCGTCGCGCTCGAGGCAGGCACGCCGGTCTGGGCGGAGGCGCTCATCCGTTGGCAGCACCCCACCCGCGGCCTCATCCCCCCCGACCGGTTCCTGGCGGCCGCGGAAGCCAACGGAGAGATCATCGCCATCGGACGCTGGGTACTTCGTCAGGCATGCGCGACCGCCGCCGCGTGGATGTCCGACACCCCAGAAGGTCCCATCGGCATGTCCGTCAACGTTTCCGCCAAAGAACTCCACGCCGAAGGGTTCGTCGACTCGGTTACCGCCGCGCTAAGCGACACCGGCCTGCCGCCCGGGCTGCTCACCCTCGAGCTCACGGAAGGCACCGTCATGGGCGAAGCCGACGCTACGAATCGCATACTCCGCGACATCAAAGCAATCGGCGTCCGCGTCTCCGTCGACGACTTCGGCACCGGCTACTCCTCCCTCGCCTACCTGAAGCGCTACCCCATCGACAACCTCAAAATCGACAAAAGCTTCATCCACGGCCTCGGCCGCGACCCCGACGACACGACCATCGTGCGCGCGATCCTGGACCTCGCCGCCGGACTCGGCCTACGTGTCATCGCCGAAGGCGTCGAGACCGCCGCCCAACGCGACGAACTCCTGCGCCTCGGGTGCCAATTCGGGCAGGGCTACCTGTGGAGCCGACCCGTCGATCACGACGGACTCTTCCACTACCTGCAGGCCAACCCCTTCACCGTGGTGAGCTGCACCACGCCGACAACGGCAGACACCCTCGGCTTCTCTGCAGACGACACCAACACCGCTCTGGCGATCCTCAGCCACGAACTGCGACAACCGCTCACCATCCTGCTGGGCACCAGCGAGCTCGCCCAAGACGACCCAACATCGTCAGAGGCCACCAGCGACCTCGCCAAAGCCGTCCACCGACACAGCACCCAGATGCACGGCATCGTCGAGCTGATCGATGACGTGCGCTCGATCGACCGTGGCACCCTCCGAGTCAACTCCGCCCCCGAGCGGCTCTGCGACATCGCCGACACCGCCGCCACCTCAACCTCAATCGCCTGCCACCAAATCGTCGTCGAGAAACTCGCCGAACCCACCGTCTTCGTCGACCGCCGCCGCATCGAGCAGATCATCGTCAACCTCCTAACCAACGCCGCCAGACACGCACCAGAAGACACACCCATCCGAGTGAAAGTGTGGTCCAACGAAATCGGCGAGGCCTGCCTATCGGTAATCGACTCAGGCCCCGGAATCCCCCCCGAACACACCGGCTACGTCTTCCGCAAGTTCGCACGATCATCCACTGGAGGAACCGGCCTAGGCCTCTACCTCGCCCGAAACCTCGCCCGCGCCCACACCGGCGAGCTCCGCTACACCACCGCGCCCAACGGCGGCGCATGCTTCACCCTGACCCTCCCGAGCGACGGCGAGCAACCCCGCAACCCACCGCTCAGGTAGTGAAAACTCGACGACCAAGCCTCCCTGTCGGCACCAACCCCGACAAGGTGCGCAAGATGATCGAGACCGGGAAAGCTCTCGGCGCTGTTGGAGCCGCTCGCCACCGACAGCGCCCCGACCGATCAGCTCTCTGGGATCTTTGACCGAGAGACGTTGGGGAGCAATACGCAGCCTTCGTAGGTGTCGCCACTGATGACAGAGACGGAGGACGGATGGCCGCTGCTGTTGAAGCGCGAACTGACACTGTGAGGCTGCTGACGCCCGACGACGTGAGCGCGTGTTTGGGTGTGCCGACGGCGACGCTCGCCAACTGGCGCTACCAGGGCCGCGGCCCTGGATTCGTACGGCTCGGCCGCCATGTGCGCTACCGGCATGAGGACGTCGAGCACTGGGTGGAGAGCCAGGTGCGATCGGGAACGCGCTGAGCGACACGCTCCGCTCGGGCTGGCAGCAGTAGTCTCGCGGGAGCGCTCCTCGACGGCCTGGAGCCAAACCTGATGGCCGTCCTTTCGGACTCGCGCAGTGCTGCGAGTTGCACGGAAGGATCCGACGAGTGGCGCACATCGAGAAGCGTCGGCGCGGCGGCACCCTCACTTGGAGAGCCCGCTACAGAAGTCCCGACGGCACGGAGCGGTCACGAACGTTCGGGCGGCGGACAGACGCCGAACAGTTCCTCGCCCAGATCGAGGTCGACAAGAACCGCGGTAGCTGGATCGACCCGAGTCGGTCGCAGGTCCGTTTGGGCGAGTGGGCAGAGCGGTGGCTGGCAACCACGACGCACCTCAAGCCCAAGACACGACCGGGGTACGAGTCGATGCTCCGAGTCAGACTTCTGCCAGCGTTCGAGCGGGCGCCTATCGGCGAGATCCGCCCCATCGACATAAGGGAGTGGCTCTCCACCCTCCAGGCGCGCGGTCTGAGCGCGTCGAGTTGTCGCCAGGCATACCACCTCCTCGCGGCGATCTTGCACACGGCGGTCGAGGATGGCCGGTTGGCGGCCTCGCCATGCTCGGGCATCAAGCTCCCTCGTCTCCCGCAGGTGGAGATGGCCTACTTGGAACCGGCACAGCTCCGCGACCTCCTCGCGGTCATCGATCCCCGCTACCGCCTCTTCGTGGAGGTGCTCGCCATCGGCGGGCTCCGTTTCGGGGAGGCCGCTGCGCTGCGAAAGTTCCGGTGCGACCTGCTCCGCTCCCGGCTGATGGTCGCGGAGAGCCTGTCCGACGTGTCGGGAACCCTCTACTTCGGGGCGCCCAAGACCCATCAACGCCGAGCCGTGACGCTGCCGCGGTTCCTCCGCGACGGCGTCGCCGGACACCTCGCGGCTCTGGATGGGGAGCAGACGCTCGTGTTCCAGTCGCCGCTGGGCGAGCCGGTCCGTTACTCGAACTTCGCGCGTCGAGTCTGGAAGCCCGCCCTCATCGAGGCTGGGCTGCCCGACATGGGCGTTCACGCCCTGCGCCACACCTGCGCCGCCCTGCTCATCGCGCAAGGCGCCCACCCCAAGGCGATCCAGAGCCACCTCGGCCATCGTTCAATCACCACCACGCTGGACCGCTATGGCCATCTCTTTGAGGACGAGCACGACAAGCTCGCTGAGCGCATCGACGCCGCGTACGCCGGGCTCGTAACCAAAGGCGACCCCGACTCAGGCGAGATCACGCGAATCGGGGAGGTGTCGTGACGGCACGCGAGTACGAGATCGAGGCTGAGGACGGCTGCATCTGGAGCATCTCCTGGTTCCGCGACGCCGCCGCATTCTTCGCGGATGTATGGGAGTGCGGCCCTGACGACGATGGCGGCGGCACCGCCGATCCCGCTGAGGACTGCACCTGCCCATTCCCAGTCCTCGGCATCTACGACACATTGGAGACCATCGAAGTGGCGATAGGCCGAGCCCTGCCCGACGACGTCCGCCAGCAGCTGCTCGCCGACGCGCGCCGGCACCCGCTGGCGGAGGTCGAACGGGGGGGCGTGGGGACAGGTGTGGGCCGCAGAGGTCTACCGCACCGACACAGATGGCCAGATCTACTGTTCCTTCGCGCCGACGTGGGCGGAGGATCCGCGCTCCCCCAGGTGGGATCCCGACGACTTCCCGATCGCCAACCGACCAGTTGCGGGGCGCGGTCAGTGGGGTGGAGCATCGCTCGGTGCGACAGCTCTTCCACTCGCCACGCAGCGTGGGGATCCGGCGGGTCGGACCGGTCAACGGGGGTGGCCGTTGCCAGAACACCCAGGGGCTTGTGGGAGACCGCGGAACCGCTTTGCCGGAGCTGGGCCCGATCTCCCGCGGCCCAACCGCGGCCCAGACTGCCTCTACGCTGGTCTGGCCCCAGCCCGGGTGCGGCACTGACCAGGGCTTTTGCTGTACGAGCCCCCGTAGCTCAGGGGATAGAGCATCGGTTTCCTAAACCGTGCGTCGCAGGTTCGAATCCTGCCGGGGGCGCCAATGTGATGTCGCGAGACATCCCGGACAGCCCGAACCCTTATCTGGGTTCGG
>CAZWDB010000058.1:0-28696 GCA_964632885.1 uncultured Acidimicrobiales bacterium | reverse complement strand
GGGCTGTGAAGGGTTGGTCAGGCGCCGGTTGCGGTCCGGCGGCGCTGCTCGGCGCGCCAGCGGCGCCGGAGCACCCGACGCTCGTCCTCGGTGGTGCCGCCCCAGATGCCGAACTCCTGGTTCGTCGTGATCGCGAACTCGAGGCAGTCGGACGTCGCCGGACACTGCTCGCAGATCGACTTGGCCGCTGCGATCTGGGCCACCGCGGGCCCCGTCACACCAACCGGGAAGAACAGGTTGGGGTCGACATCCCTGCACGCGGCATCGCGCCGCCACTCGATGTTTTCCCACTGTGGGGTGGTTGCCAGTGCCGTGGCCATCCGATCCATTTCCTCCGAGGGTTAGCTCTCGCTTCCTGCGCACCAGTCTGTGCCCGCACCGCGGGCACCACCCCCAAGGATCGGTGCCACAGGACAGCCTACAACGCTGCTCTCACTATTCGTCGTTCAAGCGCGGATCCCCTACCTCGCGCGCCGAAGTTGCACCGACAAATGTTCAGATTTCGACCAGGTCGTCTCATAATGTGGGAAGTGGAGCCGCGACGCGCCTCCAGAATTCCGAGGGGCCCGCCACATACGGACTGTCGAGGTGCTTGGCCATCACCCCCGGCAAGCCCTGCTGGGCGGCGGCGGTCGCGACCGCCTCGCCAGCCCCTTCATGGGATGGCGACGTCCGCCAGTGCGACCCTTCGAGGGCGAGATCAATGAGCAGCCGGCGGCGCTCGCGGTATGACAGGTCGGCGGTTGAGTGCCCGTCGAGCCAGAGCACGTCGACCGGCAGGATGGTCGCGGGCACTTGCCGGGCGAGGCGCCGGGTCGCACTGGGTGACTTCGTTTCGCGGCGGCGAGCGAGGCGCGAGGTGTCAGGCCGGCCATCTGTGCCAAGTGTCACTGCGACGACGTCGAGGGCGACCGGAAGGGCGCCGATCGCGCGCCCGAACGGGGCGAGCTCGGGCCACACGCCCGTCACCTCCGCGCCCCGGGTGGTGGCGTGACACCGTCCGCCCTCGACCGCGACCGCAAAGCGCGCGCCCGGCCAGTCGAATTCGAAGGCCCACCCGTCGTCATCGGACGGAAGCTCATCGTCGACCGGCTCCATCAGTTCGAAGCCCGTTGGCATGAGCTCCCGTGAGGGGTCCTCGGGCGGGTCCATCCGGTGGATCATCCACTGGTCGCCCCTGGTTCGGAACAGCACGTAACGGCCGCGCGTGCGTTCTCCCTCGAAGGTGACCATCACCTCCTGCTCGTCGAACTTGTGGGTGACGTAGGTGCCGTGATCCCAGATCGACATGCCGCCCGCGCCGTAGCTTCCGTCGGGGATGTCCCCGGCGAAGGTGAGGTACTCGAGCGGATGATCCTCTGTGTGCACAGCGAGGTGGTTCCGGCGCGGATCGGGCGGGATCCCTTTCGGTACGGCCCACGAGACGAGGACGCCGTCGCGTTCGAGTCGCAGGTCCCAGTGGAGGCTGGTGGCGTGGTGTTCCTGGACGACGAACCGGGCACGGTCGGATGGCTGCGGCTGCGTCCCGGCCGGCTCCGGCGTCGCCTCGAAGTCCCGCATGGCGCGGTAGGTGTCGAGGCGGTCCTCGTCGCTCACCCCACGCGCTCGAGCTCGCTGCCCCCTCGGGAACCTCGGACACCCCGGGAACCGCGGGATCCCTGGAACAGCTCGGTCCCGGCTTCAGCGGGCTGGGCACGAGCAAGTTGTGCCTGACGCTCACGCTGGCGGCGACGGCGGCGCCGGCGGGCTTCTCTGCGCACGATAACCCTCGCGCGGAGCACGACGGCGGTGGTGATGACACCCATCCCGAGGCGCAGCGCGGCGGCGCGGGCCGTCGCGCCGAGGGTCCAGCCTCCCGACGCTGCGGCCGATTCTTCGAGCCCGACCTGGAGCTGGCCCGACTGTGCCGAAGGCCCCGCGGCCAACTCGTCAGGGGCTTCGAGCGAGCGCACCGGCGGTAGGTGGCCACCGGGCGCCTCTGCCGGGGACGTGGCAAACCCCTTGTCGAGGAGGTGGGCCGCGCTGCCATACATGTCGACGGCTCCGAGCACCACGGCGATCACCTGGCGCCCACCCCTCTCGGCGGCCGCCACGAGGGTGTGGCCTGACTTCTTGGTGTAGCCGGTCTTCATGCCGATAGCCCCGTCGTAGCGGCTCAGCAGCTTGTTGTGGTTTATGAGGTGGTGGGGCACTCCGTCGGGACCGGTGAAGCGGTATTCCTTCTCACGCGCGATCTTGGCGAGAACAGGATCGGCGAGCGCGGCCCGGGAGATGATCGCGATGTCACGGGCGGAGACAAGGTTGCCGCCACCGACGGAGTACTCGTCGTCGAGGCCGGAAGGATCACGCAGCACCGGCTCGTCCTCGAGTCCGAGGGTCTGCCCGGCGGCGGCCATTTCGTCGCTGAAGTCCTCGAGCGTCCCGCCGAGGCGTTCCCCCAGGGCAGCGGCCGCGTCGTTGGCCGAGGAGTGAAGCAGTGAGTACAGCGTGTCGGTGAGGGTCCACGTCTCCCCCGCGCCCATGTTCAGCTTGCGGGCCGGCATGGCGGCAGCCCGCTCGCTCACCGGAACCGAAGCATCGGGATCGAGGCGCTCGACTGCGATGAGCGCGGTCAGCAATTTGATCGTGCTCGCCACGTGCACGGGCTCCCGGACGTTGCCTCCGTCGAGCACCGCTCCGGTAGCGGCGTCGACGACTATCCACGCCTTAGGCGCAGGTGGTAGGGCCGGCGCCGACTGCGCGGCCACCGGGGCAGCGGAGAGCCCGAACCACACGAGCGCGAGGAGGACGGCCGGAAGTCGTCGCACGGCGCCCAGAGCGTAAACGCGCCAGCGGCCGCGGTGGCGAATCGTCCGATTCTCTGCCTGCAGGGGCGGGATCTCAGCTGGGCGGAGGACAGCCGACGGCCTCGCACCGGGCGGCTTCTTCGGCGAGAGCGACCGACAGCGCGTCCTGCAAATCACGAACCAGGCGCTTCCCGTGGCGATCGAGCCCGTTGCCGATCACGGCGAAGCGCCAGCGGGGTCCGCCGGAGGCGAACACGCTGCCTGCCAGGGCGTTCACATCGCGCAGCGAACCCGTCTTCCCACGCATCCGGTGGTCGGCCGGTGTCCCGACGAGCCTGCGCTTGAGCGTTCCGCTGGCGGCTGCCACTGCGGGAAGCTCTCGCCACAGCGGTGCGTGACCTGTCCGCAGCAGCGCCTGGTCGACCGCGAGGAGCACACCCGCCGTGACCCGGTTGTTTCGGGACAAGCCAGACCCGTCGGCGATGACGAGGCGGCTCGCGTCGATCTGGAGGCGGGTGAGAGCAGCGCGCACCGCAGCCGCCGATCCCTCCCAGGTCGCATCGCCGGCGTTGAGGCCGATCGTGCGGAAGATGGCGTCGGCGAAGTGGTTGTCGCTCGACTGCATCATGTGGCGGAGCAGGTCGCTCATCGGCGGACTGGCGACTTCGGCCACGGTGTGGGGAGCGGACACGCCGCCGAGGCTGGCGACGGGCTCGCCCGCGACCTTTACGCCGCGCTCCCGGAGAAGGGCGGTCAGCACCACGGCAGCTTGGCCCGCGGGGTCGGAGATGGGCTCGGACTCATAGCCCCCCTGGCCGTGCCAGATGCGCCGGCCGGCGTCAGCGGTGAGGCCCGAGGACGGGACGGCGTCGCCGTCGGCGAGGTAGGCGTCGAGCCAGCCCGGCGCGGCCGGCTGGTGCGGGAATACGGAGGCGTCACCCACCACCCGACCACTGACACGGCGCACGCCACTTGCGACGACGGCGTCCGCTACCGCCTCGAGGGGCGTCCGCGGGCGGTCGGTGCGGATCGCCCCGAAGTCAGGTCCCGCCAGAGCAGGGTCGCCCGATCCGACCAGCACGAGGTCGCCGCCGACCACGCCGTTGCCGTCAGCTGCGACGGTGGTCGCGGCCCGGGTGACGTAGCGGAAGCCGCCGCCGAGGACGTCGAGGGCGGCCGCGGCCGTAACGACCTTTTGCGTCGATGCCGGCAAGACCGGCACGTCGCCGTTCCGGGCCGCCACGACCACACCGTCGGACCGGGCAACCAGCGCGGCGACGTGCAGGCCCGCGGCGCTCTCGCCGATGATCTGTTGAACGCGTGCCGAGAAGGCGTCGTCGACAACGGGAGCAGCCGGAGCCGGGGGCGGCGCCGGTGCCTGGGCGGTCGTGGTCGTGGGAGGTGCGGTGGTCGTGGTCGTCGAAACCGCCGCCGTCGACGACGGCGCTGCGCGGTGGGCTACCGGGGCGGCGACGGTTCGGGGACCGGCCGGCGGCGCGAACGTCAGCGCGCCCAGAACGAACGCGATGAGTGCCGCGGTCACGGCCAGTGGGTGTCGGAGAGGTGCGAGCATGGGTGAGTGGCGTGGTAGCGAGCGGCCGGCGTGCGGCACGAGCGGGTGATGCTACCGACGCTTCACCTGTCGACCCCTAAACGGTGGTGGTTGAGGACTCAGCGCGGTTCAGCGATCGCCACACCCATCGCCACACCCATCGACCGGCCGGTACCCCCTCCCTCCTACGCTCGACCTCGGCGATGATCAAGTACCTCGGCTCGAAGCGACGGCTCGTGGGCGTGCTGGCGAAGATGACGGATGCGGTCGACGCGAGAACCGCCCTCGATCTCTTCACCGGGACCACGCGCGTCGCTCAGGCCTTCAAGTCGGGAGGGGTACACGTGACCGCCGTCGACACCGCCCGATACTCCGAGGTGTTCGCCCGCTGCTACATAGAGACTGACGCCGGCGCCATCGACCACGCAGCTCTTGCCCGCGCCCTTGCCCACCTCCAGTCGGTGCCGCCGCGAGCCGGGTACGTGACCGAGACCTTCTGTCAGCAGGCGCGGTACTTCCGACCCGAGAACGGCGAGCGGATCGACGCCATAAGGGAGACGATCGAGGCCGAGTACGCCGGGTGCGAGCTGTACCCGATCCTGCTCACGAGCCTGCTCGAGGCGGCCGACCGGGTCGACTCGACCACAGGTCTGCAGATGGCGTTCCTCAAACAGTGGGCCCCACGCGCCCTCCGCCCGCTCACTCTCAGCCCGCCGGCGCTACTTCCAGGCGGGGGGCGGGCCATCCGGGGCGACGCGACCGAAGCCGTGTCCCGTCTCGGATCCTTCGACGTCGCCTATCTCGATCCGCCCTACAACCAGCATCGATACTTCACGAACTATCACGTGTGGGAGACCCTCGTCGCGTGGGATGCGCCGGACCACTACGGCGTCGCATGCAAGCGCACCGACGCTCGCGACGAGTCGACGAAGAGCCGATTCAACCGCAAGGGCGAGATGCCCAGCGCCCTCGCTAGGTGCGTTTCCGCCGTCGACGCCGACCTCGTGATCATCTCGTACAACAACGAGGCGTGGCTCTCGCTGGACGACCTGCGCGACATGTGCGCGCCCCTCGGCGCCGTCGAGGTGGTCGCTTTCGACTCCAAGCGGTACGTCGGCGCCCAGATCGGCATCCACGACCGTCGGGGCCAGAAGGTGGGCGAGGTGTCACACCTCAGGAATCTCGAGTACCTGGTGATCGCGGGAGAGGCCTCCGCAGTGGCCCGCGCCGCGGGAACCGCTAAGACCTCAGCAGGAGCGGTCGCCACCACTGACTAGTCCGACTGATGGATCACAAAATCACCCATATGGGCTATCAACTGTGTCGCAGTGATCCGCCGATGCCATGTAGGTGCACCCTGCGGACCTTTTCGTAACGACCCTCGACGCTGAGGCATCGACCGTGTCGGTAACCCTCGAGGTGCCGCGGTCGTCGACGTCTGAGGTCCCACCCCCTGCCCACTCTGGCCCGCTCCCCTTCACAGGGTTCGAGGTCGAGTGGTTGCTCCTCGCCGCGCTAGGGCTCATCCTCGCCGGCTTCCTTGTCCTCACCATTCTTCGCAGCCGACTGGAGCCTTCCCATGCCTAAGCACCGCATTGCCGCCATCCTGGCTGGTGCATCCCTGCTCGCCGCGGCCGCGGTCGCGCCATCGCAGGCCCAGACCGACGTCGATGTGACGCTCGCGGAAGCAGCCGGCAGCCGGACGCTGTTTGTCGAGAACATGGTCGGGGAATCCCTGACCTCGCTCGACTTTGGCGCCGCCCGCTCCCTTCCCTTCCGGGTGCGGGTGGTCGACAGCGACTTCGATCGTCAGAGCTTCAGCGTCACCGCGACCATGACCAACATGTATCTCGACAACGGCACCCTCGACTACACGACCGCGATCGACTCTGCCGACGTGTCGCTCGGATCGCAGGCCGAGCCGTTGAACGTGTTCGGCGTCACCGCGACGGTGCAGCCGCTCGTCGACACGGTCACGACGGTTACCGACCTGGTGTTGTGTGCGGACCTCGGCCTGACGATCCTCGACGGAGTCCGGTGCGAGATCCAGCTCTCCAACCTGGTGGGGAACCTTCAGACCGTCGAGGTGCCCGTCGACCTCAGCCAACTCACCAAGCTGCCCATCATCCCGCAGGCCAACGACACCGGGCCGTTCACCAACGCCGAGTACAGCGCCGGCGTCGGCACGGGAGACCCGAGCCCGAGCGTCGACCCGGCGACCTCCCTGGGCGTTCTCGCCGGCGGGTTGGGACCGACGTCGGCCTTGAGCGAGATCGAGGCGCTGCTCGCGACGACCCCGCTCGCCACGCTCGTGCCGGAAGAGACCGTCGTCAGCGCCCTCGTGGCCGCGTACCCGCTGCTCGGTGAGCTCAGCACGGCGGAAATCGATGCTCTCCTGGCCCAAACCGTCGGCTCGGTCGTCCCTCTGACGCTCACCGAGATCGTGGCCCAGACGGGTACGTACATGTCCCTTCCCACCCTGAACGTAAACGTTCCCGACGGAACGACCCCGGGCGACTATCGAGGCACGCTCGTCGTAACTGCGCTCCAATAGGAGCATGGTTCGCACCATCGCACTCGCGCTTGCGGGCGCCGCTCTCGTCCTCGGGACGCTGGCGGCGCCCGCCGGCGCGATCGAGACCGAGACGTTCGGGATCGACGTCGTCGAGAACCGCTCCGAAGGCCGGCTCCGAATCCGCCTGGAGGCGGGCAAGACCACGGCCGGCGAGCTTCGCGTGTGGAACAAGCACGACGGTCCTCTGGTGCTCCGGCTTTCGGTTACCCCCGCCTCGGTCGACGACGACGGCACCGCTTCGCTGGGGGGGGATCCGGAGCCGGTCCGGTGGGTCTCCGTTCCCACACGGGTCGAACTCGCCGCCGGCGAAGAGCGGCGGGTGACCGTGCGCGTGGCCGCACCGAGGCAGCTGTCGGCCGAGCCAAAGACGGTTGCTGTCCTGGCCCAGGCCGAGCCCGCCGCGGGCGGCGACGAACCCGCGGTGTTGCAGCGTCTCGCCGTCACCACTTACCTCGTCCCGGACGAGGGATCCCTAGTCGCCAGCCTGGGATGGCTTCCTTGGATCGCAGCTGCGGCGCTCACGGCGGTAGTCGCGGCCCTCACTCGGCGCGCGGTCCGCCGGCGGCGAGGTCCACAGCAGGCTTGAGACCGCGGGCTCAGCCAGGCGGCGGGCGCTCCTCGTCATCCGGGTACAGCAGGATGTCAATCTGCACGTCGGACTCCTCGGGCGCCGGCTGACCGTCGTCCACAGTTGGCGTCGAGCTGGTCGCTGTCACCCGTAGCCGCCGCTCGTTGCCATTGGTGTCCGAGAGCCACTCGGCCCACAGAACGCCTTCGCCCGCGTCGGCGGGGTCAGCGAGCAGCTGCCAGTCTTGGAGCTTGTCTACGTAGAAGTCGAGCACGGCGCGCGGCGTGGTATCCCGAGCAAGCAACGACCGGCTCGCAGTGCCGTTCTCGACCGACGTCGGCGCGACCTCTTGGCTTCGCGGAAAGCTGGGGAGGTCATCGACCACAGACGGCGTGAACTCATCGGTGCCAGGTGCGGGCTGGGCTCCTTCCGGTCCCTGCGACGCGGTCCCACAGCTGGCTAGGCCGAGAGCCGTGGTCGTAACCACGAACAGGATCATCACGCGGCGGGCAAGTCTCATGAGGCCGCTCTACCCGTTCGCGTCCGATCGCGCCTCGTCCCGGCGCGGCCTACCAGCCCGTCTACCAGATCGACACGCGCTCTTCGGGGTCGAGCCAGAGACCGTCGCCGGGTTGGGTGTCGAAGGCGTCGTGGAACGCGTCGATGTTGCGCACCACGTTGGCCCGGAACTCCGGCGGCGAGTGCGGGTCGATCGCCAGTCGCCGAATCACCTCCGCTTCCCGCAGCACCATGCGCCAGGCCCGCGACCATCCGATGAAGAAGCGCTGATCGCCGGTGTGCCCGTCGACCACCGGGGCCTCCTGGCCGCCGAGGCTGAGCTGGTAGGCGTGGTGTGCCACGGCCACGCCGCCGAGATCGCCGATGTTCTCCCCGACGGTGAGTTCCCCGTTCACCTTGTGGTCGTCGGAGAGCGCACGCGGTGAGAGGGCGCCGTACTGGTCGATGAGCGCCTTTGTCTTGGTGTCGAAGCGCTCGCGGTCGTCGTTGCTCCACCAGTCGCGGAGCGTTCCGTCGCCGTCATAGCGGGAGCCCTGGTCATCGAAACCGTGGCCGATCTCATGGCCGATCACGGCGCCGATCGCGCCGTAGTTGTAGGCAGGATCGATGTCGGCATCGAAGAACGGCGGCTGCAGGATCGCGGCGGGGAAGACAATCTCGTTCATGGTCGGGTTGTAGTAGGCGTTGACGGTCTGCGGCGTCATGTGCCACTCGTCGCGGTCTACTGGACCGCCGATCTTGTTCACGTTGTAGTCGAAGTCGAAGCTGGCGGACCGTTGCACGTTGACGAGAAGGTCGCTGGGATCGATCTCGAGGGTGCTGTAATCCCTCCACTTGACTGGCTTGCCCACCTTCGGCGTGAATGCCGCGAGCTTGGCGAGCGCCCGCTCGCGGGTTTCGTCAGCCATCCAGTCGAGCCTGGTGATCCGCTCGTGGTACGCGGCGAGCAGGTTGGCGACGAGCTGGTCCATCTGACTCGCCGCCTTCTCCGAGTAGTGGCGCTCGACATACAGCTGACCGACGGCCTCGCCCATGGCGTTCTCCACCAGGCCGACAGCCCGCTTCCACCTCGCTTTAAGGTTCGGCGCCCCAGTGAGAGCCGTGCCGTAGAACCGGAAGTGCTCCTCCACGAGGTCGCCCGACAGGTAGGGCGCATAGCTGGCTACCACCCTCCAGGTGAGCCAATGCTTCCAAGTCGCCAGGTCGACCTCTTTCAAGGCCAGCGCGGTCGCCTCGACCACGTCGGGCTGGGAGACGATGACCTCGTCCCAAGCGCTCGCCGCGACGCCCAAGCCCTCGAACCACGCGTCGGCAGCGGGGAACATCGACCGGAGCTTGTCGGCAGTAGTGAGGTTGTACGTCTTTACGGCATCACGAATCGAGGCTCGGTCCCAGTGGGCGTCGGCGATGCGGCTCTCGAGCGACATGATGCGGTCGACCTGAGCACGCGCGGAGCCGTCGTCTCTCGCCCCCTCCACGCCCGCCAGACGAAGCAGCCGTGCGATGGTCGCCACGTACTTGTCCCGGATCTCCGCGTAGTTGTCGAGGCGGTAGTACGACTCGTCCGGCAGGCCGATCCCGCCCTGGAACAGATGCAGGGCGTATCGCTCGGGGTTGCCGCGGTCGACCCCAGCCCGCATCCCCAAGACGCCGCTGACTCCGAGTCGGGCCAACTCACCGGTGAGGGCGACCAGGCTGTCTGCGCCCTCAACGGCCTCGATCCGTCCGAAGATCTGTTCAAGGGGCGTCACCCCGCGCGCCTCGACGGCTTCCTCGTCCATGAAGCTGCGATAGAGATCGCCGATCTTGCGCTTGTTGGTGCCGGTGGGCGCGCTCCCGGCCGCGGCCTCCTCGACGATCGCCCGAACGTCGGCCTCGGAGTTCTCGCGAAGGATTTCGAATGACCCCCAGGTCGACCGGTCGTCGGGGATCACGGCACTGTCGACCCACTTCCTGTTGGTCCACGCGAACAAGTCGTCCTGTGGACGGATGGTCGAATCGAAGTCGTCCGGCGATGGCCGCTCAATCGTCGTCACGTGCATTTCCTCTCATGCCGGCGAGCCACCGTCCCCGGCATCTCTGGTCCCACAGCGCGCTCCAACTTAGCGGTCCGGCGAGTGTGTCGAATAGACCCAGCACCCGCCACGACAGAGAGGCGACGCGCAATACACTCTGGCCATGCTGAGGGGGGTCAAGTACCTACTCGACGTGTCTGACATGGAACACGCGGTCGAGTTCTACGCCAAGGTTTTCGGGCTCGAGGTGTCGGTCGATACGCCGGAGTGGAGCGAGCTGCGGTTCGGAGAAGCGACGGTGGCGCTACACGGAGGACGTAAGGACGCGGAGCTCCTTCGGACAGGGCTCAGTTTCACCGTGTCCGACCTTGACGAAGTCCTAGGCGCCGTCCGACACCATGGCGGTCGCGTGCTGAACGGGCCCTTTTCGCCCGACGCTGAAGGCATCCGCCTCGCGGAGTTGGCCGACCCTGACAACAACTACTTCATGGCATCGCAGGACCTCTAGCACCGCGGCGGACCTCGGAGGGATGACGCCGCTTGGCTGAAGGCAGAAGCCTTCATGTGACCTGCACTGACGGGGCGACGCTCGCGTGCCGAGTTGAGGGCGACGGCCCTCCTGTGGTCATGCTCCATGGCCTTGCCTGCATAGGCAGTACGTGGCGAGCGGTTGCCGATGCTCTCGTCCGGGACGGCTATCAGGTGGTAACCGTCGACCTGCGCGGCCACGGAGAGTCCACCATGGGCTCTCGCGACTTGTCGTTGTCGCAACTGGCGGCAGACGTTGTCTCGGTGCTCGAGTCGCTGGACCTTCGTGACGCCGTACTTGTCGGCCACTCCGCCGGCGGGTACCACGCCCTCGCAGCTGCCACGGACCGCTCCGCGTTCACGCGCGTCCGGGCGGTAGTGACGTTCGGAACTCACGGCGAAGTACACAGCGTGCGCGAGCGCGCCGTATTGAGATTCTCAGCGTCGCGGCTGTTCTACGCACTGTTTTCGGTTGCTCCCCTCGGACGAACCCTCGTCCGGGCAGGAGCGTTCGGCTCAGCACCAGAACCGTCGTTGGTGGAGCAAACTCGGCGTGACGCTCTCCAGTGCCCGCGAGCTGTCAAGCGAGCTCACGTACGAGCGACGACCGGCACCTCGGTCCTAGAAGAGGTGAAAGGCCTCACGGTTCCCTTCGTCGCAGTCACCGGCTCCGCCGACGCGGTCGCCACACCCAATCGGATCCGTGACCTCGCGGCGTCATCACCCCACGGAAGGGCGATCGTCCTCGAAGGCGTGAGGCACATGGCCATCGTCGAGGCACCAGAGCTCGTTGCCGAGATAATCGCTACAGCCTGAGGCCAGCGCTACAGAACCGGCAAGATGCTCTACGTGGGTCATCGCGACGACACGGTGATGGCGCGGGCTGTCTACGAGGCGACCGCTCCGGAGTACGCACGCATTGTTGGTTCGACCATCTCCGCTGCGACCGAGACCGCTGAGGACCGACACCTGATTGCGGACCTGGTGGGGCGGGCCGGGACCGGACCGGTCGCTGATCTTGGAAGCGGCCCGGGTCGCGTAGCGGCGATGTGCCACGAGCACGGATTGGAGTCGATTGCTATCGACATGGCCTTCGGCATGCTTCAGATTGGTCGTGGCTTGCACCGCCAGGTTCCATTCGTGGCCGGATACCTGTTGTCACTCCCGTTCGCAACGGGGTCGTTCAGCGCGGCGGTGCTGTGGTACTCGATCACCCACACGCCACCTTCCGACCTTGAAGCAGTGTTCGCGGAGGTTCGGCGCGTCGTCGCGTCGGGCGCCATCGTCCTCGTCGCGTTCCAGGCCGGCGACGGTAGCGCTCACGAACGGATCGACGCGTATGGCACGGCGATGACGATGACCTCGTGGCGCCACGAGCCCTCGGCCGTGGCGGCGGCATTGACCGCGAGCGGATTCGTGGCCCCGGAAGTGAGCGTTCGTGCTCCCGAGCTCCCGCACGAGACATCGCCCCAAGCATTCGTGACCGCCACTGCGCCGCGGTGATCCAGCGCCTCTGACCAGGACCTCGTGGTGGTGGTGGTGTGGTGGAGACGATGGGACTCGAACCCACGACCCCCTGCTTGCAAAGACGGCCGGAGCGCGCCGCTGACCTGGGCTCACTCGCGAAACCGCAGGTCAAGAGGGGTGAGCGTCAACCGTCACTGACCGCCAACGACCCCTCGTGCCCACTGCTTTGGGCACGGATTGGGCACGGCGATCGGTTACGGCTCGAGGAGGTCGAGGAACTCCGACGGGTTAGTCGTCCACGGTCCAGCTCGCGTATCTCGTTCCAGAGAGCGCGAGAGGAGGAGCGCCCGGGCCGGTCGGGTCACCGCGACGTAGAAGGCTCGGACCTCTGCCCGATGCTGATTCTCGGTGTTCGCTCGGAAGTCCGGGAACTGGCCCTCGTTGAGTCCCACAACAGCCACGGCCCGATACTCGCGGCCCTGGGCCTTATGGACAGTCAACAGCCGCACGCCGGGCGCAGCATCGCTGCCTCGCTGCATCCGGGTGATGAACGCACGGAAACCTGACCACGACCGGTCGACGGCGTCCGTCCGACGCGCGAACCGCTCCCACGAGCCGATGATCTCTTGACGATCGGCCTCCCAGTTGGGACCGTCGATCGCGGTTTCTGCGAGCACTCCGATGAACTCTGCGGGCGTGTCAGCCTCGAGCAGATCGCTCAGCTGCTGACAGTCCGAGTGACCGTCGAGCAGCGAAGCAATCGACTCATCATCGAGATGTGTCTCCAAGTCGGCCTCAAGCAGTCGACAGAGCTCCCATCCCGCAGCTTCTGAAGGTGCGCTACGCCAGGCGAGCAGCTCCGCGACGACCTGGCCCGGCCGAGAGGTGACCCAATCTTCGAGACGAACCGCGGTGGCCACCTCGATCTCGAGTTCGCTAACAGCCTGCTCCGTACCTCGCAGCGAGGCTGCCGAGCGCCCCAACACTGCTAGCTGCTCCGCTGCCACCTCACCACTTTCCCCAGGTGCCAACGAGTCGGGAGGGAGCCCGCCCTCAAGCAGATCGGAGATCCAGGCTGCGACCTCGCGTCCCTCAGATCGCTCATTGGAACTGACAGTGGTGCCAATCCACCCCGGCGCCGGGTAAACAACATCAGAGGGCGACACGGACGAACCAAGTCGTGCCGCCACTCGATCGCCGAGTCGCACGATGGCTTGTGCCGACCGGTAGTTGCGAGTGAGATGGATGCTCGTCGCCCCGTAGTCAGTGCGGAAGCGGCTCAAGAGCTCGGGGTCTGCACCGGAGAACTCCACGATCGACTGCTTGTCGTCACCCACAAGCATCAGTGGCGTCGCGAGTTCGGGGGGATGGCCACACAGCACCTGAAGAAGCTCATACTGCGCCGGCGTGAGGTTCTGAGCTTCGTCAACGATTACGTACGCGTAGAGGCGCCCCAACTGTCGATGCACGTTCGGCATCGACAAGAGCTCAATCGCTCTCTCGAGCATTGCTGGGTAGTCGAGGACCCCCGACTCAGTCAGCGCAGCCTCCCACTCATCATGGAATCGAACTCCCGGGTCCCTGCGCGCACGTCCCGTGTCCAGGTCGGTCAGCACACTTGCAAGTTCCGCGTCCGCGAGGTCACGACCTTCGGCACGCAGCCACCTGTCGAGCAGCTCAAGGCGGTCCTCCTGCCGCGAGATCACCCCTACCTCTTGTGGCAGTCCGATCCACGTGCCGTACTTACGGATGAGTTCGTGAGCGAATCCATGCAATGTGTCCGTGTCCACCCGACGAGCTGCTTCACCGAGTCGTGTATCGAATCTTGCTCGAAGTTCTTCGGCGGCCTTCACCGTGTACGACACGGCGAGAATGCGAGCGGTCGGCGTTGCTGTCTCCACGAGGAGACGTTCGACTCTGCGCGCGACGATCTCCGTCTTACCGCTCCCGGCACTGGCCGTAACCAGGACAGCGGGTGTGTCGACTGTGACGGCCTGGGCCTGCTCACCGTCCAGTTCAAACTGCACCGAGCACCTCGGTATCTGTGGGATCGACCATGGCGCTGACTCGCTCGACCAAGGTGCGAAGTGACTCGGGCCACGTTGCGATGTCCGGGCGATCCTCGATGAGCGCTAACGCCAGGAACCGCCCGATAGCCCCTTTGACGTCCTTAAGGTCGGACACGGTCGGCTCGTCAGCGACCGACGATTCCCCGAGCACGGTGGTGAGCGCTGTGCGGCAGATGTCGAGACTCAGTTCGACGAACAGCGCCTCGGTCGCTTCCGTCTCATGCACGTAGGTGACCAACGTGGCTTCGTCCGGTGCCACGCCCCGTCCGCTCAGGACGTTCTCGACTGCCTGTCGCCCGGTGGCATCACCGTCTGCGAGAAGGTGCCAGGGGATTCCAACTGCCTCTGCGAACTTGATCACGGACGTGGTGAAGGGTTGGCCCATTGATCCCGGATCGACAACGGACACTCCGTGGGCCTTGCTTCCCAATGCGTGTCGGAGGAGAGGTGGGACCAATGAGCGCTCCGTAGCCCCGTCTCCGATCACAACGGCGCTTGCGAACAGCAACTCCCCGAAAGGTCTCTCGACCTGGCGCTTGAGCTTCTCCACCTCCTCGACATGGTGATCAGGATCCGTGAGCCGTTGCGCTGACCCCTCCGATGGAGCGAGGCTCACCACGAACGGGGACTCACTCCTGACCAGACGGATGAACTTGTGATCCACCTCGCTCACAAGGGTGATCGAGTGGCTGCTCGCCACGAGCTGGCCCGGCACGCCCGCTAGGAGCCCCGGCAGCTCTCCTTGCATCTGAGGATGCAGATGCGCTTCCGGCTCTTCCACGAGGGTGACTGGATGAGGACGGCGTTCGGGGCGGTCCCTTCCCATCCGTCGGTCGTACAGGACGGACTGGACCAGAAGCGACGCCAAGCTACGGGGTCCCGAGCCATGCAGCCGGAGCGGGGTTGCTCCGGTGCCGGTATCGAGTTCAAGCGCGACCGAACGCGACAGTTCCTCGACCCGGGCGGGGATGGCCGAGAGGCTCGGTTCGCCAAACCCGCCGACATGACTTTCCGCGCGCCGGAGTGATTCCTGCACTGCAGCCAATGCGACGCTCTCCCCAACGATGCGTTGACTGAGCGCTTCCAGCTCGTCCTCGATCGACTGCCTCGAAGCATCCGGTAGCTCGAGGTCACTGAGGATGCGTCGGATCGCCGACCCTCGAAGTCCAAGCTCAGCAGCTAGGTCTCTCTGCGTATCGATCAGATCCGCGGAGAACAGCCGTCGCTGCTCCCGGGAGAGCGATGGCGCCGAAGCCGGCTCGAACCAGCCGTCGGACGGGTCGAAGGCCAATACGGCCTCCTTGCGGAGAGCTCCGTGGCCTTCGGCTGAGCGTAGGATCGTCGTTCGCCACGCGAACCGCTCAGAGCCGTCGGGCGTGGGCTGGGGATGGAGTACCTGCCCAACGTCCTCGACGAAAAGGGCGTCCGGCGACCATGGCGCAGGAGCGACCACGATGTCGATCACCGGGTAGTCATCGGAGCCGATCGTGAAGTCATCGTTCTCTGCCGGCACGGCTCCAAGAGCGAGAGCGACTGCTCTCAGGATCCGAGTCTTCCCGCAGTTGTTCCTGCCGACGAGAAGCGTGACTTCCGGATCGAGATCGAGCACTACCTCCGTCAAGCCTCGGAGGTTCCGGATGCGCACAGACTCCAGAACAATCGGAGCAAGCACGTCCTCGCTGTCATCGGCATCCGTCATGTTCGACCCTCGCTGCCCTCGTTCGGAGAGGTCAGCTCCCGGTACACGTCTCGGCCGTAGCTGTTCTGCAGGTCCCGTGCGAAGGCGTCGTCGTCGAGGATCGCCTTGAAGATGTCGGCGTTGGCGTCCATGCGCTGCAGGACTACGTTCATGAACTTCTTGGCGAAGACGATCATGAAGTTGTCGAGGTCGTTGGCCCTCGCCGCCGTCTGGATCTCGGGGTCGCCGGTCCAGTCGTCCTTGAACTGCTCGAAGAGCAGGGCATCGGTGAGCGACAGGTTGAGGCCGTGCTTCTCGTTCAGTCGGCTGACGATGGCGGAGAGCCGCTCCTTCTCCGGTTCGGTGCCGGCCGATCCGCCGCCTGGGTACGGGTCGAGCGGATCCGGCTCGTCGGTCTCGCCGGCGAGAGAGGTGTCGAACTCGCCCTGCTTCTCGATGCGGAGGTGGGTGAGCTCGACCTCGGAGCCGAGGTCCATGGCGCCGTCGTTCGGGCGGCGAGGCAGCACAGCCTTGAGCGACTTGGCGAAGACGTAGAGCTTCTCTAGGTCGGGGTCGGTCCAGGTGGCGATCTGGGAGAGGAACGAGTAGCCGCGCAGGTAGGCGTCGAGGTCGGAACGGAACTGCTCGCGCGTGTCGTCGTCGAGGTCGTCGGTGAACCGGGCGAGCGGTGCCTCCAGGGCTGCGTAGAGCGCGCCGTTGCCCTTGCGGTCGTTCGGGGCGGCTTCGGCGAACACGGACCAGTAGTGATCGACCTCGGCGGTGTTGAACACGCCGGCGGACTGGAGGTTGCCCTGGAAGGTGTAGAGCGTGTTGGCGTCGACCGGCTCGGAGATCGTCGTGTCGTACCAGGGCCGGAATGCCTCGGCGATGGCGTCGGCGTCGTTGCGGAAGTCGAGGACGAAGGGCAGGGGCTTGCCTGGGTGGGTGCGGTTGAGCCGGGCCAGGGTCTGGATGGCGTTGACCCCCTCGAGCTTCTTGTCGACGTACATGGCCAGCAGAAGCGGGGCGTCGAAGCCGGTCTGATATTTCTCGGCGACGATCAGCACCTGGTAGCCGTCGGGGTCGAAGCCGTCCTCACCCTTGAACCGAGCGGCGGTCTCGGACTCGGGGTGCTTGTTCATGCCGGCCTCGCTGAACCCGTTGTCGGGGTCGTCGGGGTCGGTGACGGTGCCGGAGAAGGCGACTATGGCACGGGTGTCGGTGATGTGTTCGTCGGCCAGGTAGCGGTCGATGGCCTGCTTGTAACGGACGGCGTGGAGCCGGGAGGCGGTGACGATCATCGCCTTGGCTCGCCCGCCGATCTCGGGCCGGACATGCTCCCGGTAGTGGTCGACGATGATCTTCGCCCGCTGGGCGAGGTTGTGGGCGTGGAGCGAGACGGTCTTGCCGATCTGGCTCGACGCCTTGGCCTTTGCCACCTCGGGGTCGCTGCCGCTGATCTGGCGGACTCGCCAGTACACCTCGAAGGTCGTGTACTGGGTGAGCACGTCGAGGATGAAGCCCTCCTCGATGGCTTGACGCATCGAGTACACGTGGAACGGCCTCGGCCTGCCGTCGGGCCCGGCCGTGCCGAACAGCGTGACGGTCTTGGCCTTCGGGGTGGCGGTGAAGGCGAAGAACGACAGATTGGCCTGCGCACCACGGGCGGCGACCGTTGCGACGATCTTGTCCTCCACGGTGATCTCCTCGCCGGCCTCGGCCTTCTCGGCCTGCTTGAGCCGCTCCTCCTCGGACTTGGCCCCAAGCACACCCTTGAGGTCCGAGGCCGCCGCCCCGGTCTGGGAGGAGTGGGCCTCGTCGATGACGACGGCGTAGTTGCGCTGCCCGACGGCCAATGCCTTGTCGACGTAGGAGAAGGTCTGGAGGGTGCAGATCACGATGCGGGCGGTCTCGGTGCCGAGCGCCTCGGCGAGGTTCTTGGACTTCGACGCGTCCTTGTCTTCGATGCGCCGCACGACGCCGGCGGTCTGTTCGAACTGGGCGACGGTCTTGGACAGCTGGTCGTCGAGGACGCGCCGGTCGGTGATGACGATGACCTTGTCGAACGCCGGCTTGTCGAACTCGTCGTGCAGCACCGACAGGCGGTGCGAGAGCCAGGCGATCGAGTTCGACTTCCCCGAACCAGCCGAGTGCTGGAACAGGTACTTGTGCCCGGCACCGTGATCGCGAGCGTGGGCTTCGGCCTGACGGACGGCGTCCCACTGGTGGTAGCGGGGGAAGATCGTCTTGGCCGTGCCGTCCTCGGTGACGGCGTGGATGAACCGGCCGATCAGGTCGAGGAACGCTTCCCGCTCCCAGGCCTGCTCCCACAGATAGGCCGTGCGGTGCTTGCCGGCGGGTGCCGGCGGATTGCCCTTGCGGTGGTCGTTGCCTTGGTTGAACGGCAGGAACCGGGTCTTGGCGCCAGCGAGCTCGGTGGTCATGAAGACCAGGTGCGGGTCGACGGCGAAGTGCACGACCGCCCGCTTCGACAGGAACGGATCCTTCGGGTCCCGGTCGGTCTTGTACTGCGTCTTGGCGTGCTCGACGGTCTGACCGGTGAGCGGGTTCTTCAACTCGACGGTCGCGACGGCGAGCCCGTTGACCCAAAGCACGACGTCGAGCCTGTTGTTGTGCTTGGCGCTGTACCGCTGCTGGCGGGTGACCGTGAGCCGGTTGGCCTCGTACTTCTCCCACAGGCCGAGGTTCTTCTTCGACGACGGCCGGGAGTAGCAGAGCCGGAACGAGCACCCCCAGCCCTTGATGCCGTTGCGGAGAACGTCGACGGTGCCTCGGGCGTCGAGCTCGCTGGCGAGACGCTTGCGGAACTCCAGTTGTGCCCGGTCGGCGTCGTTGCCCATCGTGACGAGCAGCTTGTTCCACTCGTCGACCTGCGTCGCCCCGATGAAGGACATCAGTTCGTCGGTGGCGATGCCGGTGTGGAAGTCGATGCCATCCGCTGCGCCGAGCACCCAGCCGGAGCCGCCCGGCTCCGTCAGAGCAGCGACGACCTCGTCCTCGAAGTGCACCTCCTTCGACTTCGCCATCACGGCACCTCCATCTCGCCGGTCACGGCGGCGGTGATGAGAGAGCGCCGACGTTCCTGCAGCTTGTCGATCGTCAGCCCGATGGTCGATACAAGGCGAGCAAACTGGTCATTAGTCTCGCCCAGCGACCGTCGGAGATCTCCGTGGCTTGAGCGAGGGGGGAGTGCGAGCCGCTGCTTGACGACCCGTGTGATGTACAGGTGTTTGATGGTCGTTCCGCCGGCGTTGAAAATCAACGCATCGCGATACGCAGGCACCCTCAATAGCTCGACAAGAAGCTCGGGCTCGATCAGCGTCCGGTCCGGCGTTAGGACCGCCACCGACTGATTGACACACATCCTCTCTCCGCGTGAGATCGCAACACGCCCGAGCGTTCCGTCCTTCGTCAGTAGTACGTCGCCGGCCTGAGGCCGGGACTTGTCGGTGAGCTCTTGCTGGAACGCGCTCTCGCTCGTTCGCCGTGCCGCGTCGAACTCAATCGAGCCGTCGGCAACGTCGTTCGCAGTGATCATGTACGGCCCGTCGTCAACCGTAGGCATTGGGTTCGTGAATCCGTAGGTGATTCTGTCGAGCAGCGTTCCCAGAGGTGGCGACGACCACCCTGCGGGCACCTCCCCTTCGAGAGGAAGGTCAGCTGGGTCTAATCGCCGGCACGGGTCGAAACCAGGCAGAGCACGGCCGTCCAGAGTTCGATCCCGTGCCTCCAGCGCCACTTCAATCATGCGGGTCTTGGCGGCGATGAGTTGGGCTACGCGTTCTGTCTCGGCGTCAAGGAACGCCGCGATCCGCCGCTGTTCGTCGATCGCCGGAATCCACGCTCGCATCGCTCGGACTCGTTCGGCTCCGAGGTGGTAGATGCTCGCACCGGTGGCGAACCGCGCGAACTCCCCGGATGCGTACATCGCTCGAGCCCACCACGCGACGAACCGGGGATCAGTGTCCGCCCGGGGCCGCAGACGGAGCAATGTGTTCTGGAAGCACACTCCGGGCGGGTCACCCTCGTACACCGCCGAGGTCCCGACGGCAGCGAGACTGCCCGCACCCTCGGATACCAACACGTCACCCGGCTGCAGCCGGAAGATCTGCCTCTCCCCAGGGTCGAAGTTCATCTCCTTCACATCGCTGAGATCGAGCTCTCCGTCTTTCACGTTCGCCGCACGGAGGTAGGGCGTCATGTACGGGCCATCAGCGTTCTGTGGCGAACGCTGACGACCGAGCTGCACCTCCGCAAGACCGCGCGCGGGAGCCAGGCGGGGCGTCACCGAGCTGCCCCGCTGAGGAGCTTCTGCACCTTCGCCTCGAGCTCACGCAGCTCGGCATCGATCTCCTCGATGGGACGCGGCGGCTCATAGACGTAGAAGTGGCGGGTGAGCGGGATCTCGTAGCCGATCTTCGTCTTGCTGTGGTCGACCCAAGCACCGGGCACCCACGGGCGGATCTCGTCGGCGAGGTACCGCTCGACCAGCTCGAGATGCGCGTCATCCAAGAGGCGCTCGATCCGCCCCGACGTCTTGTCGTCACTCGGCTCCCATTCGGGCGTGCCTTCGGGCAGCGGGACGCTCTCCTGGTCCCGACGGGCGGTGTCGGGCTTCGGGTTGCCCTTGCGGTCGGTCACCACTCTGCCGTCGTCGCCGACCAGCGGCCGTTCGACGGTGATGCGCTGGAAGCCGAAAGACTCGTTCGGGAGGATCTTTACCCGATCGCCTTCTTCGAAGGCGCCGTAGAGCTTCACGACTTCGTCGATGTGCTCCTGGGTGAGGTATTTACGCTTCTCGCCGAGGCTCTTGCGCATCTTGGCCCACGACTCTCGGGCGTCGACGAGTTGGACCGTGCCGCGGCGCTCGCGGGCCTTGCGGTTGGTGACGATCCAGAAGTACGTGGAGATGCCGGTGTTGTAGAAGAGCTGGTCAGGCAGGGCCACAACGGCTTCGAGCCAGTCGTTCTCGATGACCCACCGTCGGATCTCGGACTCACCGGAGCCGGCAGCGCCGGAGAACAGGGGTGAGCCGTTGAAGACGATGGCGAGGCGAGATCCGCCCTCCTCGGGCGTCTTCATCTTGTTGACCATGTGCTGGAGGAACAGCAGCGACCCGTCGTTGATACGGGGCAGGCCGGCGCCGAAGCGACCTTGGAAGCCGAGGTTCTTGGCCTCGTCCTTCACGTCCTTCTGGACCTTCTTCCACTCGACGCCGAACGGCGGGTTGGCGAGCAGGTAGTCAAAGCGCTGGCCCTTGAACTGGTCGTTGGAGAACGAGTTGCCGTTCTTGATGTTCTCCGACTGCTGGCCCTTGAGCATCATGTCCGAGCGGCAGATGGCGTAAGACTCGTCGTTGAGCTCCTGGCCGTAGACCTCAAGGTGGGCGCTCTCGTTCATCTCCGCCAGGCGATCCTCGGCCACGGCGAGCATGCCGCCGGTGCCGCAGGCGGGGTCGAAGAGGGTGCGGACAACGCCGGGCCTGCGGAGAGCCCGGTCGTCCTCGGTGAGGAGCAGGTCGACCATCAGCCGGATGACCTCACGTGGAGTGAAGTGCTCGCCGGCGGTCTCGTTGGACTGCTCCGAGAAGCGGCGGATGAGCTCCTCGTAGATGTAGCCCATCTCGTGATTGTCGACCTGGTCCGGGTGGAGGTCGAGGTCAGCGAAGCGGGCAACCACCTGGTACAGCAGGTCGGCGTCGTCGAGACGGGTGATCTGGTCGTCGAAGCGGAACCTGTCGATGACGTCTCGAGCGCCGCTGGAGAACCCGCCGATAAAGGCTCTCAGGTTGTCTCGAACGCTGGATGGATCGTCGGTCAGCTCGGCGAAGTCGAATCGGCTCGTGTTGTAGAACTCGCGGCCGGCCACCGCCTTGAGCGCCCTGTCGGGGTTGTCGACCCGCCCCTCGAGCTGTTGCGCCCGCTCGACCACGGCCTCCTTGGTCTCGGCAAGCACACAGTCGAGCCGGCGCAGGACGACGAGCGGGAGGATGACCCTCCCGTACTCCGACTGCTTGAAGTCGCCCCGCAGCAAGTCGGCGACCGACCAGGTGAAGTTGACCTTGTCGTTGAACGATCCGCCGTTCGTCAGCGTCACTTGCGTCCTCTCAGACAGTCCGTCAGCTCCATCGAGACTACGGGCGCCGCGTGACCCGTCGCCGGGAGGACCGTCGCGCCGCCTCGGGCGAGACGGTGCCGGCGTCGTTGCGGAGGACATCCTGTCCGGGCAGGCTGGATGCGTGGCCCGTCGACCCAAGGATGCGATCCTCGCGCTACCCGTGGACGAACGACTGGCTCTGGTCGACTCGATCTGGGAGAGCATCCGGAACGACGCCGGCATCGTCCCGGTCGATGAGGGGACCAGGGCCGAGATGCAACGGCGGCTCGCACTTCACCGAGACGACCCCGAGACTGCGGACGATCTCGATGTCGTCCTGGCCCGGCTCCGGATGACTGCGGGAAGGCCAGGGGAACGGTCCTGACCACGGCCGACGACCTTCGCTTCGAGATCCCGCTGTACACGGTCTCCGATGCGGCGCTCATCGTCGGAGTGCCGGCCTCGACGCTGGCCACGTGGGCCAAGGGCTACGTGCGTCATCCACCGGGCCGCCCCGCCGTGAGCGGTGATCCGGTCATCACCTGCCTCGAGCCCGAGCGCCACGGCGCGAGCACTCACTTGCATCTCGCCGGCTCTACAACGACGGCGCTGAGCTCCTCTTCGAGTACGGCAACCGCCACCGCGGGTCAAGCGAGGGCGACTCGGCGCTCGAACTCGTCGTGGTCCGGAGCGGCCAGACCGTGTTCGCCGAGGCCCTCGCCGCCTACCTGCGGCGAATCGAGTACGGCGCGGACGGCTAGGCCTCGCTCATCCACGTTCCGATCTACGAGCACGCCGACGTGGTCGCCGACCCGACCCGGGCGTTCGGTGCCCCCATCTTCGAGCGCGGGGGCGTGCGGGTCTCCGACGTGCTCGAACGGTTCTGGGCCGGCGAGTCCCTCGACGACCTGCGCGAGGACTTCGGGGTCGCTCGACCAGTCCGAGGACGTCCTGCGTGTCGCATCCCGACGGGCTGCCTGACCTCTTCTTCACCGAAGCCTCGGACATCGTCGTTCTCGGCATCCAAAGCCGTCGCCTCGGGTTCAACCCGGGGTGAGGCGTGCCTTCGGAATCTTTACTGTTCGTCGTTCTAGTAGCCGGGAACGGCTTCCCTCCGGCGAACTACAACAATGTGTTTCGTTCTAGTCAGTCACTTCGAAGGCGCCAGAAGGCACGCGGGTCCTTCTTCGACTTGCCCACCCACTCGATGAGACCAGCGTCCTGAAGCGCGTTGAGGCGTCGGAGTGTCGCTGGCTTCGAAAGGTCGATGAGCTCGGCGATGTCGCCGGTCGAGAGACCGCCACTCTCACGGATGTGTTCCATGACGTCACGGGCACGCGAGGGCAGCTGGGCGGCGACTTCCGGATCCAGTGGCGTCGCAGCGAGGGTGAGCGTCACGCTGGTCTGCGTCTGTCGGTAGACCGGATCGATGAGCCCGGCAGTCCGCATCTCATCGAAGATCCGCTTGATCCCCTCACCGAGCTCCTGGCCGAAGCGGTAGTCGGCGCAGACTCTGGCGATCCGAGGGTTCCGGGCATACCGGGGTGCTCGACGTGGGTCCTCGAGACCCACGATGCCGGGGAAACGCCCAGGGCTCGAGATCTCGATGCGGTTGTCGTAGATCTCGACGCGGATGTGGTCGCCACCGAGGCTGTAGCTGCGGTGGATGACGGCGTTGACGATGCCTTCGAGCCAGGCGTCGCGTGGGATCAGCGCCTGACGCTCGAATCGTCCCTTCGGGCCGAGGGCCTGCCTGGTCGGCTGGAGCTCCTGCACCGCCTCGTCGGCAGCTTCGATCACCTGGGTCGCGGAACCCTCACACCGGATGTCCGCTCGGAGGTTCTGGCGGCGTCCCGTACTCCTCTCGATTCCATCGAACCTCAGGACGCGGACGTAGGCCTCTGGGAATCTCTCTTGCGGATGAGCGGCGAACAGCAGGTGCCCGGCTGCAGTGACGTCGCCCTGCGGTGTCACCAAGCTCCGCGCCTGAAGCACACGCTCGGGCTCGGAGCCGCCGAGCTCTGAGGCATAGTCCTCGATGAGCTGATGGTCGAGATCGGCAACCGTGACGCCAGGGACGAGCGTTCCGTCGAAGTGGGACTGGCCCTTGTCGTAGATCAGCTCCTGTCGCTGAGCGAACCGAAGCCGGCGATCTTCGTCCCCGATGCGGAGGTAGCAGTCGTCGCGCTTGGTGGCGTGGACGACTGGGCTCGGACCGACCTCGATCACCAGCAGCGAGTCACGCTCCGATCGGTCGTTGACACATGGGACGAGCTCGCTGTGGAGCTTGACAGGCGGCTCCGCGTGATCGACACCAGCCTGCACTAGGTCGTTCCGGTGCTTGGCGTCTCCATCGGTTCCTTCCACGCGGCCGTTGTGAACCCCCACGACGATGACGCCACCCTCCGCATTCGCCATGGCAAGTGCAGTCACGGCCAGCTTCTGCGGGCTGATCCGCGCGCTCTTGCGATCGAACCACTGGTCCTCGACGCGCTCCAGCACGGTCGGACCAACTTCGTCGGGCGGTATCGACTTCAGTTGAGCGACAGAGACCTCCACCGGATCTACTATAAACTCTTTACAGTAGTTTCGAGTGGCAAATCGCCACCCCGACGGACCAGCCGCCCTTGTCAGGCTTACAGCAGCACCCCGCCGCAGACCGTCTCCACTCGGTTGACGCGCCAGAAATTCTGAGGGCCCACGTGAGGTTCCGCCCTGCTCAAAGGCCTAGTAGGGCATGGAACGGACCAACCGCCAAAGAGAGCAACAGACGGTTGCATTGGCGTCGGGAGAGTCGGCCCGATGATGCGGGTCACGGTGCTCAAAGCGCCGAAGGCGGGCGGCGTCTCGGCGATCGTCCGCTACTTAGACCCGGGCGCGCCGGAGCGCTTGAGCCTGGGCAGCTACTACACCGAGACGCCCGATCCGCCGGGCCGGTGGTGGGGCAGCGGCTGCGATGCCGTCAGCCTGGGGGGCGAGGTCCGGCCGGAACAGCTCGAGCTGATGCTGCACGCCGAGCACCCGCTCGACGGCCGACGCCTCGGTCGCGGGTTCGGGGAGTCCTCGGCCCGGGCCTACGACGCAACGTTCTCGGCGCCGAAGTCGGTGTCGTTGCTGTGGGCTCTGTCGCCCGACGAGAAGGTCCGGACCGAGGTGGTCGCCGCTCACGACGCGGCCGTCGAGGCGACGCTGGGCTGGCTCGAGGAGCACGGCTGCGTGACCCGGCGGGGCAAGGACGGGGTCCACCAGGTCGACGCCCAGGGATTGACCGTGGCGCTCTTCAGGCAGCACACGTCCCGGATGCTGGATCCGCAGCTCCACACCCATGCGGTGATCTGGAGCAAGGTCCAGGACCCGACCGGCGCCTGGCTCGCGCTCGACGCCCGGTTCCTGTTGAAGCAGCAGTACATGATGTCGTGGCTCTACGACGCCGCCCTGCGTGTCGAGCTGACCCGCCGACTCGGTCTCGACTGGGAACCGCTCGCCGCCGGCCAGGGCCAGGCCGACCTGACGGTGGTACCGGAGGAGCTGCGGGAGCTGTTCTCGCAGCGATCAGTCCAGGTCGAGGCCAAGCTGACCGAACTGGTCCGCCGCTGGATGGACGAACACGATGGCGCCGAGCCGGCCGTCGAGGATCTCTGGCAGCTGACCCGGCGAGCCGCGGTCACATCGAGACCCGGCAAGTCGAGCGAGCCCGTCGACCTGCGAGACGACTGGCTCGAGCGCGCTGAGGCGGCCGGGTTCGACGTCGACAACCTCGCCATCGCCCGACCGCATCGTCGGCTGAGGGACACGGTCGACCGGGACACGGTGATCGCCACGGCGCTGGAGCGGGTGGCCGGCCAGGGCTCGTCCTGGATCGAGGCGGACCTGGCTCGGGAGGTCGCCGCCCAGCTCCCTCCCCGTTCCGTTGGGGATACCGGGGAACTGCTCGCGCTCGTCGACGACCTCGCCGCCGCCTCAATGGGTCGCTGCGTCGAGCTGCACCCGCCGCCCGAGACCGGTGTACCGGTCCGTCGGGATGGTCGGCCGATCACCGAGCACGTCACCAACCGCGCTCTCACGACCGACGCCGTGCTCACGCAGGAGGCACGGCTGCTCGGCTGGGCCGACACCGCCATCGAAGCGGCCCGCGACGTCGATCCGACCGAACGGCAGCAGGCGGCTGCCGGCGCCATCGCTGGCACCGGTCGGCTCGTGCTCGTCGTCGGCCCCGCCGGAGCGGGCAAGACCACCGCCGTCGCCGCCGGAGTCGACCAGCTCCGACAGCAGCAGCGGAAGGTGGTCGGCTTGGCGCCATCGGGCAAGGCAGCCGATGTGCTCGCCGAGACCACCGGCGCGCCGACCGCCACCCTCGCCCGGCTCCTGCACGCCGACTCCAACGGCCGGCAGCTCCCACCCCGGGGCACGACGCTGATCCTGGACGAAGCCGGCATGACCTCGACCGCCGACCTCGACCACCTCGTGGTGCTGTGCGAGCGCTGGGACTGGCGACTCGTCGCCGTCGGCGACCCCGAACAGCTCCCCTCGGTCACCCGAGGCGGCATGTTCGCGCACTGGACCGACACCCTCGCGGCGCACCGGCTCGAAGACATCCACCGCTTCGAGGAACCCTGGCAAGCCAAGGCCTCCCTCGCGCTCCGTCGGGGCGACGCGGCCGCGGCCGTCACCTACGTCGAGCACGGACGGGTCCGGACGGTGCATCCCGCCGTCGTCGCCCAACAGGTCGCTCGTACCCACGCCGCCGTCACCGCTCGAGGCGAGACGCTCGCCATCACCACCTCGTCGCAGGCGATGGCCCGGACCATCAACGAGGAGATCCAGTGGTTGGCTCGTTCCGGTAAGTCCGAGAGACACACCCGCCCACTGGCCGTCCGACTGGCCGACGGCACCGAGGCCGTCGTCGGGGACCGGGTGGCGACCCGGCGCAACACCGCGCTCGAGACCGACCGGGGCGTGACCGTCCGCAACCGCCACACCTGGACCGTCACTGCCGTCACCGCTGACGGATCCGTTCGGGTCAGTGACCCGAACCGAGGGTCAGTCACCCTTCCCGCGGGCTACGTGGCCGAAGCGGCCGAGCTCGGCTGGGCCGTCACCGGCTACGGCAACCAAGGCATCACCGCCGACCACGCCATCTGCGTCATCGAGCCCGGCTCGTCCCGAGCCGGTATCTACGTCGGCCTCACCCGGGGACGCGGGCACAACACGGCCCTCGTCATCGACCGCACTGGCACCGTCGATCCGACCGACGCGCTTGCCCGAGCGATCGCCCGCCCAGCCAACGCCACGACCGCGCACGCGCTCCGCGACCGGCTCTACTGCGAGCACGGCCTCGAACCGCCGGGACTACACATCGCGATCGGCGAGCCTCGAGTCGAACCAGGACTGGTCGGCGACGAGCTGCTCCGCGCTCGCCTCGGCGCCCTTCAGCGGCCCGCACCGGCGCGCGTCCTCGGACGTTAAGCAGAAATCCCGCTCGCTCGCGTGAGGTTTCGAGGGGCCGAAAAGGCCTAGTGGGGTGACCATCCGTCACCGACCAATGGAGCATCCTCATGACCACCGTCAACCCCGTCCAGGCCGAGTTCGAAGAGCTCATCGACCTGCCCACCCTCGCCCGCTGGCTCGGCGTGAAGGAGCGCCACATCCGTCGTCTCGTCTCCGAGCGGCGCATCCCGTTCCACAAGTGGGGCCACCACCTCCGCTTCGACCCCGTCGACGTCCGGGACTGGCTCACTACCCACCGCATCGCACCCACCCGCCGCCCCGTTGGAGGCGTCTGAACACCCCGGTATCCTGACCCTGCGCGCTACGTGGGCCGGCGCCACAGAAGGCCCGCCTCTTCCACCAACCGTGAGGAGGCACCGTGGCGCGCCGCACCTTCGGCACCGTCCGCAAGCTCCCCTCCGGCCGCTGGCAGGCCCGCTACTCCACCGACGCCGGCGACCGGATCACCGCACCGCACACGTTCCCGACCAAGGGCGATGCCCAACGCTGGCTCGCCACCGTCGAGGCCGACATCGCCCGGGGAACCTGGCACGACCCCACCCTCGGCCAGACCACCATCGCCGAGTGGGCCGATCGCTGGCTCGCCACCAAGCTGCCCACTGTCCGCCGGGCCACCGCGGATCAGTACGAGTACATCCTGCGGATGCACATCGTCCCCCACCTCGGCGACCGGGAGCTCGGGACGTTCACGCCGGCCGACGTCCAGGCGTGGCTGGGGATGATGCACCGCCGCTCCGGCCTGGCGCCGAACACTGTCGCCAAGGTGTACCGGCTGCTCAAAAACATGCTCGGCAGCGCCGTCGAGGTCGGCATGATCGGCCGCAATCCTTGCACCATCCGAGGCGCCGGCACCGAACGGCCACCGGAGATCGAGGTCGCCACGCCCAAGCAGGTCGCCGCCCTCGCAGACGCCTGCGGCGACGACTACCGAGCACTCGTCTTCGTCGCCGCCTACGGAGGCCTCCGCTGGGGAGAACTCGGCGGGCTTCAGCGCCGGCACGTCGACCTCGGCACTGGCGTCGTGCTGGTCGAGCAGAAGCTCGGCGAGGTCAACGGCGTCCTCGAGATCGACGCCCCGAAGACCGACGCGGGTCGGCGCAGCGTCGCACTGCCGGCGCTCGCCGTCGACGAGCTCGAGCGGCACCTGCGCGCCAACGTCGAGCCGCTCGCCACCAGCCTCGTCTTCACCGCCGTCGAAGGCGGCCATCTCCGTCGCAGCAACTTCCGCCGACGGGTCTGGACCCCGGCCACCGAAGCCGTGGGTGTGGTCGGCTTCCGCTTCCACGACCTCCGGCACACCGGGGCGACGCTCGC